>JBGPOW010000223.1:0-7157 GCA_041488235.1 Binatia bacterium
CGCAATAAGGTTCACATGCGCACCACGGGTGCAGCCGACGATCCCGCGTCCCCCCGTCGTGGCGCCACACGTCAAGCGACGGATCACGGCAGCGATGCGCTGGCCGTCAGGCGTCGGCGCGGACGCCCTCGCCTGCCGTCTCGGCGGCGCGGACGCAGTGGGCGCAGCAGTACGTCGTCATGTCGGTCTCGACGCCGTGGCCGATGATGCGGCAGCCGCAGTGGGCGCATGCCGGGGCGAGGGCGTGGATCGCGCACTCGAAGCTGTCGAAGACATGGGTCGTCTCCGCCATGACGATCTCGAAGCTCTTGGGGTAATCGTTGCCACAGATCTCGCAGCGAGCCATTGCATCCTCCTCGGGCCGCGCAGCCGCCACGACGCCCTCGTGGCGGGCGACGGCGCACCGACGCGCGGTCATAGCGCCATTGCCCCCGCAGATTGTGTGCCATTGCGAGCGGCGGCGTTCATGGCCCGCCGAGCGGCGTCGGACACGCGTGATCGGTGGCCCCAGGCGACGACGATCCGCCGATGTGCCAAGCTCGCGTGTAACCGTTACATCACGGTGAACGGCCTGTAGGAGCACGCGTGCGCGCACTGACGACCATCCCGGGCGAGGCGGACTCGGCGCGGCTCGACGACGTCGACGAGCCGCCGCTCGGCGACGGCGCGGTGCTCGTCGACACGCTGGCGATCGGCGTCTGCGGGACCGACGTCGACATCCTGCGCGGCGTCTTCGGCACCTCGCCGCCGGGGCGGCGGCGGCTCGTCCTCGGCCACGAGTCGCTCGGGCGCGTCCGCGAGGCGCCTGCGGGGTGCCGCGTCGCGCGTGGAGACCTCGTCGTCGGGATCGTGCGGCGCCCGGACCCCGTGCCGTGCGCGAACTGCGCGATCGACGAGTGGGACATGTGTCGCAACGGCCGCTACACCGAGCACGGCATCAAGGAGCGCGACGGCTACTGCGCGGAGCGCTATCGGATCGAGCCCGAGTTCGCGGTCAAGGTCGATCCGGCGCTCGGCGCGCTCGGCGTGCTGCTGGAGCCGACGAGCGTCGTCGCCAAAGCGTGGGAGCACGTCGAGCGCATCGGCGCCCGCGCCCGCTGGCATCCCGCACGCGTGCTCGTGACCGGTGCCGGTCCGATCGGTCTCCTCGCGGCGCTGCTCGGACGGCAGCGCGGTCTCGAAGTGCACGTCCTCGATCGCCTCGAGTCCGGGCCGAAGCCGGAGCTGGTGCGTGGCCTCGGCGCGACGTACCACACCGGTGCGGTCGCCGACGCCGGCCCGCCCGCCGACGTCGTGATCGAGTGCACCGGAGCGGGAGCCGTCGTCGTCGATGCGATGCGCCACGCGGCGGACGGAGGCATCGTCTGCCTGCTCGCCGTGTCGGCGGCGGGACACGCGCTTGCGGTGGACGTCGGCGCGCTCAACCGTGCGTTGGTCTTGCGGAACGCGGTCATTTTCGGATCGATCAATGCCAACCGCCGTCACTACCAAGCCGCCGCCACGGCGCTCGCCGCCGCCGATCGGGGATGGCTCGAGCGTTTGATCACGCGCCGCATCCCGCTGCGCGACTGGTCGGACGCGTTCGTGCGCACTTCCGACGACGTCAAACCGATCATCGACCTCACGCGCTGACGCATGCCGCTCCCGATCGAGGACTACGCGCTCATCGGCGATTGTCACACCGCCGCGCTCGTCGGCCGCGACGGCTCGATCGACTGGTTGTGCTTGCCGCGCTTCGACTCCGGCGCGTGTTTCGCGGCGCTGCTCGGAACCGAAGATCACGGCCGCTGGCTGCTCGCCCCTGCGGAGGGCGGCGCGTGCGTCCGCCGCCGCTACCGCGACGACACGCTCATTCTGGAATCCGAGTACGACACGGCCGAGGGCGCGGTGACCGTCGTCGACTGTATGCCGCCGCGGACGCGCGCACCCGACCTCATCCGCATCGTCGTCGGCCGCCGCGGACGCGTGGCGATGCGCATGCAGCTCGTCATCCGCTTCGACTACGGATCGATCGTGCCGTGGGTGCGCCGCCTGGACGGCGGCATCCGCGCGATCGCCGGTCCCGACGCGCTCGTCATGCGCTCACCGGTGGCGTTGCGCGGAGAGAACCTCACGACCGTCGCCGAGTTCACCGTCGCGGCGGGCGAGCGCGTGCCCTTCGTCCTCACGTGGCACGCGTCGCAGGACGATCCACCCCCGGCAATCGACGCCGACGAGGTACTCGGCTGCACCGAGCAGTGGTGGCGCGAGTGGGCGGCGCGCTGCCACGCCGAGGGTGCATGGCACGACGCGATCGTACGTTCGCTGATCACGTTGAAGGCGCTGACATTCGCGCCGACCGGCGGCATCGTCGCCGCGCCGACGACGTCGCTGCCCGAGCAGCTCGGCGGCGTCCGCAATTGGGACTACCGCTTCTGCTGGCTGCGCGACGCGACCTTCACGCTCTACGCGCTCCTCGTCTCCGGCTACCGCGAGGAGGCGAGCGCGTGGCGCGAGTGGCTGCTGCGCGCCGTCGCCGGCAAGCCGTCCGAGCTGCAGATCATGTACGGCATCGCGGGCGAGCGCCGCCTCACCGAACTCGAGTTGCCGTGGCTCCCCGGGTATCAAGGCGCGAAACCGGTGCGCATCGGCAACGCCGCTTCACGGCAGCTGCAATGGGACGTCTACGGCGAGGTCGTCGACACCATGTACCAGTGCCGGCGCAGCGGCCTCGACGGCGACGAGGCCGGGTGGCGCCTCGAGCGCGCGCTTCTCGACTACCTCGAGTCGTCGTGGGACCAGCCCGACGAAGGCATCTGGGAGGTGCGCGGCCCGCGGCGCGAGTTCACGCACTCGAAGATGATGGCGTGGGTCGCCGTCGACCGCGCGGTAAAATCGGTGGAGCGGTTCCGGCTCGACGGTCCGGTCGACCGCTGGCGCGCGCTGCGCGCGACGATCCACGACGAGGTCTGCCGCAAGGGCTTCGACCCGCAGCTGAACGCGTTCGTCCAGTCGTACGGCTCGAAGCTCCTCGACGCGAGTCTGCTCATGACGCCGCTCGTCGGATTTCTACCGGCGAGCGACGCGCGTGTCCACGGCACCGTCGCCGCGATCGAGCGCCATCTCGTGCGCGACGGCTTCGTCGCCCGCTACTCGACGGAGGAATCCGTCGACGGCTTGCCGCCCGGCGAAGGCGCGTTCCTCGCGTGCACGTTCTGGCTCGCCGACAACTTGGTGCTGCTGCACCGCCGCGACGAGGCGGTGCGCATCTTCGAGCGCCTGCTGGATCTTCGCAACGACGTCGGCCTGCTCTCCGAGGAGTACGACGTCGGCGCCCGTCGCCTGGTCGGCAACTTCCCGCAGGCGTTCTCGCATGTCGGCCTCGTCAACACGGCGCGCAACTTGGCGCTCCACGACGGCCCGGCCGAGCACCGCCGGCAGAGCTGAGGTGAACGGTGGCGACCGGCGCACGTGACGGAGGCGGTGCTCGCACCGTGACTGCACCACGCCGCCTCGCCGTCGTCGGGCACGTCGAGCACGTCACGCTCGGCGCGGTCGCGGCGCTGCCGCAGCCGGGCGACATCGTCCACCTCGACGCGCCACGCTGGTTTCCGGGTGGCGGCGGGGGGGTGACGTTTTTTCAGCTCGTGCGCAGCTCCGCCGAGGTGCATCTCTTCACGGCCGTCGGCAACGACGACGCGGGCGCCGCGGTCGCGACGCGGCTTGCCGCCACCCGGGCGGTCGTTCACGCCGCGCGGCGCGACGCGCCGCACACACGCGACCTCGTTCTCGTGACGCCGGAGGGCGAGCGCACGATCGTGGTGATCGGCGCGCCGCTGCAAGCACGCATCGACGATCCGCTGCCGTGGAAGGTCTTCGCGAGCTGCGACGCCGTCTACTTCACCGGCCAAGACCCGGACGTGCTGCGGGAGGCGCGCGCCGCGCGGGTCGTCGTCGTGACCGCGCGCCGCCGCGCCGTGCTCGTCCGCTCCGGCGTCCGCGCCGACGTCGTCGTCGGCAGCGCGCACGACCCCCTCGAAGCGAGCACGCTCGCCGACTATCCGGTCGCGCCCGAGGCGCTGGTGATGACCGAAGGCGCCGCCGGCGGCCGCATCGAGACCGCCGCCGGCACGGCGCGCTTTCCCGCCGCGCCGGCCCCGCCGACGCGCGTCGCGAGCTACGGCGCCGGCGACAGCTTCGTCGGCGCGCTCACCTGGTACGTCGCCTGCGGGCTGCCGCTCGACGAGGCATGTCGCCGCGCCGCGGTCCACGGCGCCGCGGTCCTCGCCGGACCGACGCCGCTCGAAGCGCAGGTCGCGCTCGCCGTACCGTGAGATTGCATCGCGGCGGATTCCCACCGCCGACGATCACTGCAACGACGGTGGACCTTCCGTCGCGACCGGACCGCGCGTCACCTCGAAGGTGGCGTCGCATTGATGATCATCGTCGTCGATGCGGCCGTGACCCGCGTCCTGCGTAGTGAAAATCCCGCTGACGCGGAACGTCCGGCCGGCCCCGGCGAACGACACCTCGAAGGTGCCGTCGTCGTGCACCGGCTCGGGCGGGGAGAACACGGCGAGAACCGGCGTGTTGCCGCATTCGAGCAGTATCTGATCGATGCTGCCGACGCGGATGGTAATCTGACCACCCACACTGGTCGTGCCGTGGAACGTTCCGGGCTCCGGTATGGTACCTTCGCCCGCGGTGACGCGGACATGGTGCCCGTCGTCCCCGCACCCCACGAATACAAGGAGCGTCAGGACGATGCCGAGACTCAGGATCGAGGGCCAACGTCGAGCGAATCGCGTGTCCACGCGAGCGGCGTAGATCATACGGAACACGATTTCAAGACCGCGCCCCCCCCCCCGCGCCGTTGATTCGCGGCCCGGGTCGCGATATCGCGGCGAACACATTCGTTTCCGCGACGCGGCGAGGAGGCCGATGATGGCATTGCGAGGATCCGTAGTGGTGGTGGCGGTGATGACGGTGGCGATCGCCGCGTGCGGCGACAGCCACGGGCACCACGCACAGTCGGTTCCGGCGTCGAGGATCACGGTCGTCGACCTCGGCACCGTCGCGCTCACAGCGACGAATCAGGGCCAGACGTTCGACGTCGTCGTCCAGGGCGCCACGTCGTTCGTCCTCGTCGCCGACGGCGGCGATGCGACCGACATCGACATCGAGAGCCTGCGGGCGCCGAGCGGGACGCAGCTGGTGACCCCCGCTCGCGACGACGCGAATCCGCTGACCGGCGGCGTCTCGCCACAAGACGTCGGCGGCTCCGTCGCAACCGCGATAGTTCCGAGCCGCACCGTGACGGCCGTCGAAAGCGGCACGTACACGTTCAGCGTCGGGAGCTTCAACGCCGTCGCGTCGGCGCAACCGCCGGGGACGGCGTCGCGCACGCGTGTGCCCGCGACGGTCCACCTGACGGCCATCATCAATCGCCGCCCGCACACGGAGACGGGCACGCTCAAGGTCCGCCTTTTCTTCGTCGGTACGAAGGGGCTCGATGCCGGCACCGCGCTCGACTCACCGGCGTTTCAGACGGTCTTCCACGAGCTCACCCGCACGTTCGCCGCGATCGGCGTCGACGTCGAGATCGCCGACCGCAGCGACATCAGCGGCGACGCCGGCCTGCGGCTCGCGGTCCTCGACGTCCTCGACGCGACGACCGATCGCGTCGTCCCGGACCACAACCTGAACCGCCAATCCGACGAAATGGACGAGCTCTTCGGACTCTCCCCACACGGCGTCGGCGACGCGATCAACGTATTCTTCGTGGACGAGTTCGTCACCCAGTCGACGACCGCGGCGGTGAGCGGCGGCGCGCCCGGCCCGTCGATCGTCTCCGGTACCGCGCACTCCGGCATCGCGGTCTCGACGCGCGCCGGTCTCGACAATCAAAGCGCGACGGACCTGGAGGCGATCGGCCACGATCTCGCGCGCGAGGTCGCGCGCTACCTCGGCGCGCTCGGCACCGTCGAACCGGATGCGTTCACCGCCGACCAGGCGCTCGTGTTGCGGGTGAATCCGGCGGTGGACGACGCACCGACCGTCACTCCCTGACGCCCGCCGCCCGCAACGCCGCCGCGGACGCGCGTCGTCCGCGCGCGGCCACGCGTGTGGACGCCATCACGATCGTCCGCGCGCGGGAGGCGGGACGCGGTGGGTCGTTGGCGCGCGAAGATCGCTCGCGCGGGTTGCCGGACACGGTGTGGATCTTCCGTATTCCGTAGCGTCCCTACCCGAGTGGCTCGCTCTTCATGCGCGCCAACGACCCACCGCGTCCCGCCTCCCGACCGCCGGCGTTCCGAGGGCGCATCGTCGCGCTGCGGCAGCGCACGATCGCGAGGCCGCACGGTGACGTAGCGGCGCAGCCGAAAGCAGGCGATGACGGTTGCAAATCGGCACGACACTCGTAGCGCGCGACGGCAGCAGCGTTCACAGCCGTCGGCGACGCTACCCGGCCGCCGTCGGTGAGCGCCGCAGGCGCGAGCCGGAGGCCGACGGGTCGTCTGCGCGCGCATAAAGAGCGAGCCACTTCGATCAAAGACGCCGCGGAGTACGGAAGATCTAATGCGTGTCCGGCATCCCGCGCGAGCGATCTTCGCGCGCAGACGACCCGTCGGCCTCCGGCTCGCGGGCGCGGACGGTCAACGCGGCCGAGTAATCGCCCCTTCCGCGGCAGAAGAAACGAGCGCCACGTACTTCGCCATGACGCCGCTCGTGTATCGCGGCGCGGGCGGCCGCCACTTCGCGAGGCGGGCTCGCAGCACGTCGGCGGACACCTCGACCTCGAGGCGGCGGGCGTTGATGTCGAAGGTGATGAGGTCGCCCTCCTCGACGGCGGCGATCGGGCCGCCGACGGCTGCCTCGGGTGCGACGTGGCCGGCCATGAGACCGCGCGTCGCGCCGCTGAAGCGGCCGTCGGTGAGGAGCGCGACCTGCTCGCCCAAGCCGGCGCCGGTGAGTGCCGCAGTGACGCCGAGCATCTCGCGCATGCCGGGACCGCCGCGCGGGCCTTCGTAGCGGATCACGAGGACGTCACCGGCCTTGATCGCACCGTGCGTCGCCGCCGCCATCGCGTCCTCCTCGCGCTCGAAGACGCGCGCGGGGCCGCGGTGTGTGAGCCGCTCGTGACCTGCGACCTTCACGACGCAGCCTTCCGGGGCGAG
>JBGPOW010000224.1:0-7026 GCA_041488235.1 Binatia bacterium
CGCCGCGCGCCGTGTCCCACCGGCGCGTGGAACAAGTCGAGAACCGTCGCGCCGCGGCATTGGTCGCACGCCGCGCCGCACGGCTCCATCGTCTCCTCGAAATACGCGACGAGCCGCTGCTGGCGGCAGCCGGGAGCGTCGGCGAGGTTGAACATCGCGCGCGTCTTGTCGCGCGTCGCGGCGCGGAGATCGGGATCGTCGATCTGGTCTTGAAACCGCTCGTGACTGATTACGTCGGCCCACGAGTAGAGCAGGATGCAATCGCTCGCGAGGCCGTCGCGGCCGGCGCGGCCGATCTCCTGATAGTAGCTCTCGATCGAGCGCGGCATCTCGCGGTGGATCACGTACCGCACGTTCGACTTGTCGATCCCCATACCGAAGGCGATCGTCGCCACGACGACGTCGACCTCGTCGCGCGCGAACGCATCCTGATGGCGGGCGCGCGTCACGTCGTCGAGACCGGCGTGGTACGGCACCGCGCGCACGCCCGCGGCGCGCAGGTACTCGGCAAGCGACTCGACGTTCTTCCGGCTGAGCGTATAGATGATGCCGCTCTCGCCGGCGCGGCGGCGGACGTAGGCCAGCAGATCTTTGCGCGAGCCGCGACCGTCGCCCTTCTTGTGTGCCCAGAGCGCGAGGTTCGCGCGGTAGAACGATCCTTTGAAGCCGTCCGGCTTCACCATGCCGAGCTGGCGGATGATGTCGCCGGCGACGCGGCGGGTGGCGGTTGCGGTGAGCGCCAGGATCGGCACGCCGCCGAGCTCCTGCTTGAGCCCGCGCAACCGACGGTACGCCGGGCGGAAGTCGTGGCCCCACTCCGAGATGCAGTGCGCCTCGTCGACGACGACGAGCGAGATGCGGACGCCCGCGAGAAAATTCCTGAGCGACCCCTCGAGCCCCTCGGGGGCGACGTAGACGAGCTCGTACTCCCCGGCGCGCAGCCGCCGCAGCGTCTCGCGACGCGCGTCGAGCTCGAGGCTCGAGTTGACGACGGCGGCGCGGAAGCCGTTCCGCACGAGCGCGTCGACTTGGTCTTTCATGAGCGAGATGAGCGGGCTCACGACGAGCACGGTGCCGTCGAGGAGACGCGCCGGGATTTGGAACGTCAGCGACTTGCCGGCACCGGTCGGCATGACGCCGATGCAATCGCGGCCGGCGAGGACGGCGTCGATGATGCGCGCCTGTCCGGGACGAAAGTCGTCGTAGCCGAAGACGCCCGTCAGGACGTCGCGTGGAGTCGGTGCGCGGGGAGCGAGCGGCAGCTGTTCGATGGCGCGTTCTATAGAGCGCTTGCCTCCCGCGCGCAACGCCGATAGTACCGCTCGGACTTTCGCGGCACGTCCCACACAAAGGAGCTCACATGCGAACGATCGTCACGCTGCTCACACTCATCGTTTTGATGCTGCCGAGTTGCAGCAACAAGGCGAGCGAGGAGCACGCCGCCACCTCGAGCGATGCCGCGCCGGAGCTGACAAGCGATGAGGACAAGGCATTCTACGCGTTCGGGATGAATCTCAGCCAACAGCTCGGCAATCTCAACTTGACCGAGCACGATCTGAGTCTCCTCAAAGCCGGGCTCACCGACGGCATCCTCAAGCGACCGCCCATAGTCGACGCCAAGCAATACCAGGCGAAGTTCCAAGAGATCGCCAAGGCCCGCATGAACGCCGGCGCCGCGACAGCAAAGAAAGAGGGCCAGGACTTCGCCGAGAAAGCCGCCGCCGAGAAGGGCGCGCAGAAGACCGCGTCGGGCGCGGTGTACCAGGAGACCACCCCAGGCACCGGCGACTCGCCGGCGGCGACCGACAAGGTGAAGGTGCACTACAAGGGCACGCTCATCGACGGCACGGTCTTCGACAGCTCGATCGATCGCGGCCAGCCGGCGACGTTTCCGTTGAATCAGGTCATCAAGTGCTGGACCGAAGGCATTCAGCTGATGAAGGTCGGCGCCAAGGGCAAGCTCATCTGCCCATCGGACATCGCGTACGGCGATACCGGCCGGCCGCCGACGATCAAGCCCGGCGCGACGCTCATCTTCGAGGTCGAGCTCTTGGGCATCGAGAAGTAAGGAGGACGCACATGGCTCTCAAGCAAGGCGACAAGATCCCCGACGTGAAGCTCACGGAGATGGTCGACGGTCGTCCGTCGCAGGTGTCGCTCGCGGAGCTCTCGAAGGGCAAGCGCGTCGTCGTCTTCGCGGTCCCGGGCGCGTTCACGCCCACGTGCTCGATGAAGCACCTCCCCGGATTCGTCGATCAGAACGCCGCGATCCGCGCCAAAGGTGTCGACGAGATCGTCTGCCTGTCGGTGAACGACGCGTTCGTGATGGACGCGTGGGGCAAGCACAGCAACGCCGGCGGCAAGGTGCGCATGCTCGCCGACGGCAACGGCGAGTTCACCCGCGCCGTCGGCCTCGCCCTCGACGCGTCGGGCTTCGGCATGGGCCAGCGCTCGCAGCGCTACGCGATGATCCTGCGCGACGGCGCCGTCGAGGCGCTCATGCCCGAGCCCGGCCCGGGGCTGAGCGCGTCGAGCGCCGACGCGGTCCTGGCGAAGTTGTAACCGTCCCTCGTCACGAGCCGCCGTGGATGCGGCGCTCGACGCCGCGGAGCGTGCGCAGCGTCACGTACACGAACGCGGTCGCGCCGAGCGCGACCGTCGTCTGCGCCAGCGCCACCGCGACGCCGATGCCGGACGCCATCAGCAACGATGCGGCGGTCGTGAGTCCCTCGACGTGGTCCTCGGCGCCGTGACGGCGGATGATCGTCCCGGCGCCGAGGCCGCACCACCGTGCTGGCCGTCCCGCGGCGTGTGCACTACTAGAAGAGCAGGAGGGCCCCGATGGCGACAACGGCCGAGCTTGGAGAGTTCAACCAGCGGATCGCCGACGCGATGCTGGCGTCGAAGGAGCAAGGCGGCGGACTGCCGCAGTATCTCGGGATTCAACTGCGCGAGTTCACCGCGGGGCGCCTGGTTGCGACGATGGAGGTACGCCCCGAGCTGGTGACGCCGATCGGCGCCGTCCACGGCGGCGTCATGGCGGGGTTCGTCGATCATTGCCTCGGGTGCGTCCTCTACCCATTGATGAAGCCGGGCCAATGGGCGGCGACGACCGAGTTCAAGCTCAACTATCTGCGTGCCGTGCGCAGCGGCACGCTCACCGCGGAGTCGACCGTGCTCGCGATGGGACGCCGCTCCGCGGTCGTGCGCGTCGAGGTGACGAACGACGGCGCCCTCGCGTGCGTCGCGCAGGGAACGCTGCTCGTCTCCGAGCCACCAAGCGGAAAATGACACGGACGCGGCAAGCCGAGCCGGCGCGGGCGAACGACGTCGAGCGGCGACTCGACGCGCTCGCGGCGCGCCACTGGTCGACGGCGGAGGAGATCACTCGGCTCACGCTCGGGAGCGGTGACGACGAGGTGACGCTCTACGGTACGCCGACGGCGACGGCGGCGTTCGTCGAGACGCTCAGCGCCGCCGGCGACGCCCTGCACGACGCGCGTGTCGAGGCCGCGACGCTCCACGCCCGCTTCGAGCAGCTCGAGCGCGCGCGCGACACGGCCGAGGCGGAGCGCACGCGCACGGCCCGAAGCGCGTCGCACGCAGCCGCGGCACCGGCGTCGCACGCCGCGGTATCATCGGCCCGCGCCGGCGCAGCGGAAGAATCGCGAGGACATGATCGCGGTGCCGCCGGCGCGCACGGGACGCTCGAGAGCGTTCCGGCCTCGCTCATCGCGCCCTTTCACCCCGACTCCCGCACGCTCGCCGCGGCCAAGGAGAACCCGCTCGTCGCGCTCGCCGTGCAGGCGACCAAAGCGATGCAACCCGACGCGTCGGAGCTCGAGCGGGCGCGGCTCCTCGCGATGGCGTACGCCGCGAGCACCGGCGACCTCGAGCGGTTCTGGACGGCGCGCGCACAACGTTCGGCGAAGACGATGCAAGCGCGGACCGGCGAAAGGAGCAAGAAAAAATGAAACCCAAGATCGAGAAGTCCGAGGACGAATGGCGGAAGGAGCTCACGCCGGAGCAGTACGCGGTGTGCCGGCAGAAAGGCACCGAGCCCGCCTTCACCGGCCGCTATTGGGACCATCACGAGCACGGCATGTACCGTTGCGCCGCGTGCGGCGAGCCACTCTTCGAGTCCGACACGAAATTCGAATCCGGGAGCGGTTGGCCGAGCTTCACCGCGCCCGCCGGCGCCGCGAGCGTCGCGACCGAGGAGGACCGCTCGCACGGCATGCGCCGCACCGAGGCGATGTGCGCCAACTGCGGCGCCCACCTCGGCCACGTGTTCGACGACGGCCCCGGCCCAACGGGCGAGCGCTACTGCATCAACTCCGTCTCGCTCGAGTTCGATCCGAAGAAGGCGTGACGTTGGACTTACCAGCCGCACTGCTGCACCAACAGCCGCTTGCCGACATTCCGCACGTCGCGCGCCGCAAAGATCGCGCGCGACAACCGGAAGGCGTCGGCCTTCGTTGCTGGCCAATCGTTCACGCGGCTTCGAAGAGGTTCGTCACCTCAGGAATGCTTTCCCCATGCTCGAGACGATCAGCGAGGACGCGGAGTGCCAGCACCTCGACTCTCGCGAGCGCCTCCTCGCGGGTGGCGCCGTACGCGAGCGCACCCGGCAGCGCCAGCACTTCTGCGATCCAGCGGCCGTCGTCCTCTCGCTCGAGCTCGACGGCGATCTTGGACGATGCCATGGGTCGAGGCTACCAGCTCAGGTATCGCCAGTCAGGGCCAGAGACGGATAGTCCCTACCAGCGCGTCATCGGGACGCAGCGGCTGAGAAACGCGATGCGATCACTTGTGGGTCCAGCTCACCAGAGATGACGTTGGGTCACCTCTCGCGGCACTGCGTGTCGCTGCGATAGGATCATCGTCGTGGCTTCCGATGTAGTCGGCGCTGTTCGACGCGTGCTCGGCGACCGCCGCGACGTGCGTCTCGCCCTGGTCTTCGGCTCAGTCGCGCGTGGCGCATCCCGTGAAGATTCCGACGTGGACATCGCCGTCGATGCGCCAGGAGTGGATCGGCTTGCCCTCGCGCGGGATATCTCCTTGGCGATCGATCGAGAGGTAGACGTGGTGGATCTCGGAACGGCCGCTATCCGTTGCTCGCTGCCATCCTGAGGGACGGGATCGTCGTGGCCGCGCACGGCCGCGGGGCGCAGGCCCGATGGCAGACGCGTGCGCTCCTCGCGTTGGAAACTGATCGGGCGTGGTTTGAGCGTATGCGCGACGGGTACCTTGCCCGCCTCGCGACTCGAGGAGCGTGAAGGTGGTCGATCGAGACGTCGTCCTCGCGAAACTCGTGGAGCTCGACGATCGGATCGCGCGTGTCCGCTCGCTCTGTCCGGCTAGCGCAGCCGAGCTGACCGCGAATCGAGACACGTGCGATCTGGTCGCGTTCAACGTCATGCTCACCGTCCAGAGTCGCCTCGACATCGCGAGTCATGTGATCGCGGACGAGGGATTGCGGCCAGCCACGACGCTCGCGGATGCATTTCGGCGCCTCGCCGAGCATGGGATCCTCCGGCGCGAGACCGCCGACGCGCTCGGCCGGGCCGCCGGCTTTCGGAACGTCGTCGCCCACGGCTACGCCGACCTCGAAGGGTTTGCGCGCGAGGTGGCCGCCTGGCTTCGCAACGACGTCACAGGCTCGTAGCCGACCGCCCGGTTGACACCGACGGATTGTGTCATCCGCTTCCGTGCCGACGTCACACGCGCCGCCCGTGTCGTTCGCCTCCGCGCCGTCACACCTTCTCCGGAAGGCGACACTCGCGCGGCGACTTGTCATCGCGAAGCCCGAGAAAGACCGGGTGACGAAGCTTCCGGTCCGCCGTCCACTCGTGGAACGCGATCTGCGCGACGAGCTTCGGCGCGAGCCAGACGGCGGTCTTCTCGCGCGGTGGATCGGCGAACGCGGGCGCGGCGGCGACGAGCGATTGGAACTGGCGATAGAGCGTCGCCAGCGTCGGCACCGAGAAGCCGGTCCCGACCTTGCCGACGTAGCGCAGCGTGCCGGCGCGATCGTAGGCGCCGAGCAGCAGCGCGCCGAAGTACGGCCGCGTACCGCCGGGCGCGGTGTAGCCGCCGATCACGAGCTCCTCCTCCTGGTGCACCTTGACCTTGAGCCACTTCGTACTGCGCCCTTCGATGTAGGGCGCGCTCGCGTCCTTGGCGACGATGCCTTCGAGGCCGCGGCGCTTCGCGAGCGCGTACGCCTTCTCGCCGTTCGGTGCGAGACGGCGCGCGGGAAACGCGCGGCGCGCGCCGCGGATCGCGCGCTCCAGCACCTCACGCCGCTGCACGAGCGGCTCTCGCCGGAGATCGCGGCCGTCGCAGTACAGGCAATCGAAGACGGCGTAGACGAGCGCACTCTCGCCTTGCTGGAGCAGCTGGAAGCGCGAGACGCGCGCCTGATCGAAACCGACGACCTCGCCGTCGAGGACGAGCGTCCGCGGCCGCAGGCGTCGCACGTCGGCGGCGACGTCGGCGAACGTGAGGGTCCGGTCCTTGGCGTTGCGCGAGCAGAGCGTGATCTTCGCGCCTTCCTTGTACGCGAGGATGCGATAACCGTCGTACTTCTCCTCGAACACCCAGCCGGGACGGTGAAACGGCGCATCGACGAGCGTCGCCAGCATGGGCGCGACGCGGAACGGCACGCGATCGCGCGATGGCATGCGATCGCTCAGGAGCGCGCGCGGTTCGACTTCCAGACCGACGGCTTTCGCCGCCGCTTCTGCGCCGTCACCGCCGCGGGATCGCGGATGAGGTTGCGAAGCGCCGCCTCGGGGTCGGCCGACGCCGCCTTCGCAACGTCGCCGCCCTCCTGAAACGCAATCTCAGCGAGGAGGCGCTGCGAGACGACCGAGCGCGGCGCCGTCTCCGCGATGTCCTCGCCGGTCGCCGCATCGTCGCGATGCTTGATGAGGAGCCACGTCGGGCGTCCGGCGCCGCCCGCGCCGGGATAGCTGCGCGTCCGGACGAGCACCCACGACCCGGTGAGCTTCTCGCCCTGCA
>JBGPOW010000225.1:0-7022 GCA_041488235.1 Binatia bacterium
CGATCGAGCAGGTGGGAGCGATGCAGGCGTGGAGCCACGAGGCGCGTCGCCGCGACGGCGCGCGCATCGCGCTCGTGCCGACGATGGGTGCGCTCCACGCTGGGCACCTGTCGCTCGTCGAGATCGCGCGCCGGCACGCCGACCTGGTCGTTGCGTCGGTCTTCGTCAACCCGACGCAGTTCGATCGCGCCGCTGATTTTGCGCGCTATCCGCGCGACCTGGAGCACGACGGCGCGCTCCTCGCCGCCGCCGGCGTCGACGTGCTCTTCGCGCCGCACGCCGACGACATGTACCCCGACGACGCGCAGACGACCGTCACCGTCGAACGGTTGGCGGAGCCGCTCTGCGGAGCGCATCGTTCCGGCCATTTTCGCGGTGTCGCGACGGTCGTCTTGAAGCTCTTCAACGCCGTGCAGCCGCACGTCGCCGTGTTCGGCGAGAAGGACTACCAGCAGCTCGCGCTCATCCGCCGCATGGTGCGCGACCTGCACCTCGAGATCGACGTCGTCGGTGCGCCGATCGTGCGCGAGGCCGACGGCTTGGCGATGAGCTCACGGAATCGTCACCTGGATCGCGACGAGCGCGCCGCGGCGACGTGCTTGGCGCGCGCGCTCGCCGCCGCCGAGAAGCGCGTCGCGGCGGGCGAGCGCGACGCCGCGGCACTCGTCGCCGCCGCGACGTCGGAGCTCGCGCGCGAGCCGCGTGCGCGTGTGGAGTACGTCGCCGCCGTGCACCCCGACACCCTGCAGCCGCTCGCTCGCCTCGATCAGGACGACCCGGTCGGCGCGGCCGTCGCGACGACGGCGGACGTCGCCGACCGGGCGCTGCTCGCGCTCGCCGTGTGGATCGGCCCAACCCGCCTCATCGACAACCGAGTGCTCACCGTGCCGGCCGCGAGCCGGGAGAGGAGAAGCGCATGATGCGCAACATGCTCAAGTCGAAGATTCATCGGGCGACCGTCACCGACGCGGATCTGAACTACGACGGCAGCATCACCGTCGACGCCGGGCTGATGGAGGCGGCGAACATGATTCCGCACGAGCTCGTGCACGTGTGGAACGTGAACAACGGCGAGCGCTTCGAGACCTACGTCATCCCGGGCGCGCGCAGCTCGGGGACGATCTGCGTGAACGGCTCGGCGGCGCGACGCGTCCATCGCGGCGACCTCCTCATCATCGCGAGTTTCACCTGGCTCGACGAGGCCGAGGCGCTGCGCCACGCGCCCGAGGTCGTGCTCGTCGACGAGCAGAACCACATCCGCAAGAAGAACGGCGTCGCCGTCGAGGCGGCGTGAGCGGCTCGCTGCCGCCGCGGCCGGTTGCCGCGGCGCGCGGCCGCGGCGCGGACGCGACACGCGATGGCTGAGCCGCGCAACGTCGCGATCAACCGCAAGGCGCGGCACGACTACTTCGTCGACGAGACGTTCGAGGCGGGGCTGGTACTCACGGGCAGCGAGGTGAAGTCGCTCCGGGACGGCCGCGCGAATCTCAAGGACAGCTACGCGCGCTTTCACGGCAGCGACCTGGTGCTGATGAACGCGCACATCAGCCCGTACGATCCGGCGTCGCGCCAGAACCATGAGGCGACGCGCAGCCGGAAGCTGCTGCTGCACCGACGGGAGCTCGACCGGCTCATGGGCAAGCTACGCGAAAAAGGCTTGACGTTGATTCCGCTTCGCCTCTATTTCAACGCACGCGGCCGCGCCAAGATCGAGCTCGGGCTCGCCCACGGCAAGCGCCAGTACGATAAACGGCAAACGATCAAGGAGCGCGAGGCACGTCGCGAGACGGCACGCGCGCTGCGCAGCGCCCACCGGGCATAGCCGCGGCGGGTGGAGAAGGGGAGGGAACATGACACGGCTGCTCGTCGCGTCGACTCTGGTGATGGCGCTCACGACGTCGGCGTACGCGAAGTCGCCGGTGCGCATCACTCCGGACGGCACCGCGATCCTCGTCAACAAGAACGTCGGCAACGAGCGCTGGGCGATCAGCCTCGATGCCGAGCGCGCGACCGTCTCCGGCAACGTGCTCATCGGCGACGACGACGCGCGGTTTCTCTGGTGCGGCATCACCGATGCGCTCGGCGACCCGAGCGACCTCGCGAGCCAGACGCTGGTAATGCACTGCTTCTACGGGGATCCGTGTACGGACGTCGCAAGCTGTGCCGCCGGGTTTTCCGGCTGGCACTCGATCGGCGAGGTGCAGATACCGGGAACGTTTTTTCTGCCCTGACTCACTCCTCGTCGGGCGGCGGCTCGTCCGGCGGATCGTACGCGATGCCTTCCTCTTCGGCGCGCAGCGGGTCGTGCGTCAGCGTGCTCTCGAAGAGCTCACGCGGGATGTCGTCGAAAGAGGACATTGCGGGCTCGGCGCGGTCGTCGCGCTCCCACGGCAGGTCGTTCACGCGTACGTGATCGACGATCTCTTTGAGGCCTTCGACGTCGGTGAGCAGCTTGCGGACGATTTGCAGCTCGCGTTCGCTGGGGAGCGTACCGCTCACGTGAACGACGCCGTGACGGCAGGTGATGCGCAGCTCGTCCAGGTCGATGCGTCCGTCCTCGCGCAAGAGATCGCGCACCGTTCCCACGACCTCGCGGTCGCTGAGGAGCTGCAGATCGGCGGGGAGCTGCGGCCGGCGCGGTGCCGGTGCCGCCGCTGCGGGATGGGGTCTTCGGTGAGTCGTTTGCTCTCTCGGCATCGCGATGCCTCCACCACCATGCGCAACGCGTGCCAATTCCGAGGCACGGCAACTCACGGGTGCGGCGCGCGGATGTCTCACGCGCGCGAATCGCGTGCGGTCTCGTTTCGAAACCCGCGAAACTCCATCGCCACGCGCGCCGGCCGAGCACAACTGCTCGGTTGCGGGGCGCCGCCGGCGCTCTTATAGTGGTCGAGTCTCGCTGCTCGGCTCCTGCGAGCAGGTTGCCATGGGGGCGATCTGGATTCGACGGAGGCTGGGAAGCCAGAGTCGCATGCCGGGGTTCCGCAGGCCCCGTCAACAAAAGCGGACTGCTATAAACGCAGACGAACCACTAGCACTGGCTGCTTAACGCGGTCACGTCCTACCACCCTGCGCCCGTAGGGGTGGCTAGGGCGACACACTTCGGGCTAGGTCGCCGTCCCCGCCGGTAAGGCGGCGGCCGAAACTCTCTCCGGATGGCGTCGCGGATCCTGCCTGTGGGAGCCAAAGGCGCGACACAAATCATAGGCTAAGCATGTAGTGACTCTCGGTGGATCACCTTCGGACGGGGGTTCGATTCCCCCCGCCTCCATCTCTTAAGTCGTTGACTTTCTAAGTACTCGCGCTTCGCCGGCGTCTGGCGGCCGCTAAAAACGGTCCGGAAACGTTCCAGGTTCGCGGCCGAGACGGCGTCGTGCGGCGCCGCGGCGCTCCCCGCGGCCGCGGCGATGCCGACGGGTACCGCTGGCGCGGGCGCCTGCAAGGCGGCGCCGAGCTTCTCGACGGCCGCGGCCTTGTGCGCGGGCGCGAGGTGGCTGTAGCGCATCGTCATCTCGAGCGTCTTGTGACCGAGGAGCTCCTGGACCGTGCGCAGGTCCACGCCGGCCATCACGCAGTGGCTCGCGAACGTGTGTCGGAGGTCGTGCCAGCGGAAATCGCAGATCTCCGCCGCCGCGCACGCGCGCTTGAACGCGGCATGGAGCGTCGTGTTGCTGACGGGATCGCCCCAGGGCCATGCGAGGACCGTTGCGCCGTTGCGTGGGAGCTCCGCGAGCGTGGTGCGGGCGGCGTCGTTCAGCGGGACATGCTTCGGCGTGTTGTTCTTCGTCTGCGCGATCGTCGCGAGCTGGAGTCCGCCGTCGATGTCCTGCCACCGCAGGCGCAGGAGTTCGCCTTGGCGGAGCCCCGTGTGAACCGCGAGGAGGATTCCGGGCGCGAGCCAGGGCGCGACGTCGCGCCGCGCGGCCTCGACGAGGCATCCGAGCTCCTCGCGCGACAGGTAGCGGAGGCGCTGATTGTTGACGGGGAGGGGCTTCACGTCGGCGGCTGGGTTCTGGTCGAGGAGCTTCCAGACAACCGCTTTCTTGAGCATCGCCTTGAGGAGCGTGAGCTCGCGATTCACGGTTGCGGGCGCGACGTCCTTCTTGCGGCGCGCCTTCCACTGCTCGATCCGGAAGCTCAAGAGTGCGGCGAGCGGGATGCCGCCGAATTCTCGTTCAAGCTGCGTGAGCGTGTACTTGGTCCGGCTGTAGCCTCGATGGTTCGCTTCGGCCACTTCGCGGTACCGGGCGACAAGTGTGCGGAAGGAGACCGGTTTCCGCGCTTCGGGGAGCCGGAACTTTCCGCGGGCGATGTCACCGAGGCGCGCTTTCAAGGCGTCCTTCGCCATGGTGCGTGTGAAGCCGTCGGCCTCCCGGCCGAGCTTCTCTTTGAGTTCCCGGCCGCCGAACACGTAGCGGAGGTACCATGTCGTGCCGTGGCGGAACTCTCGGCAGTAGATGCCGTGACTCATAGGCATGTTCTCTGCACTAGTGCTCCCTCCGTCGTCAACGGACTTCTTCAGGCAACGATTCATGGGTGGCGACGAAGCGGACGAGCGCTTCGTGGCGGAAGAGGACGCGACGGCCGATGCGGACCGTGGGGATTGCACCTTGGACGGCGAGTCGCCGAAGCGCGGTCGGGGAGACGCCGAGGAATCTGGCGGCGTCTCGAACGCCAACGACCTCACGATCTGCGATCGCGCGTATGTCCATGTTGCGGGGCAACTCCGGACTCGTCGCTTCAGCGCACAGGCGGGCCGCAGCTCGTGCCTGCAGGGCCGCCATCTGTGCGATGAATCCAGGCAGCGCCCTGGGTGGGAGCTCGTCCACCGCCTCCACTGGGGGCAGTCGTGCCGTAGCATCCATGGCCCGATCGCGGCCGTCGGATCGCCCGCGCCGCGCGTTCACGTGCTGCTCCACGTGAACACTTCGATTGCCACCCACGTTCGGTCCGCCGCGGCCGCGTACGCGAGTTCTTCCTCGGCCTCCTGCGTCTCCGGCTGCTCCCCAATGGAGACGAGCAGCGCGTAGGCACCGAGGTGCGCGACGGTGCCCTGCACGTACTCGGCGACGACGCGCGCGACCCTAGGCAATGCGAGCGCGAGATCGTCGGGCGTGGTCATCGCCGCACTGCCGAGCATGCGGCCCGTTCGCGGCGCACGATGTTCAGCCGCATCGCGGCACGTCGTGGGCGCTGTCGCTATCCTCCGAACCCGCGCGCCGGCCCAAATGCTCTCACGCACCATCGGGTGAAGCCTCATCGGCGGCGGAGCGCCTGTACGGCCGATACGCCCACAGCGGACATGCCCGCGCCGTACAGGTGGCGATCAACTTCCGCTCGCCCAGGCACTCGAGGCAGAAGAGCTTGATCGCGGTACGCGGTGAGACCTCGCCGATGAGGCAGCGTCCATAGGCCCTTTGGACGGGTTTTGGGAACTGAGAACGACGACGCGCTATCCGCTGCGCCTCCGGTCCATCGGCCGGCGGCGCGTCGATCCTACGAGCCACAGATCGCTCTCTGGGCGACTGCGGCGGCATCTTCGTTTCCATGTCACCTCTCCTCATCGCGTTGGGTCCCAAACTCCGTGCCCACCTGCCCCGGAGACGCGCTGGCGGCGGTTCGGCCTGAGGATCAGAAGGACGTTTTCGGTGTCGGGATCCCCCCGTCGAGATAGGTCTGTTTGCGCATTTATGCGCTCGGCCGCTGGCGTCGGCTCATCGTTCTCGACTAGCCGTTGATGCCTCACCGGGTTCCCCCAGAACGCCGGGCATCGCGGCGCTGTCTCGCCACACGGTAGAGGAGCCGTTCGGCACGGTGGAACTCACGTTGACGCTCCCCGACACCGTCACGTCCGACTTCTTCGGCAACTTCATCGAGATCGCGCTCCAGCGCGCGCCACCGACCTGATCCGTCAATTTCCGCTAAGCCATACTTGTGCAATCTCAAGAGAACTCGCCGTAGGGTCCTTGAATTGATCCGCAGCTGACTGCGCAGGGTGTCGGCACTTATGCCGGGGCACTGCCTCGGGAGGGCGGCCCAAACACGCCATGCCGTCTTGCCGAGACCACGCCAGCGAAAGGCATCCGCCCCAACGGACAGATTTTGATCACTCATCCTCACACCCCCCAAGATGAGGAAGAGTGTTCAAGTTGCGTCCCGGCCCAGAGAGGAGGCGCCACGTGCTCGCGTCGGTGCCGCGACCGACGGTGAGGAGCCGCAACCAACCTCGTGCACGAAGTCGACGGTGAGAGGCGACCACCGTAGGCGCGGTTACTCCTGAACGATCAGCGACGTCACGAACGCTTGCGCCGTAGGTGAGCGATCCGCGCGCGTGGGCGGTTGCGAGATGGACCGCGACGACGGCGCGATCGGTAGCGCCCGCTTTCCCGGGCCACGGGTGTGCGTCGACGCCGGCCGCGATCATCGCGATGAGCTGGCGCGCCTTGGATTGCTGCGCGAGAACGAGCCGCGCGGGCGGCATCGCGAGCGCCGTCTTCCAGCTCCGGAGCACATACCGGCGCGCCGCCGCGTCACCTCGTTCGCGCAGCAGGCCCTGAACCTTTTCGCCGGCGCGATTCGATGGATTGCAGAGTTCCCAGAACAGGCGCTCGAAAGGCCAGTCCGCATTGACGGCACCTTGGACGACCGCCTGCACGACCTCCGAGCGGGAGAGATACCGCCCTACGTCGTCCCCGTGTCGCAGAAGGCGCTGCATCGCTGGCGAGAGGGGATCGACCAGCTGTCGTGCAGTTGCGAGTGCCCGGAGTGCTTCCTCGGGATCGCTCGGGCGAATCAACCCGGACGGCAGGCCTAACCGGTGTGGCGCGAACGGAGGGCGAATGCAGTGGCGAACGTCGAGTCCGATCGCGCGAGCGCGGACAACAAGATGCTCGCGGTCATGTTCATCGGCAATTCGGGCGAGCAGGTGCAAATGGCCCGGTCGTCCCGAGGCGATCAGAACCGGGTGATAACCTCCCTGGCTAACCGAGTCCGCAAGGTCGTGGACAGCGCCGACTAACTCC
>JBGPOW010000226.1:0-7016 GCA_041488235.1 Binatia bacterium
GCTGCAAGCGATCCTGGCCGCCGAAGACGGCGCGCCGGCCCTCGCCGTCGCGGGTGAAGATGCAGATGAGACGGCGCGACAGCTCGTCGGCGACCTCGCGCAGCGTGCGGTACTCGCCCGAGCCGGTCGGACACTCCACCTTGAAGTCGTCGCCGTAGTAATAGTGGAACACCTGCAAGGACTCGATGAGCAGGTAGTTCACGGGGAACCAGATCGGGCCGCGCCAATTCGAGTTGCCGCCGAAGAGCCCGCTCGTCGACTCCGCCGGCTCGTAATCGACGGTGTAGCGCGCGCCGCCTGCCTCGTAGACGAAGGGCTGCTCGGCGTGGAGCCGTGAAAGCGCGCGCACGCCATACGGCGAGAGGTACTCGCGCTCGTCGAGCATTCGTCGCAGCACGCACTTCATGCGGTGCCCACGCACGATGGCGAGGAGTCGGCGGTCGCCGCTTCCGGGCTCGTGCCAGCGCGACACCAGGCCCGCGAGCTCCGGCCGGTTGGCGAGAAACCACTCGAGCCGCGCCTTGAAGTCGGGAAGTTGTGCGAGGAGATCGGGCTCCATCGTGGTGACGGCGAAGAGCGGGATGAGGCCGACCATCGAGTGGATCTTCAGTGGCACGTGGTTGCCGTCGCCGGTGTGCAGCACGTCGTAGAAGAACTCGTCCTCCTCGTTCCAGAGCGAGATGCCCTCGCCGCCGATGTCGTTCATCGCCGCCGCGATGTAGAGGAAGTGCTCGAAGAATTTGGTCGCGATGTCCTCGTAGACGGGATTGTGACGCGCCAGCTCGAGCGCGATCGTCAGCATGTTGAGGCAGAACATCGCCATCCAGCTCGTGCCATCACTCTGCTCGAGGTGACCGCCCGTCGGCAGCGGCGCGCTGCGATCGAAGATGCCGATGTTGTCGAGACCGAGGAAGCCGCCCTCGAAGACGTTGTTTCCCTCGGCGTCCTTGCGATTGATCCACCACGTGAAGTTGAGCATCATCTTGTGGTAGACGCGCTCGAGAAAGCCGAGGTCGCCGACGCCGCGCTGTTTGCGGTCGATCTGGTAGACGCGCCACGCCGCCCACGCGATGACCGGCGGATTACAGTCGCCGAAGGCCCACTCGTAGGCGGGGATCTGCCCATTCGGATGCTGGTACCACTCGCGCCCGAGGAGCAGCAGCTGCTCCTTGGCGAAGTCGGCGTCGACGAGCGCGAGCGGGATGCAGTGGAAGGCGAGGTCCCACGCCGCGAACCACGGGTACTCCCACTTGTCCGGCATCGAGATCACGTCGCTGGTATTGACGTGTCGCCACTCGTGGTTGCGGCCGCGCGCGCGCTCGCGCGGCGGCGGCGGCTGTCCGGAATCGCCGTCGAGCCAGACGGCGACGTCGTAATGGTAGAACTGCTTCGACCAGAGCATGCCGGCGAACGCCTGGCGCTGGACCGCGCGCTCGTCGTCGCTGAGGGTCGGCGGCTGCACGGCGGCGTAGAACGCGTCGGCCTCGGCGCGGCGCGCGGCGAGGACGCCGGCGGCCGATGCCGCATCGATCGCCACGGGCCCGAGGACGAGATCGATCGTGACGCTGCCGCCCGCCGGCACCTCGAGTCGGTACTGCGCCGCCGCCTTCGTGCCGACGGCGGCGGGATTCAGCGCGTCGGTGCGTCCGTGGACGATCGCTTCATGGATGCCGTCTTTCACGAACGGCGACGCGTTCGGAACGTTGAAGAGACGCGCCGAGTTGGTCTCGTTCTCGGTGAAGAGAAGCGACGGTGCGACGCGCGCGCGAACGGTCGCGCCGCTATCGCGCACCTCGGCGTCGCCGCAGCGGAAGCGGTACGTCCCGAGCTCCGCGTGCTCGGCGACGATCGTATCGAGCCGCGCGGAGGCGGCGACGGCGGAGACGCGCCCCGCATCGGTGCTTCCACCCATCGATGCCGGCGCTGCCGCGCCCGCGCGCAGCGTCGGCTGCGTCGTCGCGCCGCCCCACGACCAGGTGTTGCGGAACCACAGCGTCGGCACGAGATGCAGCGCCGCGGGATCGGGGCCGCGATTCACCGCGGTGATGCGGGTGACGATCGTATCGGGCGCCGCTTTCGCATACTCGACGAAGACATCGAAGTAGCGGTCACCGTCGAAGACGCCCGTGTCGCCGAGCTCGTACTCGGGCTCGTGCTTGCCGCGCCGGCGGTTCGTCTCGACCAGATCCGCGTAGGGAAATGCCGCGTGCGGATACTTGTAGAGCATCTTCATGTACGAATGCGTCGGCGTCGAGTCGAGGTAGAAGTAATATTCCTTCACGTCCTCGCCGTGGTTGCCCTCGGGGCCGGTCAAGCCGAAGAGTCGTTCCTTCAGGATGGGATCTGCGCCGTTCCACAGCACGAGCGCGAGGCAGAGCCGCTGCTGCTCGTCGCAAATGCCGGCGATGCCGTCCTCGTTCCAACGATATGCGCGCGAGCGGGCGTGGTCGTGGGGCAGGTAGTCCCACGCGGTGCCGCCGGCGCTGTAGTCCTCGCGCACCGTGCCCCACGCGCGCTCGCTGACGTACGGTCCCCACGCGCGCCACGCCTTGCCGTCGTCACGCAGCCGCACGTGCTCGGCCGTTGGCGGCGCGTCGTCGCGGGGGGCGCGACGGTCTCCTCGCGTCGTGTCAGCCATTCGTGCTGAATCCCGGATACAGCGTCATACCACCATCGACGTAGAGCGTGTGGCCCGTCACGTAGTCGGAGTCGTCCGACGCGAGCCACACCGCCGCCTTGCCGATGTCAGCGACGACGCCGACGCGGCGGTAGGGGATGAGCGTCAGCAGTTTCTGCTCGGCCTCCGGCGTCTCCCACGCGACGCGGTTGATCGGTGTTTTGATCGCCCCCGGATTGATGCTGTTCACGCGGATGTGCTGCGGCCCGTACTCCTGCGCGAGCGTCCGCATCAGCATGCCGACGCCGCCCTTCGACGCCGCGTAATTCGCGTGCCCGCCCCAGGGGATGATCTCGTGCACCGACGACATGCAGACGATCTTGCCGAGCGCACACGACAGCTCCGGCACCATGCCGCGGCGGAGGAACTCGCGGATGGCGGCGCGCGCGCAGAGGAACTGCCCCGTCAGGTTGACGTCGAGCACGAAGTGCCACTGCTCGAGGCTCATCTCGTGGAACGCGGCGTCGCGCTGCAGGCCGGCGTTGTTCACCAGGACGTCGATCGACCCCCAGGCCGCGAGCATCTCGCGGAACATCGCCTCGACCTGGTCCTCTTTGCTGACGTCGGCGAAGATCGCCATCGCCTCGCCGCCGGCGGCCGCGATCTCGGCGACGACCTGGTCGGCTTGTTCCTTCGCCGAGACGTAGTTGACGACGACCTTGGCACCCGCTGCAGCGAGCGCCTTGGCGACCTCGGCGCCGATGCCGCTGTTGGCGCCGGTGACGAGGGCGCGCTGACCCGTCGAGAACGCGGGAGGGCTTGGACATCGGCATGATCGGCTCCTTCACGGGCGGCGTGCAGCCGCGATTGCTCTCGATCGTATGATGCCGCGACCCTTGACGCGTTGCATGCGAGTGCATGAATCCCTCGGCCTCGCCGGGCAAGTAGCAACGGTACCCGAAAGGCAGCCCTTTGAGGTGGACAAAGTCCACCCGATCGAGGGAAAACGCGTCATCGTTCCGAAATTCCAGTCTCCAGTCTCCACGGAGGAACCCACAATGCGGCCGCCGAAGTCCATAGCCATCCTTGGCCTGATCCTCATCCTGGCGCAGGCAGCACGTACCCGGGCGGACATCACCATCAACTCCTCCGGTCTCGCGATGAACGCCGGCGTCGTCTTCGATCTGGATAAGAACGGGTTCATCTCGGACGACGAGAAGCCGACCACCGGCGACCCCGCGTCCTTCAATCAGACGTTCTCCCCGAGGGTCGGCGATTCTGCCGCGACGTTGACGGTCGTTTCCAGTATCGTGAATGACGGCGGCACGCTCACGGCGACCGGTCATGGGGATTGCAGCGCGCGCGTGGCTCTCACCGGCGATCCCGACAAGGACAAGATCAACGGCGCGGGGGGCCAGGCGAGCTTCGGCGCCGACATCACGCTCACGAAGCCCGCGACTTTCTCCTACTCCGGCACCGCGTCCGTGGCGCCGCCGTCACCTCCGCTCTCGATCGGCGGCGGCGGCGACAATCTCGTGCAGCTGGCGTTTTGCTGCGGCGGCGGCGCTGCCGTCGACGTCCAGGCCGACGACGCCTCCCTCGATCCGAACCTCGACGGGGCCGACGTGAGCGGAGAGCTGCCGGCCGGAACTTACCATTTCGGCGCGCTAGTCGAGTGCCAGCCGCGCCGCACCGGCGGCATCGTCGGGCCGCCCGAAGGCGATGGGCATTTCTCCTTCACGCTGACGATCACGGAAGCCCGATGCACCGGGCCGACCTCGACATGGGTTGGTCCAGCGACCGGGGGTGCCTTCGACGATCCCCTGAACTGGAACCCGCCCGTCGTGCCGACTTTCGGAAGCACCGACGACGACTGCGACGAGGCGCTCTTCGACGGCGGCCAGACGGTCGATGTCGATCTGTCGGCCGGCGCCGCGGCACTGCTGGCGCCGCGCGCGGCCGGCTCGCGTACGGCGGGACGCTTGCATGCGCGGCGGATCAAGGACCTGCGATTGATCGGCGAGGGGTTGGTCATTCTCGACGGTGTCGCGGACGACCGCGCGTCGCTGTTGGTCGACGGCGGCGGACGGTTGCATCTCGACAGCGGCAGCCTGCGGGCGCAGAACGCCCAGGTCGGCGGGGTCGGGAGTGGGACGGTGCGGGTCGAGACTCCGACGAGCGTCTTCACGACGCTGCGGACGCTCACGATCGGCGGCGGGGGACTGCTGAAGATCTTCAACAACGGTGTCGGCCAGAGCGCCGAAGTACGCATCGGCGACGGCGCCGGACTCGGGTCGGCGACGATGGACGGCGCGGGCTTGCGCTGGACGACCGGCAAGACGTCGGTCGGCTTCGGGGGGCGCGGCGAGCTCCTCATCGAGAACGGCGCCGAGGTGGATAGTACGGAGGCCGTCGTCGATGCGGGTCTTCCCGCGGGCCCGACGCCGAGCGACGGCGCATCCCCGAACCTCTGCATCGGCCGCAGCGGCGGCGCTGGTGTCGACGTGCGCGGCCATTCCACGGCGTCGTCGGC
Source organism: Binatia bacterium (assembly GCA_041488235.1). Taxonomy (GTDB): domain Bacteria; phylum Desulfobacterota; class Binatia; order UTPRO1; family UTPRO1; genus DP-19. The sequence goes on from JBGPOW010000226.1 coordinate 5,151, forward strand.
GTGGCATGTCGACTCACTCTCGATCGGCGGCCTCGGCTGCGTCGAGGTGACCGACGAGGGCGGGATCGTGACCGGCGAGCACGCCGGTGGCGACGTGCTCGTCGGCACGACCGAAGCTGGCGAGGGCTTGCTCTTTGTGAACCAGGCCGGCGTGTTGAGCGTGGGCGCGCGCCTGGTCGTCGGTGAGAGCGGGCCCGGAATGATCGTGCTGGTCGAGGACACCTTTGCGGATCCGCGCATCAACGTCGCGGGCGCGATGGCGATCGGCCAGTCCTTGCCGCCGGCGGGCAGCGGAAAGGTCATCGTGGTCGGCGATCCCTTGACCGAAGGCGCCTCGCTCACCTCGAACACGCTGAGCGTTCCCGACGGCGACACCGCGCGCGGCGATCTCGAGATTCGCGCAGGTGCTCGTGTCGTTACGGCGACGACGGCCGCGATCGGCACGGAGGGGACTGAAGGAACGACCGGTGCCGTCAAGGGATTCGGCTCGGTACGGCTCGACGGCTCGCCCGGGGCAGACCCTAGCCTGACGCGCTGGCAGGTCGGCACCTCGCTGGCGATCGGTGGAGCGCAGGTCGGCTCGTCGACCGGCCACCTCGACATCAGCGACGCGGCCGTCATCGTCGGTACGGCGGCGGCAAACCCGGTGGTCACGATCAACCCCGGTGGCCGAGTGACCGCTTTCGGACGTTCGAATCTTCTGTTGACCGTCGGTGGCACGATCCACAACGACGGCGTCGTTGCCGGCCCGGTGGTGCTCGGCGGATCCTACGACCCGAGCTCCCACGGTACCCTCGTGCAGGCGTTCGGCGCGCACCCGATCGTCGTCCCGACAAACGTCGCCGCCGCGACGGCGCGACCGGGAAGCGGTCTCGAGACATCGACACCGGTCGGCGCCGGCACCGGCGCGGCGAAGACGCCGCCCGCGCCGCAAGGGCCGATCGTCATCATGGGAGACGCGGATCTCGGCAACACCACGCTCGTCCTCCAATTCCTGAACGGCTTCGCCCCGCAGCAGGGGGACGCGTTTCCGATCTTCGAAGTCCAGGGACAGCTGACCGGGACGTTCGCGAACGTCGAGATCCGCGGCCTCGCGCCCGGTGCTACCTTCGACGTGCTGACGACGCCCGGCATGGCGACGTCGCTCACCGACACGGTTGCGCTGCCGGTCGTCTCGATCAAGGCACCGGCGAAGCTCAAGGAGTCGGCCAAGAAGGGCGTCAAAGTGCAGTTCAAGCGTAGCGGCCCGACGACGGATGCTCTGACGGTGCACTACCGCGTCGGCGGCAGCGCCGAGAACGGCATCGACTACGTCGCGCTTCCGGGGACGCTCGAGATTCCGGTGAAGAAGAAGTCGGCGACGGTCGTCGTGCAGCCGTTCGTCGACGGCATCCCGGAGCCGCCCGAGACGATCGAGTTCGAGGTTTTGCCCGGCGACGATTACGCGCCGAGCATCCCATCGACGGCGACGATCACGCTCTTCACCGCCGAGAAGAAGATCAAGAAAAAGTAACGCCCGTCGAAGCGTTAGGTCACTAACGGTCCACCGAAGCTGCCCGTTCCAACTACGCTCGACGGTCGTCTACTGCAGCTCGCCCATGACCCAGCGGGCGGTGTCGGCGGGGAGGTCGGGGAGAAATTGGAGAAACTCCTCGACGTTGGCGCCGGCGGCGCGGGTGCCGAAGTTCTCCTTCAGAAAGCCGTGGAAATGCTCGGCGACGCGCTCCGAGAGGAGGCCGCAGCGGCGCAGCGTCGGAATGACGAAGCCCTGCACCGGGCCGAGCCGGCGGCCGCGAGGAAGGTCGCGGGTGATCTCCTCGCGCTCGTTGGCGAGGCTGGCGAACATGGCGGCGGGATCGATGCCGA
>JBGPOW010000227.1:0-7016 GCA_041488235.1 Binatia bacterium
CGGTTCACAGACACCGCCGACTGAGCTGCGCCGCCCGGCGCGTATTCACCGCCGCATCGTCCGGGTGACCGCGCGCACCGCTCCTCGCGACCGAACGCGCGCCCGTCAGTCGAGCAGCAGGCGGACGACGGCTCGCGCCTGCTCGACGTTCGGCTCGAGCGCGATGATCGCGTCGTTGTAGAGAAACGCCTCGCCGATGCGGACGATCGCGTACGCCAAGACGTCGGGATCGACCCGCGGGGTGCCAGCCCGACGCCGGCGGATGGCAGCAATGGCGCAACGTGCGCAGCGCCCAATGCCGTCGCCGTCGATGACGAATTTCATTGCCCCGGCGACCAGCGGCATGGTACGGATTCGAGACATTCGTCCGTTCTGTCGCACGTGCCGTTGCCGTCAGAAGGAGCTGTGATGAGCGCCCCCTCACTCGTCCGCACGCTGTCGCTCCGTAGCGCCGCCGTCGGGCTCGTCGCCGTCGCCGCGATGATCGCGTCCGCCCGCATTGCCGCCGGTGCGACGGTGATCACGACGACCGACACGGGACCCGTCGAGGGACTCGTCGCCCCCACGCTCACCGAGTTCCTCGGGATCCCCTACGCCGCGCCGCCCGTCGGCGATCTGCGCTGGCAACCGCCGCAGCCGCCCGCACCCTGGTCGACGCCACGCGACGCGACGGTCTTCGGCAACCATTGCCCGCAGGCGTTCTCACCGTTCGGTCTCGAGTCGGACACCGAAGATTGCCTGCTGCTGAACGTCTACGTGCCGCTGCGACACGGATTCCCGAGTGACGCGCGCCGGCACCGGCCGGTCATGGTGTGGATCCACGGCGGCGCGTTCTCCGTCGGCGAGAGCGACGTGTACGATCCGGTGCGGCTCGTCGCGCAAGACGTCGTCGTCGTCACGATCAACTATCGTCTCGGCGCGCTCGGGTTCCTCGCGCATCCGGCGCTGAGCGTCGAGTCGCCGGACGGCATCTCCGGCAACTACGGCCTTCTCGATCAGCAAGCGGCGCTGCGATGGGTGCAGCGGAACATCGCGTCGTTCGGCGGCAATCCCCGCAAGGTGACGATCTTCGGCGAGTCGGCGGGCGGGTTCAGCGTGCATGCCCATTTGGCTTCCCCGCTCGCCGCCGGCCTCTTCCAGCGCGCGATCGTCGAGAGCGGCGCCTTCTTCACCCAACCGACGCTCGATACCGCCGAAACGACGGGCAGCGCGTTCGCGACGGCAGTCGGCTGTTCGGATCAGACGGCGTCGTGCCTGCGCGCCGTGCCGGTCGACCAGGTCCTCGCCAATTGGGGCACGGGCCTCACCTCCACGACTCCGGTGATCGACGGCGTCGTGCTGCCGCAGCCGCTGCGCGACTTGTTCGCGACCGGACATTTCAATCGCGTCCCCGTCATCGAAGGCTCGAATCACGACGAGTTCCGCCTGTTCGTGGCGCTGCTCTACGACCTCGTCAGTGCGCCGCTCGCCGCCGACCAGTACGACGCTGCCGTCGCGAGCTTGCTGCAAGTTCCGCTCGGCATTGCGCAGGCCATCACCAGCCATTATCCGTTGTCCGCCTACGACGACAGCCCGGACCTCGCGCTCGGCGCGATCGGTACCGATGCCGCGTTCGCGTGCAACGCGCAAGCCGTCGCGCACAATCTCGCGCGCTTCGTGCGGACGTACACCTACGAGTTCGCGGACGAGAACGCGCCGCCGATCCTGCCGCCGGCGAGCTTCCCGTATGGAGCGGCGCACGGCTTGGAGATCCAGTATCTATTCAACCTGCCGGCTGCCCTGAACACTCCCCCGATGACGAGCGACCAGCAGCAGCTCTCGAATTTCATGCTGCGTTATTGGACGCGCTTCGCGCGCTCGGGGAGACCGCGCGCGATCCACAGTCCGCGCTGGCCGAAGCAGTCAGACGACTTGCTGCTCTCGTTGCAGGCGCCGACGCCGCAACCCGAGTCGCGGAACGCCTTCAACGGCGACCATAAGTGCTACACGCTGTGGAACGGCCTGCTCGGCAACTGACCGCGCGCTGACCGCAACGAGGCTGCCGGCGGCTCGGCGGCACGATCGACCTCGCGCCGCCCCGATACCGAGAGCCGTCGCCCGCTGACGCGCGGCGCTTCGCCTTCGACGACGACTCGCCTTGCTCCGCACCCCGCCACCGCGCTACGTCCACCGACTGCTCGCGTCGTCGCGAAGGAGGTCGCAATGGCCGTCGCCGGTCCGCTGTCGGGAATTACCGTCGTCGATTTGACCCGCGTGCTCGCCGGTCCGTACTGCACACTCGTGCTGAGCGATCTCGGCGCGCGCGTCATCAAGGTCGAGCATCCCGACGGCGGCGACCTCGCGCGTGGTCTCGGACCTTGGTTCGCCGACACGTCCGGCTATTTCCTCTCCGTGAATCGCGGCAAGGAGAGCATCGCGCTGCACCTGAAGAAGGACGCGGATCGCGCGCTCTTCCACGACCTGCTCGCGCGCGCGGACGTGCTGGTGGAGAACTATCGCCCCGGCGTCATGGAGAAGCTCGGCCTCGGTTGGGAGAGCTTGCACGCGCGCTATCCGCAGCTGATCTACGCCGCGACCTCGGGCTTCGGACACACCGGACCGTACGCGCCGCGTGCCGCGTTCGACCTCGTCGCGCAGGCCATGGGCGGGCTCATGAGCGTCACCGGACATCCCGGGACGCCGCCGACGCGCGTCGGCACGTCGATCGGCGACATCGCCGCCGGTCTCTTCACGGCGCTGGGGATCAACGCGGCGTTGGTGCACCGCGCACGCACCGGCGAAGGAATGAAGATCGACGTCGCCATGCTCGATTGCCAAGTGGCGATCACCGAGAACGCGATCGCGCGCCACTTCGCGGGCGATTCGCCGCGCCCGATCGGCGCTCGCCACCCGGTCGTGGCGCCGTTCGACGCGTTCCCGACGCAGGACTGCCACATCGTCATCGCCGTCGCCGACGAGGCCGGCTTCCGTCGCCTGTGCGCGATCATCGACCGGCCCGAGCTCGCCGATGATCCCGCGTTCGCGACGAACACGCTGCGCGTGCGCAACCATCAAGCGCTGAAGGACGCCATCTGCGCGGCGCTCGCGTCCCGCCCCGGCGCCGAGTGGCTGGCGCTCTTCCGCGACGCCGGGCTTCCCTGCGGCCCGATCAATACCATCGAGGACGTCGTCAACGACCCGCAGGTCGCGGCGCGAAACATGGTCGTCGAGGTCGACGATCCGAACGCCGGAAGAGTGAAGCTCTTCGGCTGCCCGATCAAAATGTCCGCATTCGAGGATCCGCACGAGCGTCCCACCGCCCCGACGCTCGACGGCGACCGCGCGGTGATCCTCGAGGAGCTCGCGGCAGCGGCGCGCAGGTGAGCCGGTGAAAATGTGACGCTGGCGACACCTTCCGTGCCGACCATGCGCCCTGCACGGCGTGATGCGCTGGCAAATGCAGCGCGCGGCGGCCGCCGGCGAGGGTACATTTCTTGCTTTTCCGCCAGCTTTCGTGAGCCCGCCCCCGACTCTCGACGCCGCCCTCGCGCGCATCGCCGAGCTCGAGCGCGAGCAGCGGGTCGCGACCGCTCTCGTCCGCGTCGCCGAGGAGGCCGGCGAGACCCTCGCGTTCGCCGATCTGATGAGTCGGATCTGCGCGCTCACCGCCGATCTCGTGCCCGTCGACCGGGCGACCGTCTATCTCTACAGCCGACGCGGCGAGGGCTACATCCCGGTCGGCGACTGCGGAACCCCGGCGCACGTCTACGAGAAGTTCGTGCAGCTCTACTACGCCGAGAACGCGAGCGGCCATCCGCGCCAGGCGCTCTTCCCGCTCGTCGCGGAGCTCGAGAGCTGCGGCATGGCGACGTGGACACGCGACGACGCCCCGACACAAGAGGCGCTCGCGCTGCTCGATGCGACCGAGGAGTATACGATCTGCTTGCTCTCGATCCCGCGTGTCCGCGGCTTCCTGTCGCTCGGGCGCCGCGAACACCTGCCGTTCGACGCTGCGTCGCTGGCGATCGCACAAGGCATCGCGCGCCAGGCGTCGAGCCTCATCGACCACTCGCGCGTGTTCGACCGTACGCAGGCGGCCGCGCGCGTGAGCGCCGGACTCGCGACGATCGCCGCCGCCGTGAACCTCGAGACCGACGAGGCCCGCATCGCGAGCGTGCTCTCGAGCGGTGCCGCGTCGCTCTTCCGCGTCGACACCTCGGTCCTCTTCACGCTGAAGGGCGACCGGCTCGTCGTGCTCGGTCATCATGGCGCCAACGCGTGCGTCGAGCTGCCGCTCGGCGGGGACACGCTGCTCCTCGTCCAAGCGGTGCGCGAGGGTCGCGTCGTGTACCAGAACGCGATCGCCGACTCGCCCATGGCGAGCGGTCCGCTCGCGGGGGCGCTCGGACTGCGATGCGCGCTCGCCCTGCCGCTCATCGGCGCGGAAGGCGCGATGGGATGTCTCCTGATCGGCGATACCGCTCGCGAGTATCGCTTCAATCAGCAGATCGCCGATCAAGCCGTGCTGCTCGGGCCGATGGCCGCGGCGGCGCTCGCGCGCGCGACGCTCTTCCGCCAAGTGGAGCGCAGCGAGGAGCACTTCCGTTCGCTGATCGAGCATGCCTCCGACTTGACCGCGATCATCGGCGCCGACGGCGTGTTCCGCTACCAAAGCCCGTCGAGCGAGCGCATCCTCGGCTACACGCCCGAGGAGCTCGTGGGACGGAACGTCCTCGAGTTCCTGCCGCCCGAGGACGCCGTCCGTCTCACGGAGCTCGTCGCGAGTCTCCTCCGCGGTGACACGCAGCGCGTGCCGCACGAGGGCGGATTCCGTCACAAGGACGGCTCGTGGCGCATCCTCGAAGGCGTCGGCACGCAGGTCCTCGATCCTTCGGGCGCGCGGACGATCATCGTCAACACGCGTGATGTCACCCAGCGCAAACGCGCCGAGGCGCGCGAGGCGGGGCAGAAGCACGTGCTCGAGCTCCTGGCGACCGACGGCAACTTGCCGGAGGTTCTCGCCACGCTCGTCGCGACGATCGAGGGCGACCTCCCCGGCGTCGCGGTGGCGGTACTGCTGCTCGAGGACGACCACGCGACGTTCCGCATGGTCGCGGGCGACCGCGTGCCGGAGGCATTGCGCGCGGCCGTCGAGGGACTGCAGGTCGGTCCGACGGCTGGCGTCGTCGGGGCCGCGGCGTATCGCCGGCGCCCCGTGATCGTCGAGGACGTCATGCAGCATGCACTGTCGGCGCGCCAATCCGACGTGCTGAAGGCAGCCGGGCTGCGGTCCTGCTGGGCGCAGCCGATTTTCTCGGCGAGCGGCGAGGTGCTCGGGGTGATCGGTCTCTGTCGTGCGACACCGCACCAACCCGACGCCGAGGAGCTGCGCAACGTCGAGGCTGCGGCAAGCCTCGCCGGCATCGCCGTCGAGCGCAAGCGCGCGGAGCGCGCGCTCGCCGCCGCCTATGATCAGGCGCTTGCCGCGACGCGGCTCAAGTCGGAGTTCCTCGCCAACATGAGCCACGAGATCCGCACCCCGATGAACGGCATCATCGGGATGACCGAGATCGCGCTCGACAGCGACGATGTCACGGAGCAGCGCTACTGCCTCGGCCGTGCCCGTGCGTGTGCCGAGAACCTGCTCGGCATCATCAACGACATCCTCGATTTCTCGAAGATCGAGGCCGGCAAGCTCACGATCGAGCGCGTGCCCTTCAACTTGCGGACCGTGATCGAGGAAGTCGCCGACTTGGTCGCGCCGCGCATCCAGGAAAAGCAGCTCGCGCTCTCCTGCGCCGCTCCCCCGGCCTCGTGCGAGCACTTGATCGGCGACCCGCAGCGCGTTCGTCAGGTGCTGACCAATCTCGTCGGCAACGCGATCAAGTTCACCGACGCCGGATCGGTGACGGTCGGGGCGGACGTCCTCATGGAGACGCAGACGCATGCGCGCCTGCGGCTCACGGTGCGCGACACCGGCATCGGCATCGCGAAGGATCGGCACGCGCTCATCTTCGAGAGCTTCGTCCAGGCCGACGGCTCGACGACGAGCCGTCACGGCGGCACCGGCCTCGGCCTCACGATCACGCGCCAGCTGGTCGAGCTCATGGACGGTACGATGGGCCTCGAGAGCGCCCCCGGCACAGGGAGCACGTTCTGGGTCGAGCTCGCGCTTGAAAAGGCGAGCGTCGTCGCCGCCGGCGCGACGTCGTCGAGCACCGCGGCGCCGTCACCCGCAGACAACCCGGCCGCCGCGCACGACCCATCCCCCGCACGCGACCCGGCCGCACACGACCCGCCCGCGCCGTTTGCGGCCGTCCGCGCGTCAGCGTGACCGCGGCGGGCGCGCCGCGCTGAACCCGCGCTTCGCGTTCACCCCTGAACGGCGGAAGAACCCAGTCCCGTCGCTGCGACGCGGGTACGGCGACGCGGGCATTGGCTCCGCGCGAGGATCGCTCGCGCGGGATGCCGGACACGTTGTGGATCCTCCGTATTGCGAAGCGTCCATATTGCGAAGCGTCCATACCGAAGTGGCTCGCTCTTTATGCGCGCTCCGCCAACCCCCGCGCCGCCGCACTCACGAAGCAGTGATGGAAGAGGGAATCTCGCCCTTGTCGCAGGTGCTGCGCCGCCGCATAGCGTGCCGGGGCCGGCAGTCGGCGGAGCGCGCATAAAGAGCGAGCCACTTCGATTGGGACGCTCCGGAGTACGGAACTTCTAAACCGTGTCCGGTGCCCCGCGCGAGCGATCCTCGCGCGGAGCCGACTGCTCGCCCCGGCACGCCACGCGTCCTCACGCGGCGCGCAACACCTCCACGTACTCGCGCACGACGCGCTCGAGGCCGACGAAAATCGCGCGACTCACGATCGCGTGCCCGATCGACACCTCGTCGAGGTGCGGCAGCGTCCGGAAGAGGACGAGATTCGCGAGGTCGAGGTCGTGTCCGGCGTTGATCCCCATCCCCAGCGTGTGCGCGAGCTCGGCCGCGGCGACATACTGGGCGAAGCTGCGCTCAGCGTCGGCGCGCCCGCGCTCGA
>JBGPOW010000228.1:0-6970 GCA_041488235.1 Binatia bacterium
ACAACGAGTACCTCGACATGCTCGAGTACGCGGAGACGATGGGCTTCGACGCGCTCGGCGTGAACGAGCATCACCAGAACGCCTACGGCATGATGCCGTCGCCGAACCTCATGGCGGCGGCGCTGGCGCGGCGGACGACGAAGGCCATGCTCCTCGTCCTCGGCAACTCGATCGCGCTCTACAACCCGCCGATTCGCGTCGCCGAGGAGATGGCGATGCTCGACGTGCTGTCGGGCGGCCGCGTGATCTCGGGCTTCCCCGTCGGGACGTCGATGGACGTCAACTATTGTTACGGCCAGAACCCGGCGACCGTCCGCGACAAGTACCGCGAGGGCCACGACCTCATCATGAAGGCGTGGGCGTCGCGTGAGCCGTTCGCGTGGAACGGCAAGTACACCAAGCTGCGCTACGTGAACCTCTGGCCGCAGCCGATCCAGAAGCCGCACCCGCCGGTCTGGATTCCGGGCCTCGGCTCGATCGAGACCTGGGACTGGTGCGTCGATCACGCGTACAACTACAGCTACCTCTCGTTCAGCGGCTACAAGCGCGCGCAGAAGATGCTCGACGGTTATTGGGAGCGTCTCGCCGAGCGCGGCGCCGAGGCCAACCCGTACAGCTGCGCCTTCTTCCAGCAGGTGTGCGTCAGCGACACCGATGCCTCGTGCGAGCGCGAGTGGTGGCCGCACGTCGACTACTTCTTCAACAAGTGCCTGCACCTCTATCCCGGCACCTCCGAGGCGCCGGGCTACCGCAGCGAGGCGTCGCTGCGCGCCGGGGTCGTCGCGCAGGCCGGCAACACCAATCAAAACATGGGCCGCAACAAGACGTGGAAGGAGCTCGTCGACGAGCGCTACATCGTCGCCGGCTCGCCCGCGAGCGTGCGCCAGCAGCTCGAGGAGCTGGCGCGCTCGCTGCGCGTCGGGCATCTGCTGCTCGGCCTCCACATCGGCTCGGCGCCGATCGAGCTCACGAATCGCTCGACGTATCTCTGTGCGACCGAGGTCCTGCCGCACCTGCGGCCGCTCTGGGGCGAGTACGAGGATCACTGGTGGCCGAAAGCGTTGCCCGCGTCCGAGCGCGTCGCGGCCGGCAGCTACAACGCCGCCGTGCGCGCGACCGTCGAGCGTCCTGCGCGTGACGGCGCCGAGCCGAGCGGCGACGGTCTCCGGCGCGCCGACGAGGTGCGGCCGTGACGGCGAACGGCGGCGCGAAGGGCGGTACGAACGGCGCGGCGAACGGTATCGCGCGCTCGCGGCTCCTCCACCTCGGCGCGGAGCGGCCGACCATCGAGGTGCTCGAGGCCGGCGACGGCGCGCCGCTCGTCTTCTTGCACGGCGCCGGCGGCGTACCCGAATGGGAAGGCGTGCTGCCGCTTCTCGCCGCGCACTATCACGTCTACGCGCCGCTGCTCCCGGGGTTCGGCCGCTCGACGGGTCTCGACTATCTCGACGATCAGTTCGACCTGTTCCTCCACACCTTCGACGTCATCGACGCGCTCGGGATCGAGCGGCCGTACGTCGTCGGCGAGTCGCTCGGCGGCTGGATCGCCGCCGAGATGGCGGCGCTGCGCCCGCGCGACGTCGGCCGGCTCGCGCTCGCGGCACCGATCGGCCTCTGGCGCGACCAGTCGCCGGTCGAGGATCTCTTCGGTCACATGGTCCATGAGATGGTGCCGCTCCTCTTCCACGATCCGACGGTGCCTGCCGCGCAGCGCATGCTCGACCTCACCCAGCTCTACAGCGACAAGGACGATCGCAGCGAGGACCAGATCGAGCAGCTGATCGATCTTGCACGCGGCTTTCGCACCGCCGCGAAGTTCCTCTTCCCGATTCCCGAGCACGGCCTCGAGCACCGCCTCTGGCGCATCCAGGCCCCGACGCTCGTGCTCTGGGGCGAGGGCGATCGCTTCGTCGCGCCGTCCTACGCCGACATCTTCGGCGAGAAGGTCGCCGGCGCATGCGTGAAGACGATTCCCGACGCCGGCCACTTGATCGGTCTCGAGCGCCCGCAGCCGTACGCCGACGCCGTCTTCGCGTGGGGCCGGGGCGAGCGTTGACGCCGGCACGGTTGCGATCGCGCTGATTCGATCGCGATCGCCGAGCTGGCGCGCGCGCTTGTTGCGCTCGGCGCTTTCCGCTACGAGCGACCGACCATGTTCGATGCGCTCGCGAACGCGCTCCACCACCTCTACGACGTCGAAGGCATCGTCCGCTGGGGCGGGCTCTTGATGCTGACGATCATCATCTTCGCCGAGACCGGCCTGTTGATCGGCTTCTTCCTCCCCGGCGACTCGTTGCTCGTCACGGCGGGGCTGCTCGCGTCGCCCGGGCAGCGGCTGATGAGCATCGGCACGATGGCGGTCATCCTCCCGATCGCCGCCATCGTCGGCAATTCCGCCGGCTACTACGTCGGGAAAGCGACGGGGCCGCGTCTCTTCCGGCGCGAGGACTCGCTCCTCTTCAACAAGAAGCATCTCTACCGCGCGCACGCGTTCTACGAGAAGCACGGCGGCAAGACGCTGGTGCTGGCGCGCTTCATGCCGATCGTCCGCACGTTCGTGCCCGTCGTCGCCGGGATGGCGGCGATGGATTTCGCCGCCTTCACGCTTTACAACGTCGTCGGCGGCATTCTCTGGATCTTGAGCATGCTCTTCCTCGGCTACTTCATCGGCGACATCCCGTGGGTGCGCCAGAACGTCGAGAAAGTCATCTTGACCGTGATCTTCCTCTCGATCTTGCCCGGGATCATCGAGTTCGTGCGCTCGCGCGGCCGCGAGACCGAGCCGCCGCTCTGACCGCGGCGCGTCCGCGCGCTTACTACGGTGTCTTGTCGGTCGGCGCGCCCGCGGGTGAGACGCCGTGGTGACGCATCTCATCCTTGAGATATTGCGCCATCACGCTGTGGTGGCGCCCGTACGAGAAGTAGATCGTAAGCCCGATCGCGAGCCAGACGGCGAGGCGCAGCCAGTTCTCGGCCGGCAACGAGAACATCAAGAGCGCGCACGATGCCATACCGAGGATCGGCACCAGCGGCACGAACGGCGCGTGAAACGGCCGGTCCGCGTCGGGATGCGTGCGCCGCATGATCAGGACCGCGCCGCAGACGATCACGAACGCGAGCAAGGTGCCGATGTTCACGAGCTCGGCGAGGACCCGTAACGGGACGACCGCGGCGACCGCGGCGACGAAGAGACCGGTGACGAGCGTCGCCTTGTGCGGCGTCCGGAAGCGTTCGTGCACGGCGCCGAAGAACGCGAGCGGCAGCAAACCGTCGCGCGCCATCGCCAGCAGGACGCGTGCCTGGCTCAGCATCATCACCAGTAAGACGGACGTGATGCCGCTGATCGCGCCGAGCGAGATGAGGAAGCGCGCCGACGGCAGGCCTGCCTGGCGAAACGCGTCCGAGACCGGCGCGTCGATGTTGATCTTGTCGTAGGGCACCATCCCCGTCAGCACCGCGGCGACGGCGATGTAGAGCACGGTGCACAGCACCAGCGACACGATGATGCCGATCGGCACGTCGCGCTGCGGGTTGCGCGCCTCCTCCGAGTGCGTCGAGACGGAGTCGAAGCCGATGTAGGCGAAGAAGATGATCGCCGCGCCGGAGAGCATCCCGAGCGGCTCTCCCGCGGCGCCGGTCTGTCCGAAAATGGTCTTGCCGAAAAACGAGATGCCGGTCAGTCCGTAGGGCGCGAACGGGTGCCAATTCGCGGGATCGACGTGGAACGCGCCGACGACGATCACGAACCCGACGACGAACAGCTTGAAGACGACGATGCCGGCGTTGAAGCCCGCGCTCTCGCGGATGCCGATCACGAGCACGACGGTGATGATCGCGGTGATGACCACGGCCGGGAGGTCGAACCACGTGCCGGTCAGCGCCAACAGCCCGGTGTCGGGATGGTAGTCGAAGGGCGCGTTGGTGAGCACGGCCGGCAGGTGCATGCCGAGCTGATCGAGAAAGTTCTGGAAGTACTTGGACCAGCCGTGCGCGACCGTCGACGACGCGACGGCGTACTCGAGCAGCAGGTCCCACCCGATGATCCACGCGAGCAGCTCGCCCAGCGTCGCGTACGCGTACGTGTAGGCCGACCCGGCGACCGGCACCATCGAGGCGAACTCGGCGTAGCACATCGCCGCGAAGATGCACGCGATGCCCGAGACCACGAACGAGAGCATGAGCGCGGGGCCGGTCTTGTCGTGCGCGGCGACGCCGGTGAGCACGAAGATGCCGGTCCCGATGATCGCGCCGACGCCGAGGGCCGTGAGCGAGAACGGCCCGAGGACGCGGCGCAGCCGATGATCGCCGGCCATCTCGTCGAGAAGGAGCTGCAACGGTTTCCTCGCGAACAGCTGACTCGGCATGCGGCTCCTTCAGCGGCGCCGCAGCGGGGTGTCGCGGCGCGAGCGTGACGCGCCTAGCACACAGGAAGCAGTGCGGCAAAAGCGTACGAGCGGCGGTAGTGCCCCGATGCGGGCCCGAGCCCTCCTGTTTTTGCTCGGTGCTTTGTGATCGTGTAGCGTTCGAAGAGGACGCGCCTCCGCCGTCCAACGCCCCCGAGAGGAGCCTTCGTGGAAAGCATCAGCATGTTGCAGATGATCCAGCAGGGCTGGATGGCAACGTATCCTTTGATTCTGATGTCGATCATCAGCCTGACCGTCATCGCTGAGCGCTTGTGGGCGTATCGCGGGATGATCGGGCAGACGGCTCGCCTCACCCGGTCGGTGTACACGGACGTCAGCCGCTCCGACGTCGGCGCCGCGATCGAGCGTGCCGAGGCCGAGCGCGCTACGCCCGCCGGGCGCACCTTCGTCGATCTGTTGCGGCAGAGCGCGGCCGTTACGCCCGAGCTGCTCGATCAGATGAGCGCCGAGCGCCGGTTCGAGGAGGTCGAGCGGCTCAAGGGTTCGCTGTGGATTCTCGGCACGACCGCGGCGAGCGCGCCGTTCATCGGGCTCTTCGGCACCGTCGTCGGCATCGTGAAGGCGTTCCACAACATGTCGGTCCTCGGCAGCGGCGGCTTCGCGGTCGTCGCCGGCGGCATCTCCGAGGCGCTGATCGCGACCGCGCTCGGGCTCATCGTCGCGATCGTCGCGCTGATCTTCTACAATTACTTCCAAACACGTCTCGATCGCATCGAGGCGGCGCTGACGATCGGGACGGCGCGCGTGCTCGAGGCCTTGCGGCTGGAGCGCGGCGCGGAGCCGGCGATGGAGCGTGTCGTCGATGGGCGTCGCTAACATTCCCTCCGGGCACCGCGCCCGGATCATGGCGGACATCAACATCACGCCGCTGACCGACATCTTCCTCGTGCTCCTCATCATCTTCATGGTGACGAGCGTCGCGATGGTCGACTCGGGCGCGAAGGTGATGCTGCCCGAGGTCGACGAGACGCAGTCGACGCCGCGCGAGATCACGATCACCGTGACGCCGATGCACGAGATCTTCGTCAACGCCGATCCGGTGCCGATGGAGAATCTCGAGGGATCGCTCCACGAGCTGCTGAAGACGCGTCCCGACACCCCGGTCGTCCTACAAGGCGACCGCGAGGTCATGCTCGGCGAGGCCGTCCGCATCCTCTCGGCGGCGCAGCACGCCGGCGCCACACAGGTCGCGATCGCCGCCGAGCGCGGCCGGCCGGCGGCCGCGGAGTAGCGCGGTGCCGACCACCGAACGGCCGCCGCGCCGTTCGCTGCGGACGCTCCTCGGCGGACGACGTCCGACGCCGGGCCCGCAGCCGCTCGAGGACGATCCGCTCGGGGAAGCGTTTCCCGTACGCCGCGGCGTCCCCGCGTTCCTGTTCTCGTTCGCGTTCCACGGCGTGCTGCTGGCGGTGCTGGCGACGATCAGTCTCTCGGTGGCGCACCGCGACGAGCGCATCAACGTGAAGCTGCGAGAGGACCTCGCCTCCGACCTCGACGAATCCGAAGGCGCGCCCTCGCTGCACGAGATCGCCGGCAGTCTCCACCCGGTCACGACGGCGCCGCGCGCGGCGGGATCCGTCGCCGGACCGAGTACCGCGCCCGCGGTCGCGTCCGTCCGCGCGCCCGAGATGCCACGCATCGCCGGCATCGGACCGTCGATCGGCCAGTCGCCGGGCACGCTCGACGTGCCGCTCTCGATCGGCGGCGGCGGGCTCGCCGGCGGGTCGATCGGCGGCGGCGGCTTCGGCGACGTGCTCGGCGGTCTGCGCAAGGTCGGCATCGATCTGGTGCTGGTGATCGACACCACGGATAGCATGCAGTCGGTGCTCGAGGACGTGAAGCGCGAGGTGCGGGCGTTCATCGGCGAGCTGCAGCAGATGGTGCCGGCGAGCCGCGTCGCCGTCGTCGCGTACCGCGACAAGGGCGACGAGTACGTGACGAAGTGGGTCGATTTCAGCTTCCATACCGAAAAGGTGCAGAACTTCGTCGCCGGACTACGCTGTGATGGCGGTGGCGATTATCCGGAGGCCGTGAAGGCGGCTGTGCAGGCGGCCATCCGCGAGCTCTCGTGGCGAAAGACGGCGCGTCGCATCCTGATCGTGATCGGCGGCTCACCGCCGCACAAGGAAGACGTTCCCGAGCTGACGCAGCTCGTGCGCACCTTCAAAGAGAAGAACGGCGCCGTCGGGGCCGTCGATGTCAGCGACCGCTTGCACGTCGAGTACGAGCACGCCGATTGGGTCGCGCACGGATCGAAAGGCGAGTTCAAGGCGACGGCAACGCCGGAGTTCTACCGCGAGACGAGCGATGCGTTGGGGGACATGGCCCACCAAGGCGGCGGCGAGATGCTGCGGCTCGGCGAGAACAAGGCGCTCTTGCGCGAGGTGATGGCGCTCACGTTCGGGACGCGCTGGCGCGTGGAGATGGCGCGCTACATGGATCGCCTTCAGTGAGGCGTTCCGCGCGTCGAGAAGAGGTCGGCGGCGGCGCGTGCGCGGCGAGGCGTCCTTCCACGGGCGCGAGAGCGGCGAGGCGCGGGGGCAGTC
>JBGPOW010000229.1:0-6951 GCA_041488235.1 Binatia bacterium
CTCTTCATCGTCGAGGGCGACTCCGCCGGCGGCTCGGCGAAGCAAGGCCGCGAGCGCGCCTTCCAGGCCATCCTGCCGCTGCGCGGGAAGGTGCTGAACACGGAGCAGAGCTCGACCGCCAAGGTCCTCGGCAACAAGGAGCTCGCCGACCTCGTCTCCGCGCTCGGCTGCGGCGCCGGCAAGGACTTCGACGCGAAGAAGCTCCGCTACCACAAGATCTGCCTGTTGATGGATGCCGACTCCGACGGCAACCACATCTGCACCCTCCTGCTGACGTTCTTCTACCGCCACCTCCCCGAGCTGATCCGTCAGGGCTACGTCTACATCGCGCAGCCGCCGCTCTACCGCATCGACGCCGGGAAAGAGGTCTTCTGGGCGCGCGACGACGACGCCCGCGACCGCATCCTCGCCGAGCGCAACGGCAAGTCCGCCAAGGTCCAGGTGACGCGCTTCAAAGGGCTCGGCGAGATGAACCCCGCGACGCTCAAGGAGACGACGCTCGATCCGCGCCGCCGCGCCCTCCTCCGCGTCGCCGTCCAGGACCAGGCCGCGACGGATCAGACGATCCAAACGCTCATGGGCCGCGACGTCGCCCCGCGGTTCGAGTTCATCATGCAGCGCGCGCCGAAGGTGGAGGAGCTCGACGTCTGAAGATCACGCCCCGAAGAACGGGCGCTGCGCTTCCTTGCGGATCTCCTTCTCGTCGCTCCACTCGATGATGCCGGTCTCGACGTCGACGAGATTGAGCGTGAACTTGTAGTAGACGTCCTCGTTGCGGCCCTCGCGCTTCACGATCGAGTCGATCTCGCCGTAGAGCAGATAGTCGGCGCCGATCTGCTTGCCGACGCTTTTCGCCGTCTTCTTGCTGACGACGCCGCTGCCGCTCTGGTAGTCGAGGTTCTCGAGCATCTCGCGGTTGGCGTCCGAGACCGCCGTCATGCGCACCATGCCGGTCTTGATGAGGGCGGTGCGGATCTTGTCCGTCACCGACTTGGTGTCGATGTGCTCGGTCGTCTTGTTCTTGACCGTGCTCACCTGGATCACCGGCCGCTGGCCGCCCGCGATCAGGGGATGACGCGTCAGCGATCCCACCATGCGATCGGCAACGGTCTGCAAATCCGTCGAGCCCCATTCCGTGTTCACGGTCTCGACCTTGCCGGGGTCGCCGTACCTCACGTGCGACGTCTCGGCACAGCCGCCGAGCACGAGACCCAAGACCGACACACCCGCGATCACGATAGCGCCTCGAACCGTTCTCATACGTTCCTCACACGCCCGCCAAGGGGCTTTCTGGCCGCAGCCGACCGCCGAGCACGACGCTCAACTCGTCGCGTCGCGCACGTACAATCGGAAGTTCACCGCCGACGGACCGGGACCGACGCCGCTCATGAGCTTGTGCGCGTTGGCGTCGACGACCGCGGGCTGCCACGACGACAACGTGTCGCCGAGCTGGAATCCCGACGCGTCGCTCCATTCCCACTTGTACTCGAAGCTGACGGGCTTGCCGGTGACGTTCTCGAGGCTCACCTGCACGTGCAGCAGCAGCCCTTCTTGCCGGCTCACGACGTCTCCGAAGCTCAGCTTCCGCTCGAGGTTCTTCGATCCGATGACGATCCGTTGATCGAGTCGCTGACTCGCCGTCGCGACCTCCAGACGATTGCCGCCGCGCCCGGCGCAACTCGTCACGGAGAGCACGACGAGCGCGCTCACGAGGATGATCGGCCGTATGCTCACTGGCCTACGCTCGCGACGATCTTGCCCGGTGCCGTCGCGGGAACGGCGAAGAGAGTCTGACCGTTGATGTAGCGCGCAGCGACGATCTTCATGTGTGATCCGCTCGACACGACGGGTGCCTTTACCTCGGACAGCACGCCGCCGCCAGGGCTGAGCATGCGCAAGGTCACCTCCTTGGCGTCGTCGGGGATCGACACGCGGGCGACGTGAATCGAGCGCGGCAACGCGTACCACGCGCGCAGATCGGCCTGCTCGGTCACCTCGTTGACCACGATGTTTCCCAATTGCACGAACGCACCGAGCGTCGGGTCTTGCCGCGCCGCCGCCTGCCGTGCCGCCTCCTCCCCGACCGCCTTCGCCGCCAGCCGGATCGTCTGCCGCACGACGATGCCCGGATACTGATCGTGAAGGTTGCGAACCGCCATCGCTTCGATGTCCACCATCATGTTGGTGAGTCCGACCGTTCCCGTCGACGATCTCGACCTCACCGACGTTCGTCGGGACGGGACGGGTGATCGGGACGGCGGCGAAGAGCACGTTGTTCGGCACCGGGATCGGAAACTTGATCTCCACCTTCTGCGGCGCGAACCCGTTATCAACGATGACGAGCGCATTGCCGGCGGCAGCCTTGGCGTCGACCGACGGCAGGTGCAGGCCCGCGACCTCGTCCTTGCGATGCAGCTTGGCGGCAAGGCGCGCGAGATCGGCGCCGATCACCGGGTTCGGCACCATCTGGTACGCCTTCTTGTAATCGATGAATGCGTCGCCGGGCTCGTCGTTGAGCTCATAGACGACGCCGGAGAGATACGTCGCGAAAGGATTCTGGTAGACGTTGTCGAGACGAGCGAGGATCCCCGCGCAATCGGCGAACTTCGCGTCGATGTCACCGGACAGGCGACCCATGTCGACCTTGGCTTGCGAGCCTTCCTTGGCCGCCGCATCGATCTCGTCCTGGTGCCGTTTGCGCTCCTCGTCCTGTCGCATGTTGGCGTTGCGAATCTCGACACGCGCGGCTTCGACGTCGCCGAGGAGGAGGTAATTCCGCGCCTTCAGCGCATGCACCAGCACCTTTTCGAATCCTTCACCTTGGTAATCGCGCACCTTGTCGTTCACGAGCAGACTTCCGGCACTCTTACTCGTCCCGCTCGCGCTCACCACAGCGCTTTTCTCGTACCCACGGATCTGCTGGATGGCGCGATCGAATTCGGAATTGCTGCCGGCGACGTCGCCGAGCGCGCTCATGTAGACTGCGCGATCGAGCTTGCGGCAGAGGTCGTCGGGCCGTTTCGCGAGCGCATCGAGCGCGTCGCGCGGCTGCCCCGCGGCCATGAATCCCTGCGCGCGTACCAGCTCGCGGTTGTTGGCCGTCAGAACGCCCGAGCAGCCGGCTGCCATCAGGCCGAGAAAAGAGCCGAGGATCAGTGTCGTTCCTCTCATGGAAGCCTCCGTTGTGGCGGCGTGGGCCGCTTACCAGTTCACCTTGGGTTGCGGGACGCGCTTCGGCGGCGCGACGAGTGGCTCACGGCGCGCGAGCCGGCACACGGCGTCGACGGGAACGGCTGTTCCCTCTGTCGCGCGGGCTTTACTGAGCTTCGCCATGACCTGCGTCACGATGACGGCGCCGACCGGCGTCTCGTCGGCGCCCAGCTGATCGCCGGTGTCGGGATCGATGATCGCCTCGCCGCGCGTGAAGCAGTCGAAGGTCGAGCCCACCTTGAAGTCGCCGCCCTCGCCGCGGTTGAGAGTGACGACGTCGCCCGCGACTTGAACCACGCGCAGCGGATAAACGGCGTCGAGCACTTTCCCGACCAAGACTTCGGAAATCCGGCCCACCGCACGCTCGAGCATCCGATCCGCGGAGTCGCGGCACGGCCCCGATTGCCGGAACGGGGCGCTTTCCTTGCCGTCGCCGGTATACGCCGCGACGATGCGGCCGAGCTTCGACTGGACGACGCGCAACTCGATCCGGAGCGACGCGGACTCGGTGCACTTCCACTCGTGGACGTACGGGATCTCCTCACGGGCGACGCTGATCGCGAGCTCGTGCACGTTTCCCATCACGAGATACTGCGCGCCGCTCAGCTTGCCGACGTTCGACGCGTTGGCAGGATCGCCGAAGGAGGAGGTGGCGAACTGGTGCTCCTGGATCACGGCGTCGATCTTCGAGCGCTCGAGCACGTCGAACTTGTTGGTCGCAACGAACGCGCGCACGAGGTTGTCCTCGAGGAGGTCGATCTCCTTCTGGTAGCGGCGGCTGATCGCGTCGCTCGCCTGGAACGGCAGCACCGCGAGTGTCGCCTTGCTCGGCGCGGTGGGCGCCGCGCTCGCAGCAGGCCGCTCCTCGGCGCGCACGCCGCCGGCGGCGGCGACGAGCGCAAGCGCGACCGCGGCGTATCGCATCTCAGTACGCATGGATCGGACCCGGTGGCGGCGGCGCGCGATGCGTGCCCGCCTCTTGCGCGGCGTCCTCGTCGATGCGGCAGGCGTCGCCGGCTCGGAGGCCGCCGTTTTCGACGATGCGAGCGGTCGTCGTCTTGCCCTGCACCTCGGCGACGCGCACGCTCCCGCGCTCGTGCTCGCTGGTCCCCAGCGACTCTTTCGTGTCGGGATCCACCAACTTGCTTCCGGCACCGAAGCAATGCAGGACGGTTCCCGCCTCGAGCCCGCCTTCGTCGCCGCGGTTCAGGCGCACGACGTCGTCCTCGACCGCCACGATCTTGATCGGATACGCGGCGTTCACGACTGCGAGCAGCGCGCTTTGCGCCACCTGCTCCGCCGCTTTCTCGAGCGCCTCGCGCGGCACGCCTGACGCGGCCGAGGCCGAGCTGCTGCGCGCCTGCGCGGTCGCCGACGCATCACGCGCCGCCACGACCGCCCCTGTCGAGCTGTCGACCACCTGCACGTCGACGCTGATGCGCACCGGCCGCGTCCAGCCGCTGCCGTAGGCCATCTCGCGCGGCGGCTCCGCCGAGAAGTCTCGAACCGTGCCGACCACGAGATACTGCGCGCCGAGCAGGCGTCCGATCGACGCCCGCTGCGACGGGTCCACGAGTCCCGAGGCGCCGAACCTTTGTTCGCGGCGCACCCGCTCGAGCCGGGCACGATCGACGACCGTGAATTTCCTCGTGTTCACGAGCACGCGAGTGAACGCGTCGACGAGGACGTCGGTGTCGCGGGGCGAGCAGCCGTTCGCCAACATCGGGCCGACGTCGAACGGCAGTACCGCGATCGTCGCTTTGGTGCCCGATTGCGCGCCCGCGGATGCGACCGCAGGCAAGACGACGAGCAGAAGAACCAATCCGGATCGAACGACCGTTCGACTCGCGTGCAGTACTCGCATCACGTCTCCTCTCGTCACCAGCGGCCCTCGAGCGGATCGCCCGGCACCTGCGGACTCGCCGGCGGCGGCGTCGGCAGCGGCCGGCACACCATGCCGGAGCGAATCGAATCGGAGTGCTCGGTGACCTGACCCGTCGCCGTATTCGGATCAGCACCCGTCACCTGAACGGTTCCGATCGCCGGACCGCGGCCGAGCGGATCGCGCTCGGCGAGCGCCAGGACTTGCAGCCGCTGCCCGTCGTAGACGCCCGTCGCAGCGCCACGGCTCAGCTGGACGGCATTACCGTCCACCTTGGTGATCGTGATCGGCGCGACCGCGTCGAGCACTTGTCGCGCGACGTCGTCGGCGACCCGCGACGCCAACGCTCGCCACGCGTCGTGCCGATCGGGATCCTCGGGCCCGCGCTCGACGTCGCGCGCCTGTGCGCTCGCGGCGACGGCGACGCGACTCGTCTCGACCTCGACCAGGCGGAACGACACGTCGATCCGTCCGGCCAGCGTCCGCTCCTCGCGGCGGGTGTACGGCACCGGTTCGGTGCCGTTCGTCAACTCGGCCGCGGTGAGAGTACCGATGAGGAAGTAGTCGGCGCCGAGCATTCTGCCCAGGCGCGCTGCTTCACCGGGGTCGGTGATCGCGTCGCGCGTGAGGCCCTGTTCCTTGAGGATGGCGTCGAGACGGCTGCGCTCGACGACGTCGACGGCGCCCGTATGCACGAACGCTGCGATTAGCTCGTCGTGCAGCAACGGGGTCTCGAGCCGCATCGATTCCGGCAGCGCGACCGCGAGCGGCAGCTCGAAGCGGGCAACGGCGATTCGCCGTCGTTTCGCCGTCGTCGTGCTCGCCGTACGTTCGCACGCGATCGCGAACGACGAGAGCATGCATAGGAGGAGCAAGCCGGAACGATACCTTCGCATCGGGGTCGGATGGATCGAACCTGGCTCTGTTAATGGATATCAACAATAAATGTCAAACAATCTATGCCCGAAAGAACGCTCCAATATGGAGCAATGTGTGCGTATGACTATTGTCACAGCAGGCCGCCGGCGGCCGCGTTTGACACCGATCGGCACCGCGACGACAAGGATGGTATGGAGCTGAGCGAGCTGAACGAGGACGAACGGTTAGCGCTCGTCGCGTTACTCGAGATGGTCGTCGCGTCGGACGGCAACGTGACGCGCGAGGAGCTGTCGCAGATCAAGCACGTGATCCACGGGCTCGGCGAGAAGACCTACCGCGCCGCCGTCGCGGAAGCCGATCGACGGTTCGCCGACGACGACGCCGCACGCGCGTTTCTCCTGACCATCGAGCGGCCGGACGCGCGCGAGCTGATCTACGAGACGGCGCTGGAAGCGGCGATGGCGAACTCCATCGGGCCGAAAGAATCCGAGCTGCTGACCTGGCTCGCCGAACACTGGAAGCTGCCGATTCGCTTCCCGCAAGTCGACGTCGAGTCCTGAGCCGACGGCTCGCGGTTACTCGCATCGTCGGAACGAGCCTGCGTGCCGATCAGGGCGCTCGACCCGCCTTGCGCCGCGGTCCCAGGCACTGGTAGCTAGCCGCTTCATGCGAATCGCAACGATGGTGCTGACGGTGGTGTTGTGTGCGGCGGCGGTCGCAGCGGCGGAGGACCACGGCACGCCGCGCGACGGGCTCTTCTGCTCGGAGCGCTGCGACGCCGATTACCAATCGTGCATGCGCTGGCGTAGGGGCAAGGGGAGCGAAGATTGCCCCGGCGTCTTCGTGCGCTGCCGCGACGCCTGCGCGTCGCCGGCGGCACGCGCGGCAGCGAAGCGCGCCGAGCCGCCGCCCTCGTGCCGTGAGGCGTGCCAGGCGGACTTCGACGGCTGTCTCCGACGCGACAACGGCAAGCACAGCGA
>JBGPOW010000230.1:0-6871 GCA_041488235.1 Binatia bacterium
GACTAGCGTCGTCGCGCCCGACGAAAGGAACCCGCCATGGCCGATCTCGACACCTTCCGCGACGAGACCCACCGCTGGTTGCAGGCGAACGCGCCGGCGTCGATGTACGAGCAGTACAAGACGACGGACGAGCTCTGCTGGGGCGGCAAGAAGATGCAGTGCTCGCCGGACGCCAAACGGTGGCTCGACCTCATGGCCGAGCGCGGCTGGACGGCCCCCACGTGGCCGAAGGAATACGGCGGCGGCGGGCTCGCGAAGCAGGAGGCGAAGGTGCTCTCCGAGGAGATGGGCAAGCTGCGCCTGCGGCCGCCGCTCATCGGCTTCGGCCTCTCGATGATCGGGCCGCTCCTCCTGCAAGAAGGCAGCGAGGAGCTGAAGCGCGAGCACATTCCACTGATAGTCCGCGGCGAGATCCGTTGGTGTCAGGGCTACTCGGAGCCGGGCTCGGGCTCCGACCTCGCGAGCCTGCAGACGAAGGCGATCCGCGACGGCGACGTCTTCATCGTGAACGGCCAGAAGGTGTGGACGTCCTACGGCGACAAATCCGACTGGATGTTCGTTCTCGTCCGCACCGACTTCGAGGCGAAGAAGCAGGAGGGCATCACGTTCCTCCTGATGGACATGACGTCACCCGGCGTGTCGGTGAAGCCGATCCGATTGATCAGCGGCTCGTCGCCCTTCACGGAGACGTTCCTCTCCGACGTGCGGGTGCCGGTCGGGAACGTCGTCGGCAAGATCAACAGCGGATGGGCGATGGCGAAGGCGCTCCTCGGCCACGAGCGCACGATGATCGCCGACGCCTTCAAGGAGCGCGACGACGCGAAGCGCCTCGTCACGTTGGCGCGCGAGTACGTCGGCGAAGAGGACGGCGCCGTCGCCGATCCGCTGCTGCGCGACGCGATCACGCAGGTGACGATGGATCAGGCATGCCTCGACCTCACCCTCGAGCGCTCGCGCGACAACATGAAGGCGGGCCACAAGCCCGGCCCCGAGACGTCGATCTTCAAATACTACGGCACCGAGCTGAACATGCGCCGGCGCGAGCTCATGGTGTCGCTCGCCGGGCCGCAGGGTCTCGGCTGGGAAGGCCCCGGCTACGACGAGGGCGAGCTCAAGCTCACGCGCGACTGGCTGCGCTCGCGCGGCAACTCGATCGAGGGTGGCACCTCGGAGATCCAGCTCAACATCATCGCCAAGCGCGTGCTCGGCCTGCCGGACTGACGCCGGCGCAACGCGGCGTGCGCTCGCACGCCTGAACGGAGTGAATCTTCGTGGACCTCGTACTCTCGGAAGAGCAGGAGCTGCTGGCGCGCACCGCGCGCGACTTCGTCACCGGTCGATCGCCGCTGAGCCGCATCCGCCGCCTGCGCGACACGAATGACGCCGACGGCTTCTCGCGCGAGCTCTGGGGCGAGATCGCCGCGCTCGGCTGGCTCGGGATCATGATTCCCGAGGAGCACGGCGGCGCAGGGCTCGGCTGGCTCGAGCTGATGGTCGTTCTCGAGGAGATGGGCCGCGGCCTCATGCCGGAGCCGATGACGTCGACGGTCCTCCTCGGCGCCAACGCGCTTCTTCTCGGCGGCAGCGACGCGCAGAAACGCGAGCACCTGCCGCCGATCGCGACCGGCGAGCGTCTGGTCGCGGTCGCGTACGAAGAGCCGAAGAGCCGCTACGATTTCCACCACGTCGAGACCCGCGCCGAGAAGAGCGGCAGCGGATATCTGCTGAGCGGCGAGAAGGCGAACGTCCTCGACGGTCACGTCGCCGATTGGTTGATCGTGTCGGCACGTACGTCGGCCGGCGTCCGCGATACGGGCGGGGTCACGCTCTTCCTCGTCCGTCGCGACACGCCCGGCATCACCGTCGAGCGCCAGTTGCGCATCGACAGCCGCAACGCGGCGCGCGTTCGCCTCGACGACGTCCGCGTCGGCGGCGAGCAGGTGCTCGGCACCGTCGATCACGGCGGCGCGCTTCTCGGTCGCGTCCTCGACCGGGCGACGATTGGTCTCACCGCCGAGATGCTGGGCTCGATGACGGCGGCGCTGGAGATGACCGTCGAGTACTTGAAGACGCGCGTGCAGTTCGGCGCCCTGATCGGTACCTTCCAGGCGCTCAAGCACCGCGCCGCCGGGATGTACATCGAGACCGAGCTCGCCCGCTCCGCCGTCATGGGCGCGCACCGCGCGATCGACGAGGGCCGCGACGACGCGACGATCGCCCGTCTCGCCAGCGTCGCCAAAGCGCGCTGCGCCGACGCCTTCAACTTGATCGCGAAAGAAGGCGTGCAGATGCACGGTGGCATCGGCATGACCGACGAGCACGACATCGGCTTCTTCCTGAAGCGCGCCCGCGTCGCCGAGATGGCGTTCGGCGACGCCGCGTGGCACCGCGATCGGTACGCGCGTCTCGAAGGGTACTGACCCTTCGTGATCACGGTCGTCTGGTGAGACGACGAGCGGAACGCCGAACGTGATAGCAGGCGACGACGACGATCCACGAGCTTCCTCGATGTCGGCTACCGCCTCCGGGCGGTAGACCAGCTCCGTCACGAGGAGCCGTTTTGCAGTCGCCTGCGCAGCTCTTCCGGGGAAATTCCGACTGGCCGCTCGCGGTCCAACGCATCGAGACGTCGATCGAGCTCCACCTCTTGCTCGGCCGTGAGAGGTAGAGGGTTCGCCTCGCGGGTCAAGCTCCCCCACAATTGCTCGAGCAGATCGAGCCGCTCGTCCCGGGTCAGTTTCGCGATGTCAATCGCCGGCTTCGCTACGGCGAAAGTATCTCACGCTCGAACGCCTGCCGCCAAGTCTACTCGGTGGTAGTGCCGGAGCCGGAAGCTGCGCGTGCAGGCGTGCGGCGGAGAAAAGGACAAAGTCACGCGCGTGTCGCGCGCTGCTTCTCATCGATCGATGAGTACTTGAAGACACCGGGTCTTCGGTGGACGGCCGAGCGCCCAAGCGCCCGATGGAGCGCCCACCGCTGACGGGCGGCGTCCCAGATCCTCGGATCGCCCGGCTCTCGCCATGAAGCCCGCTCAGCTGCGGCGAGACTACGAAATTTTCTCACCGGCATCGGGTCACTCCTTCAGCCCGAACTTGTCCTTCAACTTCTGCGCGTCGGCTTTGTCCTGCAGACGGATCGTGTCGCGCTTCATCGCGTACAGGGTCTCGGGGGTGGCGACGAGAACCTCCACGTCACCGTAGACGTGGCTGCTGCCGCGCAGGTCGTCGAAGCCGAACGCAGTGCCCAGCCGAGACATGATGTCGAGTTGCGTGCCGTCAGGTGCGACGTATTGGATGACGGGATAATCGCCCGCCAGATCGCCGGCGGTGATCTCGTCGATGGACGGATCGCTCCAGATCGAACGCAGAGCTCGCCGCAGGCGCTCCAGATTCTCCGCGGAGGGTCGGACGAAGAGATCGATGTCTTCCGTGAGTCGACCGATGCCCAGCACGTCGAGAGCGACGGCACCGACCAGCACGTACTCGACGCCTTCATCGCGCAGCGCTCGAAAGAGCGCCTGAATGGTTTCAGGATCCATGAGCGACCGGGACGCATCATAACAGCCTGCGCAACCCGGGTCAGCCGGGATCCGCGACTACTTGCGTCTCGCGGTCGCCCGCTCCGCGTCGGGCCGCTCGTACGACGCGAGGCGTGTTTCGAGATCGGTCGCCATGGCGTTCTCGCCGCTCGCGCGCGCCAGCGTGAGCGCCTTGCGCGGATCCTTCTCCTCGGTCGTCTTGCACGTGTGCTCCGCGAGCGTGACGGCGCGGCGGGCGTCGCGTGTGCGCGCGTCGCCGCAGGTCACGAGGACCCAGGCCTGGCGCTCGACGAAGCCGGTGTCGGCGGGCCGCAGCCGCGCGGCTTCGCCGTAGTGCTCGGCGGCGTCGGCGCACTTGCCTTGCTCCGCCAGCACGCCCGGCGCGACTTTCAGCGCGGCGCGATACTCCGCCGCGCCCTCGTCGGGCTTGCCCGCGGCGACGAGCGTGGCGCCGAGGTTGTTGTGCGCATCGGGAAAGCCGGGTTCGAGGCGCACCGCATCGTGGTAGTGCGCGATCGCGTCCGGGAGCGCCGGCAGCGTCATCGGGCAGCTCGTGCTGACCCGGGTCATATTCGCGGCGGATTTCGCGAAAAATCGGGAAGCGCTGATTCTGGAGCGCGCTCAGCCGTCGCGCGGCTCGACGAGATCGAGCGCGCGGTCGATCGCCTCGTGCGGACCGTAGAGGACGATCAGGTCGCCGGGCTCGAGGCGCGTCGGTCCGTCGGGCGTCGGCTGCGGCTGTTCGTCGCGGACGATGCTCAAGACGGTCGCGCCGGTGTGGCGTCGCAGGTCGAGCTCGGCGAGCGTCCGTCCGGCCGCTGCGCAGCCCTTCATCACCTGCGCCGTCTCGAGGATGCCGCCCAGGATGAGCTTCCGCGCTTGTACGAGAAGGTCGGGTGTCGCGCCGACGCCGCGCAGCGCCTGGTAGTGTCCGAGCCGGAGCAATGACTCCTGCACGCGGACGACGTGGCGCGGCACGCCGAGCGCGTGCAGCAACCGTACGAGCAGCTCGATCGAGGTCTCGAACTCGGCCGGAATCGCGTCGTCGGCGCCGAGGCGCTCGAGCTCGGCGACCTCGTGGACGCGGTTCGCGCGGGCGAGTATGCGCGCGCGCGGGTTGCTCTGCCGGATGAGCGACACGATCCGCCGGGTGGCGGCCGGATCGCCGGTCGCGACCACCGCGGCGCGGGCGCGTTCGACCCCGAGGCTCTTCAGCGTTCCGCGCCGCGACGCGTCCCCGAAGCGCACGGGCAAGCCCTCGCGCTGCGCCCGCTGCACGACGTCCGCGAGCAGGTCGACGGCGACGAACGGCACGCCCGTGTCGTGCAGCACGCGCGCGACCGCCTGACCGGTGACGCCGTAGCCGATCAGCATCACGTGGTTCTCGAGCTCCGGCGGGACGTCGGGCGGCGGGGCGGCGCTCGCGAGCGCCGCGAGTCGATACGAGAGGCGGACGAGGAAGGGCGTCGCCGCGATCGTGACGATCGCGGCACCGAGGAACGCCTGCTCGTACGCGGCGGGAAAGATCCCGGCGGCGGCGCCTTCACGCGCGAGCACGAACGAGAACTCGCCGATTTGCGCCAGCGCGCAGCCGACGAGAATCGCAATGCGCACCGACCGCCAGAGGAGCGCGAGGATGGCGACAACGAGCACGCCCTTCAGCGCGACGAGACCGACGATGCCGGCGAGGAGCGCCGGCTCGGTCGCGAGGACCGCGGGATCGAGCAGCATGCCGACGCTGGTGAAGAAGATCGCGACGAACGCGTCGCGCAGCGGCAGCAGCTCGGCAAAGACCTGATGCGAGTACGGGCTTCCGGAGAGCGCGAGGCCGGCGAAGAACGCGCCGAGCGGCAACGACAGGCCGATCGCCGTCGCCGCGCGCGCGGTACCGAGCGCGAGCACGAGGGCGGCGAGCGGAAACAGCTCGGGCGTCCGGGCGCGCGCCACCAACGCGAGGACGCGCGGTAGCACGGCACGCGCGAGGAAGAGGAGCACGCCGACGGCGAGCGTCGCCTCGACGAGCGCCATGGCCGCCGCTCCGCCCCGCGCCTCCGCACGCGCCAGTACGGGCACGAGCAACGCCATCGGTACCAGCGCCAGATCCTGGAACAACAGGATGCCCGCCGCGACGAGTCCGTGCGGCGACTCGATCTCGCCGGCGTCGTCATACAGTTTGAACACGACCGCGGTGCTCGAGAGCGCCAGGAGGAAGCCGATCAGTATCGCCGTCGGCCACGGCGTCCCGAACGCCGCGAAAGCGCCGGCGCCCGCCGCGAACGTGAGCCCGACTTGCAGCGTGCCGCTCGCCAGCATGCGCGAGATCGTCCGCCGCATGCGCTCGAGCGAGAACTCGATACCGACGCCGAAGAGAAGGAGCGCGACGCCGACGTCCGCCAGCTGGTCGACGGCGGGGGTGTGCGCCACCCAGCCGAGCACGCCGGGACCCACGAGCACGCCCGCGACGAGATAGGCGACGATCGCCGAGAGCCCGACCGCGCGTGCCGCGATCAGTCCCGCCGTCGCGATCGCGAGCAGGACGATGACGTCGGTCGAGAACATCGCCACTCGACATACCGCGGCGCGGCGGCGAGACGAAGCGTCACACGTGCGGCCGGCATGATCGCGGACGGGTCCCGGTATCGCGAGCCGCACCTGCCCCTTTCGTCGCCGTCGCGCGCCGGTTACGAGGGGGGATGGCGATTCGATTCTATTACGCCTCCGGCTCCCCGTTCTCCTGGCGCGTGCAGCTCGTGCTCGAGGAGAAGGGCCTTCCGTACGAGCCGGTGCTGCTGCACTTCGACAAAGGCGAGGTGAAGAGCCCGGAGCACTTGGCGCGCAGCCCCCACGGGAAGGTCCCGGCGCTGACCGACGATGCGCTCACCCTCTACGAGTCGACCGCGATCGTCGAGTACCTCGAGGAGCGCTACCCCACCCCGCCGCTCTTGCCGCTCGACCCGGCGGCGCGTGCCATTCTACGGATCGAGGAGCTCGAATGCGTCGATTATTTCTCGACCACGTTTCGCACGCTGGCGCGCCAGCTGTTCTTCACGCCGCCGGAGCGCCGCGATGCCGCCGCGATCGAGAGCGCGCGGGCGGACGTCGCGCGTGAGCTCGAACGGCTCGAGGAACGTGCCGCTCGCCGGCGCGGCGACTTCGTGCTCGGCGCCGCGCTGACCCGTGCCGATTGCACGTGGCTGCCGTTCGTCGAGCTGACGGGGCGCGCGGGCGTGAATCTCGACCCAGCGCGGATGCCGTGGCTCGTCGCGTGGCGCGAGCGCATGCGGGCGCGGCCGAGCTACGATCGTAGCTACCCGCCGCACTGGCGGACGTAGC
>JBGPOW010000231.1:0-6850 GCA_041488235.1 Binatia bacterium
ATTCCCCTCGACCCTGTCAAAGCGGGCGCGAGCTGCGACGCCGCACCGAGGCGCGGGCGACCGTCAGAATGCGGGCAGCGTGCGCGTGCTGCGGAGCGCGATGTCGACGAGCAGAAGCGCGATCACGAGCGGTACGAGAACGGGTGCCAGCGGCGTGCGCGCGCGCGTCACGCCCGGCCGCGCCGCGAGGATCGCCCCCGGCTCGGGATCGACGGCACCGCCGGTGAGCCGCGCGAGCTGCTCCAGCAGACGCACGTTCGGGCCGCGGGCGCGGAACTCGCGGCCGCTGTCGGCGCTCGCCGGCACCATCAGGTCGATCTGCTGCGGCAGCGCCGGATCGCGCCCGAGGAGCAGGACCGATTGCAACCCGGCGCGCAGGTTCGGCACGACGGCGCTGAACGAGCGGCGCCCCGTCTGCCGCAGCGGCGCCTCCGCGCCTGACGGAAAGCGCAGCGTGTACGGTCCGGAGTCGTCGCCGACGGTCTCGAGCCGCACGAGCGTGCCGCTCCGCAGACGGCGCGCCTCGAGGCGGCGATCGGAGGCGAGCCCCGCCGGGGCAGCCCAGCGTACGAGCTGCGTCCAGAGCGCGCCGAAACCGTTCCACGCCGCCCACGACGCGGCGCCGCCCTGGAAATCGAGCGGCAGCACGGCGACGCGGCCGAGCTCGTACTGCCAGGTCGCCAAGATCGGCTCACGCCGCGTGCCGTTCTCGACGTACAGGCGCACCTCGGCGGCGGGCTTGGCGCGCGTGAACGCGAACCGCGTCACCGGCGGCAGCTCGCCCTCGGCGATACCGGCGAGGATCGCGCCCGGGTCGCCGATCCGCGTCGGGCGATCTCCGCGCTCAGGGGCGTTGCTCATCAGGCGCTGCGTGTCGCGGATCATCAGCTGCGGCAGCGTCTGCACGTGCTCGACGTGGTGGAATTCGCCGCCGGTGGCGCGCGAGATCGCGTCGAGGAGCTCGAGATTCACCGTGTCGTCGCCGATGCGGATCGTCGTCACGGTGATGTCGGCGCGCGCGAGCGCAGCGATCAGCTCGACGTGCTCCTCGGCGGCGCGATTGGTGTCGCCGTCGGTCAGCAAGATGATGTGGCGCACCCGTCGTCCCGACTCGACGAGGTGGCGGCGCGCGGTGTCGAGCGCCTCCTTGAAATCGGTGCCGCCGCCGTATTGCAGCTGCTGGATCTTGGCGGCGAGGGCGCCGCGACTGTCGCGGACGGGCTTGAGCGACCCGAGCTCGGTCGGCAGCGAGTCGAACGCGATCGCGGCGACGAGATCGTTCGGTCCCAGCTGATCGAGGACGGCGAGCGCGGCGCGCTTCGCGTATTCCATCTTCTCGCCGTTGTGCAGCATCGGCTCGCTGCTGGAGTACCCCATGCTGTTGGAGCGATCGATCACCAGGTAGAGGGCGAGCGGCTCGCGCTCCTGCGGCTCCGGCGTCTGCGCTTGCAGCTCGACCGGCAGCAGGCGCTCGAGCGGGCTGCCGAGCCAGTGCGGGTCGCCGAAGAGGTGCTCGCCACCGGTCGCGACGAGCGCGCCGCCGCGCGCGACCCAGGCGCCGAGCGCCGCGAGCGCCGCATCCGGGAACGCGGCGCGGCCGACGTCGTCGAGGAGAACGAGGTGGTACGCTTCGAGGTGCGGCGCGCGCGCCGCGAAGGTCGCCGGCGCGATCAGCTCGACGTGCATGCCGTGCTCGGCGAGCGCCGTCGCGACGATCGGCGTCTCGTGCTCGCTCACGACCAGCACCTGCAGCGGGTGTGTCACGGCGAGCGCCGTGCGCGCGGTGCCCGGCGGCTGCGGCGCTCCCGCGGCGAGCGCGAGACGCGCCTCGAGGAGGTACTGGCCGCTGTCACGCAGGCGATACGGCAGCTCGACGACGCTCACGCCCGGCGTGAGGTCGATCGTCTGGCCGGTCAAGCGCTCGCCGTTCGCAAAGAGCTCGAGGACCGCGCGCGTCGGCGCCGGTGCGCGGCTCTCGATCACCGCTTCGACCGGCAGCAGCGAGCGCTCGGGGGCGAGCGGCGGCGCGATGAGGCGGCGCACACCCGCCGCCGGCAACGTCGCCGGAGGCGGCACGATCGGGAACGTCGGAAGGAGCGGTGCGGTGAGCGCGGCCTCCGCGAGGACGCTGCCCGTCGTCTCGTTGCCGTCGGTGAAGAGGAGCAGCGCGGTTTGCTTGCCCTCCGGGCAGAGGCCGGCGGCGGTGGTCACGGCGGCGGCGAGATCGGTGTCGCCCGCTTCGACGCCGCTCGCGTCGGCATCGACGGCGGGCAGCAGATCGCCGACCGGTCGGCGACCGGCGGCCGGATGGGCGAGCACGCGCGCGCCCGTCGCGAAGGCGACCGAGCCGACGACGTCGTACTCGCCGAGCGCCGGAACGAGCCGGCCGAGGAACTCGCGCGCGCGGGTCGCTGCCGCGGCGCCGACGCTCGCCGACACGTCGATCGCCGCGACGACGCAGGTTCCCGCCTGCGGTCGCGTGCGCTCGAGATCCGCGCCCGCGAGCACGAGGACGAGACCGATCGCGGCCAGCGCGCGGCACGCGGCGGCGACCCGCGCGACGCGGCTCGCGCCGCTGCCGAGAAAGAAGAGCGGCACGGCGAGCGCGAGCAGGAGCACGGCCGGTGTGGTCACGTGCAGGCCCGCGCGCGCGGCGAGCGCCGCGAGCGCGTCGGTGAGCATCGTCATGCGGCCCGCCTCCGCAGCCACGCGATCCATTCGGTCGCGAGCAGCAGTGCAGCGGCGACGTACATCCACCAGCCGATCTCGCGCCGCGCGCCGGCGGTGGGAGGCGGCGCCGTCGTCGCGGGCGACGATTCGACCGTATCCCGCCGGCCGATGTCCGACTCGCGCTCGTCGAAGAGGTTGGCGAGCACGAGACGCTCGCCGCCGGGCGGACCGATGCGGTAGATGCCGGCGCGGTCGGCGACGAGCACCGCCGGGTCGCCGGCGACGTGCAAGCCGGCGCCGAGGGAAGGCCCCTGAATCGGCGCCGTTGGCCCCGGGCCGAGGAGCGTCGGCGCGCCGGTCTCGACCGCGAGCGCGGCGCCGGCGAACGGCTCGGCGAGCCAGCGCAAGGTGCCGAGCGTCAACATGAGGAGCGGAAGCCGGTCCGACGAGGTGAGCGGCGCCGCGAGCTCGGCGCCGAGGCACGCGACGCGGTGGCCGTCGCGCTCGCCGGCGACGAGCAGCGGGAACGCCGCGTGGCGCGCGGCGGCGAGCACGATCGGCGCGCCCCACGCCGGCACGTCGAGCGCGCTCGCGTGCGCGGTCACGAGCGCGTCGAGCGCGTCGAGGCCGCGGAGCGCCGGATGCTCGCTCTCCCAATCGATGACGGCCGCGCTGTCGACGGCGCGCGACGTCGCGCAGACCGCGTTTCCCGCCGGCGGCGCGACGTAGAGCGCGTTCACCGCCGGCGGCAGCTCGCTCGGCACGAAGCCGTCGAAGAGCGCGGCGCGACGCCCGGCGACGCGGTTCGGCGCGTAGCGGTCGCGGGTCACGACCTCGACGCGGCTGCCGCCGATCGCGGCGGCGACCTCACCGAACGCGGTGGCGAGCTCGCGCGAGTCGCTGACGAGCAGGAGGTCGAGCGGCTCACCGGGCGCGATCCAGCCGACGGCACGGTCGTCGACGGCCAGCGCGTCGTCGACCAGCAACGACGCCACCAGCTCGCCGCCGCGCGGCGGGTGCGCGAGCAGTACGTGCTCGGTCGCGCGCGGTGGGAGCACGAGCTCGCGCCGCTCCCAGCGCTCGCCGCCGACCCACGCCTCGAACGTCGCGTGGCGGCCGGTCGCGGCGAAGTTGCGCACGACCGCCGTCACGGTCGCATCGGTCGTCGCTTGAAACGGCGGCTGATCGACCGTGAGCGCGGTGATCGCGACGTTGTCGTCGGTCGCGCCGAGCTGAATGTAATGGAACGCCGTGAGCTCGTCGGGCGCGATGCCGCTCTCCTCCGGCGGCAGATCGGTGAGGACGGCGAGCCGAGTTCCCGGCCGCGCGCGCGCCTCACCGAGCGCGAGCTCGAGGGCCGGCGCGAGACGCGTCGGCGTGTCGAGCGGCTCGAGGGACTCCAGGCGTGCACGCAGGGCGGAGCGGTCGCTGGTCCAGCGCAGCGCGACGTGCGGGCGCTCGGCGGCGGTGATGAGCATCGCCTCGTCGCCGCTCGCGAGCTCGTCGAGGAGCGCGCGGGCGCGGCGCCGTGCGAGCTCGAAGCGCGTGCCGCCGGTCTCGCGCGCTTGCATGCTGGCGGAAACGTCGAGGACGACGACGAGCGGCGTTCCCGGCGCCGGTGCCGCGGCGTCCTCGAGGTACGGGCGAACGTAACCGGCGATCAGCGCCAGCAGCAGCGCGAGCTGAAGGAGGAAGAGCGCGTCGGGACGAAAGCGGCGGCGCTCGAGCACCGCGGCGGGTACGTGTCGCCATAAGAAGAGCGTGCCGAGCGGCACGACGCGCCGGCGTCGATCGAGCAGATACAGCGCGAGGAGTACGGCGACCGCGGCGAGCGCGAGAGCGCCGGCGGGATTGACGACGCCCATCGGCTCATCGCCGCCGGACGAGTCCGGCGCGGACGAGTGGTCCGGTCATGAGCTCGGCGACGTCGCTGTCCGTCACGAGACGCGCATATCCCGTCTCCAGTCGGGCGGCGAGCGCGCCGAGCGCGTCGCAGTGCGCTGCGAGCGCGGCCGTGTAGCGCGCGAGCGCGGCCGCCGTGAGCGCGATCGGCCGTCGCGCTCCCGATTCGACGTCGACGAGCACGCCGTGCGTGAAGACGCGTGCCGGATCGAGCTCGCCGGCGCCGATCACATGCAGCAGGTGCGTCTCGTAACCGCGCGAACGGAGCGCGTGCACGCCGCGCTCGACCTCGTCCGGCTCCATCAGAAAATCCGAGATGACGAGCGCGAGCCCCGGTGTTCGGTGACGAGCGGCGTAGGCTGCCAGCGCGGTGCCGAGCCCGAAACTCCCCTCGGGGCGCACGGCGGCGAGCATTTCGGCGACGCGCGCGACGCTCGCGCGTTGTCGAAAAATCCGCGCCGCCCCGCCGTCGGCCTGCGCGCGTTCCGCGGCGCCGTCGCCGCGCAGGACGGCGACGCGCAACGCATCACCGGTGCTGAGCGCCACGTACGCGAGCGCCATCGCGAGCTCGCAGGCGCCGCCGAGCTTGTCGTCGGCGGCGGGAACGGCGAGCGACGCGCTCGCGTCGAGCAGCAGGTGGACGACGACCTCACGCTCCGCGGTGAAGCGGCGGACGAGGAGCGCGTCGAGACGTCCGAGCGCGTTCCAATCGAGGTGGCGCAGATCGTCGCCGGGGGCGTACGCGCCGTGGGCCTCGAGCTCGATGCCGGACGGCTGCGGCCGTCCCGGCACGCGCCGCTCGCCGTGGCGCTCGCCCATGCCGCGGCGCACGCGCAGCGCGAGGCCGTCGTAACGCGCGAGCCGTGCCGGATCGAGGAGCCGCGCCGCGAGCACGCCGGGGGTTGCGTCCGCGCCGGCGCCGAGGACGCGGGTCGCGAATGCGGCGGCGCGTGCTGCGACGTGCCGCGCCCGCGTCGTTTCCCGCGCGCGCCGCGGCGCCGAGGGCCAGAGTCTCATGGACGAAGGTGTCGCGCCGACGCGAGCACGCCCTCGATGACGTGCGCCGCGTCGATCCCTGCGGCCTCGGCGGCGAAGTTCAAGACGAGGCGATGGCGCAGCGCCGCGAGCGCCACGCGATCGACGTCGGCGTGCGTCACATGCGGCCGGCCGTCGAGGAGCGCCATGACCTTGGCGCCGAGGAGCAGCGCCTGCCCGCCACGCGGGCTCGAGCCGTACGCGACGTAACGGGCGACGTCGTCCTCGCCGGCGCCGCGACCCGCGCCCGTGGCGCGCGCGGCACGGGCGGCCGTGGCGCTCACACCCGCGGTCTCGCCGCCGCGCATCGCCGGCGGCACGGTGAGGCGCACGAGGCTCGCGACGTAACGCTCGACGTCGGGAGCGACCAGGACGTGGCGCACGAAACGCTTCAGCTCCTCGACGCGGGCCGGAGCGTGCTCGCGCTCGAGAACGGGGCTGACCGTCGCAACCTCGGCGCTCGTCGTCGTGCCGACGATCCGCTCGAGCTCCGCTTGCGACGGGTAGTCGAGCAGCACCTTGAAGAGGAAACGGTCGAGCTGCGCTTCGGGGAGCTGATACGTGCCCTCCATCTCGATCGGGTTGAGCGTCGCGAGGACGAAAAACGGCGGCGCGAGCAGGTAGCTCGTGCCGGCGATCGTCACCTGCTGCTCGGCCATCGCCTCGAGTAGCGCTGACTGCGTCTTCGGCGTCGCGCGGTTCACCTCGTCGGCGAGCAAGAGATGCGCGAAGACCGGCCCAGGCACGAAGACGAACTCGCGCCGCCCGTCGGCGCCCTCGTTGATCACGCGCGTGCCGGTGATGTCGGCGGGCATGAGGTCGACGGTGAACTGGATGCGGTTGAAGCTCAGGTTGAGCGCCTCGGCGAGCGAGCGCACGATCAAGGTCTTGCCCGTTCCCGGCACGCCCTCGATCAGCACGTGGCCGCCGGCGAAGAATGCCGTGAGGATCGTCTCGATGACGCGGTCGTGGCCGATCACGACCTTCGCGATCTCGCGGCGGACGGCGGCGAACGTCGCCTGGAAGTCGGCGATCGCGGCGCTGGCGACGCTCGGAGTCACGGGCCCGTATCCGCCGCCGCGTCGCGGTGCGCGAACACCTCGCGCACGATCGGCTCGTACGCTGCCGGCACCGGCATGCGGCGAATCGTCTGCTCGCCGCGCGTGCTGCGTCCGAGCTGCGGCTGGGTGTCGCGATCGGCCGCCGGCGCCTCGCCGCTCGGTCGGCGTGGACCGCCGCGACC
>JBGPOW010000232.1:0-6774 GCA_041488235.1 Binatia bacterium
ACGACCTGCTGGACGATCTCACGCACCTCGCGCAGATCACGCGGCGCTCGCCGCCCCTGCTACGCAGCTTCCTTCTCACGTCCGATCTGCCGCCTTTCGTTGCGCTCTGACTTTCTATTACTTATGCAGCGCTCAATAAAGTGGTCACATGAAGGCAATGAAGGCCTCCGAATTCAAGGCGCGCTGTCTGGCGATCCTCGACGACGTCGCACGCACCGGCGAGCCGGTCGCGATCTCGAAACGTGGCCGCATCGTGGCCGAGGTCGTCCGCCCCCGGCACACCAAGGCGGCGCGCTTTCCGCAGCAGGCGCTCCGCGGTACCGGCAAGACACTCGGGGACATCATCGCTCCCGCCGTACCGCCCGAAATGTGGGAGGCGCTCAGCAAGATCCCTCGCCGGTGAAGGTTCTGCTCGACACCCACCTGTGGTGGTGGTGGATCACCGGCGAACCTGGGCCCTCGTCGGCGCAGAAACGGATCCTGGCCCGCACCAGCCCCGAGACGCCGGTGCTGCTTTCGGACATCAGTCTTTGGGAAGTCGCGACGCTGGTGTCGCTCGGACGTCTCGCCGTGACCGTGCCGCTGCGGGAGTGGCTCGAGAATGCAGCAGCGCCGCCGCTCGTACAGCGTTGCGCAGTCTCTCCGGCCGTGGCGGCGGCGGTGGCGGCACTGCCAGAGGACTTCCACCGTGATCCGGTTGATCGGCTCATCGTCGCAACCGCGCAGGTCCATGGAGCGACCCTACTCACGAGGGACAAGCGGATCGTAGACGCGAGGATCGTCCCGACGATCCGCTGAGGATCCATCCGAGCCGGTGGGTTTCAGCGTTGTTCGGCATGACGATGTATGTCATACATCGTCAATGCGTCGCACCCAGCTCTATCTCGACGAGGAGTGCGCTCGTCTCCTCGCGGCGGAAAGTCGCCGCCGCGGTACCACCGTCTCGGCTCTCGTGCGGGAAGCGGTCGATCGTGCGTACGGCAGCGGCGCGGTGGAGGATCGGGGCGCGCTGATCGATCGCTTGGCGGGGGTGTGGAGCGGGCGTGCCGAGCTCGACGATCCCGACACCGTCGTACGATCCCTCCGGCGGTCGAAACGGTCGGAGCGTTTGGGAGGAGGCCGGAGTGGCCAAGTACCTGCTCGACAGCGACGTCGTCATCGCGTGGCTGCGCCGCGATGAGGACGTCGTCGACTGGTTACGGGAGCGCGACGCCGCCGGTGACGTGCTCGGGTGGACGCCGGTTTCGATCGCCGAGATCGGAGCCGGCGTACGCCCGCGCGAGGCGTTCATCATGGGCGACCTCGGGCGCGTTCTGCATTGTGTCGAGCTCGACGAACGCGTCGGGCGCAAGGCCGGCACCTATCGGCGTCACTTCGGTGGCTCTCATGGGGTCGAAATCGCCGATGCGCTCATTGCCGCCGCCGCGCATGTGCACGGCTTGACGCTCTGCACCCGCAACCTGCGACACTACCCGATGCGAGACATCAAGAAGCGGCGCGTCTGACGGTCCTGCTCATTGCACCAACGCTGATCACGCATGAGCCGTTGTTCGCTTGTGCCCGAGGCTGAAGTGTCATATGTCCATGACTCATGTCCATGACTCAAAAAACCATTGCCGCGGGCGCATTCAAACAGGGTTGCCTGGCGATCCTGGACGAAGTGGCGGCGACCCACCGACCGGTCGTCATCACGAAACGCGGACGACCCGTGGCGCGCCTGGTGCCGGTGGTCAGCGACCGGGAACGCGAAGCGGAAGCGCTGGCGTCGCTGCGTGGGCGGGTCAAGATGCTCGTGAGCGAGCGCGACTTCCTGCGGCCGCTGACGCGTGAAGCCGGCTGGCGGCTCGGCGACGACGAATAGCCGGTGGTCGTGCTCGACACCCATGCGGTCGTCTGGTGGGCCGGCGACCCTGGGCGGTTGAGCGCGAAGGCGGCTGCAGCCATCAACAAAGCCGACCGCGTGGGACTTCCCACGATCGTGTTCTGGGAGATGGCGCTGCTCGTCCGCAAGGGCCGGCTCGACCTCGGCATGTCGGCGGAAGAATGGGCGGAGAAGATCCAGCTGATTCCCCGCGTCGCCGTTCTGCCCCTGACACCGGAGGTTGCGATGTCGGCCGATGCGCTGCGCATGCACGCCGATCCAGCGGACCGCTTCGTGGTCGCAACCGCCATGCACCATCGCAGTCCAGTGATCACGAAAGACCGGTTGCTCCGCGGGCTGAAGATCGTGAAGACGATCTGGTGAGCGCGACCGTCCGAGCTGAGGTGGGCGTGTGACTGAGAGCCGCAAGCTCGCGGCCATCATGTTCACCGACATGGTCGGCTACAGCGCGCTGGCCCAGCGCAACGAAGCGCTGGCGCTGGCGTTGCTCCACGAGCATCAGCAAGTGCTGCGGCCGATCTTCGCGCAGCACGGCGGGCGCGAAGTCAAAGAGATCGGCGACGGATTTTTGGTGGAGTTCGCCAGCGCGTTGCAAGCGGTGCGCTGCGCGATCGCGATTCAGACGGCATTGGTGCAGCGCAACGCCGCCGCGGCGGCCGACCGGCGCGTCCAGGTCCGCATCGGCCTCCATCTCGGCGACGTCGAAATGCGCGGCGGTGACGTCTTCGGGGACGGCGTCAACATCGCCGCGCGCATCGAGCCGCTCGCCGACGCCGGGGGAATCTGCATCACCGGTGCGGTGTTCGATCAGGTCCGGAACAAGATCGACGAGCCGCTCGAGCCCGTGCGCCGGCCGGAGATGAAGAACATCCAGGTGCCGCTCGACGTGTACCGCGTGGTGCTGCCCTGGACCGAGGGGGCGCCGCGGCGTGCACGCCGGCAGGCCGGCGCGCGGACGTGGCAGCGTCCGGGTCTCGCCGCGCTTGCCGCCGTCTTTCTCGTCGCGGCCGGCCTGATGCTGTGGCGCCATCAGCACGCCGAGTCGCCCGCGCCGCAGGCGGCACCCTCCTCGCCGGCCGCGCCGCGGGAGGCCGCTCGCACCCAGGATCGCAAGTCCGTCGCCGTGCTGCCGTTCGTGAACATGAGCTCCGACAAGGAGAACGAATATTTCAGCGACGGCATCACCGAGGATCTGATCACCGCGCTGTCCAAGGTGTCGGGTCTGCACGTCGCATCGCGCACGTCGTCGTTCGCCTTCAAGGGCAAGAGCGAAGACATCGAAAAGATCGGCGAGCAACTGCACGTCGGCGCGGTGCTCGAAGGCAGCGTCGCGAAGGCCGGCAATCAAGTGCGCATCACGGCACAGCTCATCGACACCGCCGACGGCTATCACCTCTGGTCGGAGAGCTACGACCGCGAGTTGCAGGACATCTTCGCCATCCGCAGCCAGGTGGCGCAGACGGTGGCGAAGGCGCTGCAGGTGACCCTGGGTGCCGGTGAGGTCCGCACGCTCGAGCAGAAGCCGACCAAGGACCTGGACGCGTATCAGCTCTATTTGAAGGGACGCCACGCGACGACGACGCTCAACGATTGGGACACTGCGATACGCTACCTGCAGCAAGCGGTGGCGCGCGATCCAAGTTATGCGGTGCCGTACGTTGGCCTCGCCGAATACTACATTTGGAGCGTCGATTGGGTCTTGTCGCCACTGGAGGCCTGTCCGCGCGCCAGCGAAGCCGCCGAGAAGGCGCTGCAACTCGATCCCTCGTTGGCGGAAGCCCATGTATGGCTGGCGATGGCGCGCTGGTGGTGCGGCCGTGACTTCGACGGGGCACGCCGTGATTTCGAGACCGCGCTCGCGTCGCAGCCGGAGCTGTCCTCGATTCACGAATGGTATGGCTACTATCTGGTCGCCAACGGCGAGACCGAGAAGGGACTCGCGGAGTCGCGCCGCGCGGTCGAGCTGGATCCGTTGTCGGCTCACACCAGCACCATCCTCGGCATGAACCTCTTTTTCGCCGATCGCAGGGATGCGGCGGCCAAGCAGTTGCGGACTGCGATCACCATCGATCCCGACTCCTCCTGGTTGGCGCACGAGTTTCTCGGGCGCGTGTACGCCCGAGATGGCAGGTTTCCCGAGGCGATCGCAGAGCTGCTGGCGGCGCAAAAGATGTCGGCAAGCCCGGAAATCGCGTCGGTCCTCGGCCGCATCTACGCCGACGCCGGCGACAGGACGGCGGCGACGAAAGTGCTGAACCGACTCCGCGAGCGGAGGCGCGACGAGTTCATCGCACCCGCGTTTATCGCGGCCATCCTCGTCGGCCTCGGCGAGACCGATGAGGCGTTCGCCGCGTTGAACGAGGCGGATGCAGAGCGCTCGTGGTACGTGACCTTGTGGAAGATCGACCCCGATCTTGATCCATTGCGTTCCGATCCGCGGTTCACGGCGCTGCTGAAGAAAGCGGGCTTCCAGCCGTGACGGCGCGATCTGAGAAGGACGTCGCGTGACGGCAACCGGCGCCGAGCGCAAGCTCGCGGCGATCATGTTCACCGACATGGTCGGCTACAGCGCCCTCGCGCAGCGCAACGAGGTGCTGGCGCTCGCTCTCCTGGGGGAACAGCAGGCGCGCTTGCGGCCACTGTTCGTCGAGTACGGCGGGCGCGAGATCAAGACCACCGGCG
Source organism: Binatia bacterium (assembly GCA_041488235.1). Taxonomy (GTDB): domain Bacteria; phylum Desulfobacterota; class Binatia; order UTPRO1; family UTPRO1; genus DP-19. Next base: position 4,565 of record JBGPOW010000232.1, read on the forward strand.
ACGGCTTCCTGGTGGAATTCGCGAGCGCCCTGCAGGCGGTGCGCTGCGCGATCGCGATCCAAACCGCGCTCGTCGAGCAGAACGCCTCGGCGGCGGTGGAGCGGCGCTTCCAGGTGCGCATCGGTCTCCACCTCGGCGACGTCGAGGTGCGCGACGGCGACGTCTTCGGTGACGGCGTCAACATCGCCGCCCGCGTCGAGCCGCTCGCCGACGCCGGCGGCATCTGCATCACCGGCCCGGTCGCCGATCAGGTGCACAACAAGATCGACGAGCCGCTCGAACGCCTGCGGCACGCACCGCTGAAGAACATCGCGGCCGCCGTCGACGTGTACCGCGTGGTGCTGCCGTGGACGCAAGGAGCAGCGCAACGCCGCGGACGCCAGCCGGCAGCGCGGCGACTCGGGGCGCGCGCCGGCGCGATTGCTGCCCTCGTCGGCGTCGTCGCGGTGCTGGGATGGTGGCTGACGACACGCAGAGCACACACGCCGAGCGCACCCGAATCCGTCGCGGTCTCGGCGCCGGCACGGAAGTCGATCGCGGTGCTACCGTTCGTGAACATGAGCTCCGACAAGGAGAACGAGTATTTCAGCGACGGCATCACCGAGGATCTGATCACCGCGCTCTCCAAGGTGTCGGGCTTGCACGTCGCGGCCCGCACCTCGTCGTTCGCCTTCAAGGGGAAGAGCGAAGACGTCCGCGCCATCGGTACGCAACTCAACGTCGGCGCCGTCCTCGAAGGCAGTGTGGCCAAAGCCGGCAATCAGGTGCGCATTACGGCGCAGCTCATCAATGTCGCGGACGGCTACCACCTCTGGTCGGATAGCTACGACCGCGAGTTGCAGGACATCTTCGCCATCCGCAGCCAGGTGGCGCAGACGGTGGCGAAAGCCTTGCAGGTGACCCTCGTCGCCAACGAGCGTCAGACGCTCGAGCAGAAGCCGACGGAGGACGTGGAAGCGTATCAGCTCTATTTGAAGGGACGCCGCGCGGCCGCGACCTATGCCGATCCCGTCACCGCCATGCGGTATCTGCAGCAGGCGATCGCTCGCGACCCAGCCTATGCCTTGGCCTACAACGGCCTGGCTTACTACTACGTGTCCGCAACCGATGGGCTGCTGTCGGGAAGCGAGTGTCTGCCCCGCGCTCGCGAGGCGGCCGAGAAGGCGCTGCAGCTCGACCCGTCGTTGGCAGAGGCGCACACCTGGCTGGGCACCGTGCACTGCTGGTACGACCGTGACTACGTCGCAGCGCGACGCGATTTCCAGACGGCGGTCGCGATGCAGCCCGACTTAGCCTCCGCTCATGAAATGAACGGCTGGTACTTGGTCGCGGCCGGCCAGGTCGATGAAGGACTCGCCGAGTCGCGCCGCGCGGTCGAGCTGGATCCGCTGTCGTCCGAGACCAACGCCTTCCTCGGCGCCAACCTCTACCTCACCCGCCGCTACGATGAGGCGGTCAAACAGCTGCGTGCCGCGATCAACACCGACCCGGATTACGGCTACGCACACTTGTTCCTCGGACGTGTGTACGCGCGCATGGGCAGATTCTCCGAGGCAATTGTCGAGTTGCGCACCGCCATGCAGCTGGCACCGGGTCCAGAACCAGAGTCGGCGCTCGGGCGCGCGTATGCCGACGCGGGGGACAGGAGCAAAGCGACCGAGGTGCTCGACCATCTGCGCGAACAGATGCGCGATACGTTCGTCTCCGCTGCCTTCGTGGCGACGGTGCACATCGGGCTGGGCCAGGTCGACGAGGCCTTCAGCGCACTGGAGGAGGCCGCGGCACAGCACTCGTATTACGTTCCGTGGTGGAAGCTCGACCCCGAGCTCGACCCGCTGCGCTCCGACCCGCGCTTCACGGCGCTGCTGAAGAAGGTGGGATTGGACACGTGACCGCCCCACCGAAGCGGCACTGAGACGGATGCAGCCAGACACCCCCTTCACGCGCCGCGTGTGCGCCGTGCTGCTGGCGGACGTCACCGGCTTCAGCAAGCTCATGGGCGAAGACGACGAGCGCACCGCGCGCGCAGTGCAGCATCTGCAATCGATCGCGCAGGGGATCGTCAGCGACAGCAACGGCCACGCCGAGCCGGTCGCCGGCGACGCGCTCTTCGCGACCTTCGAGAGCGTCGTCGCGGCGGTGCAGGCGGCGGTGACGATTCAGCGGCGGCTCGGCGACGACACGTTCGAAGGTCAGCCACTGCAGATCCG
>JBGPOW010000233.1:0-6773 GCA_041488235.1 Binatia bacterium
CCACATGGCGCTCGATATTCGGCGTGATGGAGTGAAGCAGCCGGTCACGCGGGAGCACTCATCGACGGACGTTCCGCTCCACTGGGGCGAGGCGCGGGAGATGAACGCGCTCGAGACCCTCATGTGGCGTATCGAAGCCGACCCACGGTTGCGATCGACGATCTCCGCGCTCGAGATCCTCGACTGCCTTCCCGAGTGGGATCGGTTCATCGCCGCAGCTGACTGGGGAACGCGGATGGTGCCGCGGTTTCGCCAGAAGGTCGTCGAGCCGGCCCTCGGGATCGGCAATCCCTGCTGGGTGAACGATCCGGACTTCGATCTGCACTACCATGTGCGCCGCGTGCGTCTGCCCGAAGGCGGCGGCTGGCCCGCGCTGTTCTCCGCGGCCGAGCAGGTGGCGATGACCCCATTCGACCGCGCGCGTTCGCCGTGGGAGTCGTTCTTGTTCGAAGGCCTTCCCGATGGGCGCGCCGCCCACATGTTGAAGATGCATCATGCGACGACGGACGGGATGGGTGGGGTCCAGCTGTTCTCGCAGCTGCACTCGCACACGCGCGAGTCGAACCCGCTGAAGCCGCAGCCGCCCTCGCCGCCGCCCGAACGGCCTACGCCGATCGGTCTGCTCCTCGAGCAGCTCGCACGCGACGCGTGGGCGATTCCTGGATTGGTGCACCATACGGGCGGTGCGCTCAGAGCGCTCATGCGGCCGATCGAGACCGCCACCGCGGCGCTGCGTTTCTGCTCGTCGATGGCGAGGGTCGCGGCCGAGCCCGACGCCGAGGGCTCTCCCTTGCTCCGCGGCCGAAGCTTGTCGTGGCACTTCCTCGCGCTCGATGTCGCCTTTGCCGATCTGCGCGCCGCGGCGAAGGCTGCCGACGCGTCACTGAACGACGCGTTTGTCGCGGCGCTTCTCGGCGCCTTCCGCCTCTACCACGAGGCGCTCGGGCGTCCGATCCAGAAGATGCCGATGGCAATTCCGATCTCGGTGCGTCGCGCAGGCGACGCGGCGGGCGGCAATCGCATCGCCGGCGCACGGTTCGCCGGGCCGGTCGGCATCGCCGACCCGCGGCTCCGGATGCAGGCAATCGGACGGCTCGTCCGCGCCCTCCGGGACGAGCCCGCCATCGACGGTCTGTCGCTCCTCGCTCCAGGGTTGGCACGCCTTCCCGCAGCGCTGCTGAGCGCCGTCGCCGGCGGCATGACCAAGTCGAACGATCTCCAGGCGAGCAACGTGCCGGGACTGCGTGACGAGCTCTATCTCGCCGGCGCACGGATCGAGCGCGTCTATGGTTTCGGTCCGTTGCCGGGCTGCGCGTCGATGATCACACTGAATACACACCGCGATACATGCTGTATCGGTGCGAATATCGATCCGGCGGCGGTGACCGATACGGAGCTGTTCGCGCAGTGTCTCGAGCGCGGGTTTGCCGAGGTGCTCTCGCTGCACCCGCCGTCCAAGCCCCCGGTTCGCCGGGTCTGACCCGCGACTCGCAGCCGGCGGGTAAGGATTGCCGATCCTTGTTTTTTGAACGGTCGGCGCTCAAAATACATGGTCACCGACCATGTTTGTCGTACGCCGTGATCTCGCTGCTCGCATCCAAAGCGGCCTCCGCACCAATCCCGTCGTAACCCTGCTGGGTCCCCGGCAGTGCGGCAAGACGACGCTTGCACGGCAGCTCATCCGCGCGGGCCCATCGCGCTACTTCGACCTGGAAGACCCCGTCGCCGAGGCGCGTTTGGCGGAGCCGATGACGACGCTCGCCCCGTTGCGCGGACTCGTGATCCTCGACGAGGTTCAGCGCCTGCCAGCATTGTTTCCGGTCCTTCGCGTTCTTGCCGATCGGCCACGGCGGCCCGCCCGATTTCTATTGCTCGGCAGTGCCTCACCCGACCTCATGCATGCGAGCTCCGAGTCGCTCGCGGGGCGCGTGGCGTTCATCGACATGAGTGGGTTTGCCATCGGTGAAGTCGGCGAGCAGCAGATCCGGCGCCTCTGGCTGCGCGGTGGTTTCCCCCGCTCGTTTCTGGCCCGAACGGAGGCGGCCAGCGTCGCCTGGCGGGAGGATTTCGTCCGCACCTTTCTCGAGCGTGACGTCCGCGCGCTCGGCATCACCGTGGCTGCGCGTGCGCTGCGGCGCCTCTGGGTCATGCTCGCGCACTACCACGGCCAGGTGTGGAACGCCTCGGAGATCGGACGATCGCTCGGCGAGGCCCACACCACCGTGCGGCGCCATGGCGACATCCTGACGGGGGCGCTGGTCGTCCGGCAGCTGCAACCCTGGTTTGCGAACGTCGGCAAGCGTGAGGTGAAGTCCCCCAAGCTCTACGTGCGAGACACCGGGCTCCTGCATACGCTCCTGGGCATCACGGCCTTCGACTCCCTGGAATCGAGTCCCCGGCTCGGGGCATCGTGGGAGGGATTCGTGGTGGAGCAGGTGCTCGCCGTCACCGGCGACCGCCATGCCTACTACTGGGGGACGCAGTCGGGTGCCGAGCTGGACCTGTTGCTCACCGTCGGCGGCAAGCGCTACGGGGTCGAGGTCAAGTACGCGGATGCGCCCCGGCTGACACGGTCGATGCAAATCGCGATGAGCGATCTGCATTTGTCACGCCTGTTCGTCGTGTATCCTGGAGTCGAACGATACGTGCTCGCGAAAGGGATCGAGGCGCTCTCGTTGACGCAGGCTCTGCGCGAGCTGGCGCCCGGCCGGCGCTCGAAGTAGAGCGCGTCACGCTGGTCGGCGTCCGATGATTTTCGGCAGCGCCGCACGACAGCGTTCCGCGCGAAGGTTGATAGGAAATTCCTAGCTGGCTCTTCGGTCGAACTGGTTGTCAACGTGCAAAGTCGGACGTTGGCCCTTGTACCCCTTGTACTGCTGTTTGCCACAGAGTCGCTCGCGATCGCGCCTCTGGGACGCCACGAGTTTACGCTCGCCGACGGCAGTTACCAGGCCTACGACGTGCGCGAGGCCTTTTTCGAGCTGGAGACGAGCTGCGGCACTTCTCGTATCGTGTTCGCACCGGAGGGCGTCACGCCGCTGCTCGGCGCGGTCACGCTGGAAAGCTTGGGGCTCATGGTCAACCCCGTGACCCGCGAGCTCACGCCGATGCGACTCTTTCTCGCGACGGCGTGACGTTACAAGTCGGCTCTGGGGCGTCGCCGGTACGGAAACGGCGCGCTCGAGGCCGTCGTCCGAGTTACTGAATGACGGCGGCCGCCGGAACCGTAATGCGTACGGGCCCGGGAATCCCGATCACGGTGTCGACCGCGAGCGACGTCGGCGTTCCCGGCGCGACGCAGCCGACGCCGCCGAAGACCGGCGCCGTCGTGCTCGCCGAGCCGGCGGCGGAGATCGATTGTCCGCTCGTGCCGTTGTCGGTGAAGCATTCGCGCAGCTTGAAAGCGCAGGTATCGCCGCCCGTCGTGCAGTCGCCGTTCGTCGAGCACGTCCGGAACTTGTCGATCGTGCAGTGTCCGTCCGTCGGCCCCGCAGAGCAGACCCCCTCGTTGACGGAATCGGTGTCGGACGGGGCGGCGGAGCAGGTGTTGTCGGTGCACTGGTTCGGTTGCGTCGGGGCGCCGACGAGCGCGCAGCTGCTGCTCGGACATTCCGACGCGACTGTGCACGGCGCGAGCGCGTTCGTGCCGCCGAGGCAGCGCTTGCCGCCGCAGATCGTCGCGCCGACCGCGACGCAGTCTGCGTTCGACGTGCACGGGGTGTGCGCGGCATCGTTGCAGGAATCGCAGAAGCAGCGCGATCCGCCGAAGCCGGTGCCGGTGCACGCCGGACTCGAGGCGCTCAGCGTGAGCATCCTCGTGCCGGTACCATAGCTCAGCTTTGCGGTGTTCACCCCGACGAGGCTACTCGGCGGGCAATCGAGGCTCGAGGTCACGCCGTTGAAGAGCGCGGTCGTGCCGCCGACGGTACACGACTGGCCATTGTTCGGTCCGCCCTGGCATGCACCGCCCACGCACGTCGGACAGGGTGCGTCGGACGTGATCCCGACGTAGAGGGTGGACCGAAGCTTCATGTCGAAGGCGCCGCCGCCGCTCGTGGGATCGAGCGTGCCGCCGATCGAACCCGCGATCTCGTTGACGAGGCAGAGGGCGACGGGGCCCTGGACCTCCTGCGGCGGTCCCGCGAAGTAGACGCAGGCGTTGCCGGTGCCCGGGCAGTCAGTGTCGCTCGTACACTCGATCCAGCTCCCGTTCGTACCCCCGCTGGCGCCGCGGCAGCGGCGGTTGTGGAATGCCGCGCCGCCGCCGTTCACCACCGGTCCCGTGAGGGTGCATGTCCCACATGGCGGTGACCCGGACGCGCAGTTGCTGACGCCGAACGTGAGACGGACGTTCGACGACTCCGGCTGATCATGCTCGAAGCCGGTCCAGCCGACATCGTGGTCCGATGCTGCTCCGTTGAACGTCAGCTCGTATGTCGTCGCGCACGCGTTTCCCGGCGTAGACGTCGCGGTTGGTCCCGGCGTGCCGCCTGTCGGCGTCGGGGTGTGCGTCGGCGTCGCGGTGTGCGTCGGCGTGGGTGTCGGGGTGTGCGTCGCGGTGGCTGTGACGGCCGCGGTTTGCGTCACGGTCGCGGTCGGACCGCCGCCGCTCGGCGTCGGGCCGGTCACCGTCACGGTCGCGGTCGGATTGACGGTGATCGTGGGCGTCGGCGTCGGAGCGCCCGGGCACCCGGGCGACGCGGCGTCGAGCGCGCACACGATCGTCTCCACGAAGTCGTCGGCCTTGGTCTCGACGGCGGCGAGATCACCCGTCGTCACGCAACCGGGCTTCTGCTCGAGCTTGGTGAAGCATGCCTTCTCGGGCTTAAGGCCGCCGTCGAACTTGGCGATCGCCTTGGCGACGCACGTCGGATCGACGACGCCCTTCTTGGCGGCTTTCACGTGACATGTGAGCAGCCCTTTCACCTTCGTCGTGACGCACCCGTGCTTCCCGCCCGTGCACTTGTTCTTCAGCAGCGTCGGAAACGCGGGATCGATCGTCGACACCAGGTCACTGACGAACGCGTCGACGGTCGTAGCGAGCGAGCCGGCGTCCGTCGTCGTCAAGCAGCCTCCCTTGATCTCCGCCTTGACGATGCAGCCCTTCACGCCGTCGAACTTCTCGCCGGCTTTGGTGACGCACGTCGGGTCGAGCGCCTTTCCCGACTTCGCGGCAGTAGCGTAGCAGTGATCGAGCGCGTTGGTCAGCGTCGCGACACACTTGAGCTTCTTGCCGACACACGGGTTCACCGTCTGCGCGTGGATCGCGGCGGGCATCGACGCCACCAAAGCGGCGGCGGCACAGACGAGGAGGCGGGGGCGAATGGACATGCGCAGGATTCTTGCAGCAATTCGGCTTATCGGACAACGCCGAATCGCTGCGCGTGATTCGCAAATCGCGACGGCGCCGTCAAGGCAAAACGTGTCGCGCGCGACGCGTGCGATCGCCCCGAGGACACGTACCCGAAGGCCGTCACAACCCTGGAGCAGGACGCCGACGCACTCCTGACCTTCTTCGACTTCCCTGCCGAACACTGGAAGCATCTCCGCACGTCCAACGTTAATCGAGTCGCCGTTCGCGACGGTGCGACTGCGCCAGCGCGTGACGAAGGGCGCGGGCTCACGCACGAAGGGGTTGCTGATGGCCTACAAGCTCCTCGACATGGCGCAGGCCCGCTGGCGACGGCTCGACGGCGCGCACCTCCTGGCGTTGGTTCGGGATGGTGTCGCTTTCGTGGACGGCGTGCAGCAGGCAAGCAAGCGCGGCAAGCCCCGAGCGCGAGCCGCGTAGTGTGTCCCTCGCGTCTCCCGATTCCCCTGTCCACATCCACCCCAAAAATCCTAGGGCTGGCCGAGGCGTCGGTGGATCAAATGCTCTTTAGACGTGGACACCGTCGATCACATCCCACCCCGCACCGCGCGGAAGAAGGTTATGTAGCCCAAGGCGTAGCTGTCCACGCCGCCATTGTCGAAGCGGACTCCCCATAGCAAGGTCGGTGCATTGAACCTGCTCGGGCTCGCCATGTTGGGGGAATTGATGCCGTCCGTACCCACAGGACCAAAGATCGGCTCGATGCAGGGATTGGTCGTGCACCGATACGGCTCCAAGAGAATGGTCTGCAGCTCGGCGCTCGTCGGCAAGCGCCAGTCGCAATATCCCGTGAAGTTGCACGGCGCGGCGTTGAGCTTTGCGAGAAAATCAGTGAACGCGTTGCCGTTCGCGCCCGTACCGCCCCCCTGTTCCCAGGTGTAGGTGTTGCCGACGTAGTGCGGGTTGGCGGGGTTGTTCACATTGTCCTTCTTCTCCCACGTGAGGCCCGTCAGGTAGTCCACGATCGCGCGCCGAAGTCCTGGAATCGTGCACGGTCGCAGAGCGCCCCCGTACCCGCCGCCTGCCTACGCAACTTCGCCCACTCCACCGTGACGAATCCCTGTTGACCAATTAGTTCTGTGACCGAACACGTGGCTCCGGCGGCAAGCGCACCGTCGGCGCACACATCGATACCTGGGCTCACCACGTCTCCAAGCTGATCCCTCTTGCGCGGCATGATTCGTGACTATAAGGTCATGACCATGAAGAACGTCCAGTCGAGGCGGCGACAGACGACCATGCCCGCCGGCGAGTTCAAGGCCCGGTGTCTCACGATCATGGATCGTGTTGCCCGCGACCGTGTTCCGTTGGTCATCACCAAGCGCGGGCGCGCCGTCGCGAAGCTCGTTCCCGCCGATGAGGAGCCGCGCCACCTGCTCGGCTACATGGCGGGGACGATCGA
>JBGPOW010000234.1:0-6761 GCA_041488235.1 Binatia bacterium
CGGCCGGCCTTCGAGCGACGTCCCGATCGCTTGCAGCGTGACGAGCTTCGGAAAGCGGCGCGCGAGCTCCCGTGAGCTCGCCGAGAGCTCGGCCACCGTCATGAACTCGGTGTAGCGCGGCACGTCGGAGAGGATCTGGTATGTGTCCATCCCCACAAAAAGTATCACACCGACGCAGAGCGGCAAAGAAAACGCCGCGCGGCCTCGGCGCGGGTGCGAGCGCGTCGCCGCCGACCTCAGGACAGCTCTTTGGAAGTGTACCCGAGAATCCGGCGCGCGATGATCATCATGTTGATCTGCTGCGTGCCCTCGAAGATGTCGTTGATCTTCGCGTCGCGCATCCACTTCTCGACGAGCAGCTGGCGCGAGTAGCCGAGCGGCCCGAGCATCTCGACCGCCTTCTGCGTGACCTGCGTGACGACGAGGCCCGCCTTGGCCTTCGCCATCGAGGCCTCGAGGTTGTTCTTCTGCCCGTTGTCCATCATCCACGCCGCACGCCAGGTGAGGAGGCGCGCCGCCTGCAGCTGCGTCTCCATGTCCATGAAGTCGCGCTCGATCGCGGTGAGCTTCCGGGGTGCTGCGCCGTAGCGGATCTCGACGCCTTGCTTCTTCAGCTCCTCGCGCACGAAGTCGAGCGCCGCGCGGCCGACGCCGAGAGCGCTCGCGGCGACGATCGGCCGCGTGGCGTCGAACGTCGCCATGACGCCTTTGAACCCCTCGCTCGTCTTCGGCACCTCGGGGCTGCCGAGGATGTTGTCGAACGGAATGCGACAGTCCTCGAAGATCAACGTCGCCGTGTCCGAAGCGCGGATGCCGAGCTTGTCCTCGCATTTGGCGACCGTCATGCCGGGAGTGCCGGCATCGACGATGAAGGACTTGATGCCGGCGCGGCCCGCCGAGCGGTCGACCGTCGCCCAGACGACGATGAACCCGTTCGAGTTCTTCGGGTCGCCGGCCATGAGGCCGCTCGTGCAGAAGATCTTGGTACCGTTCAGCACCCAGTGGTCGCCGTCGCGGACGGCGGTCGCCTGGATCGCCGCGCTGTCGCTGCCCGCGCCCGGCTCGGTGATCGCCATCGCGGACCAGACCGGCTTGTCGCCCTTGAAGCGCGAGAGGAACCGCTCCTTCTGCTCGGGCGTGCCGACCGCCTGCACCGCCGCGCCGCCGAGGCCCGGACCGGGAATACTGAGGTAGAGCCCGGCGTCGCCCCACGACAGCTCTTCGACCGCGATCACGGTGCGCAGGTTGCGGTTGGAATCGACCGGCTTCTGCTTACCCGCCTGCTTGCCCTCCTTTCCCGGTCCGATGTCCGACGCTTTCGAGAGCTGCCACATCATGTTGATGAAGTCCCAGGGCTTCTCGTGCTCACGCTCGTCGTACTCGCGGGCGATCGGCCGCATGGCGTTCTCGGCCAGCATGTGCAGCTGCTCGCGCTGCGCGGCGATGTCCGGAGAGAGCTCGAAGTCGACCATGATCCGTCTCCTTGGGCGCTCGCCTCAGGCGATCGCCAATCCTTCCAGCGTGGCGAAGCCGCGCGCGTTGCGCAGGAAGAGCTCCACCAAGTGATCGCGAATGTAGCCGTGGCCACCGAGCACCTGGAGCGCGTTGTCGGCGATCCGCAGCGTCACATCCGCGGTATACCGCTTGGCGAGGTACGCCTCGCGAGTCGCATCCTCGTGGCGGTCGAGCTTCCACGCCGCCTCCCAGACGAGGAGGCGCATCGCATCGACCTCCATCGCCATCTCGGCGAGCATGAACGCGATCGCCTGCTTCTGCCCGATCGCCTGCCCGAACGCGCGCCGCTCCTTCGCGTACTCGCGGGCATAGTCGTACGCTGCGCGCGCGACGCCGACAGCCATCGCGCTGAGGCCGACTCGCCAGAGGTTGGCGAGACGCGCCATCGCCGCCCGGTCGCCGACCGCGAGCACCTGATCGCGCGGCACGCGGCACGCGTCGAGGTCGAGCGTCGTCGTCTCGAGCGCCTTCACGCCCATGTTCTGCTCGCGCGCACCGACGCGCAGACCCGGCGTGTCACGCGCGACGACGATCGCCTGCGGACGCACCGAGCCGTCGCCGTTCGTGAGCCCGGCCAGCACGAGCAGCTGCTTCGCCTGCGAGCCGAGCGGTACGAAGCACTTGGCGCCGCTGACCACATAATCGTCGCCCTCGCGGCGGAGCGTCGTCGCCGGCGCGCTCGGGTCGAAGTCGAAGCGCGGCTCGACGACGGCGGCCGACCCAGGCTCGAAGGTGTCGCCGCAAAAGGCCGGCAGGAGGCGACTCTTGAGCTCAGTCGAGCCGAGCTCCACGAGCGGCACCGTGAGGAGCCGCGGCGCGAGGAGGTGCGTCGCGATCGCCAGGTCGCCGTACGCGAGCTCCTCGGCGACGACGGCACCGGTCAGCGCCGAATGTTCGGTGCCGAACCCCCCGTATTCCTCCGGGATCATGCTCTGCACGAGGCCGAGCTCCCAGCCACGCCGCAGGAGCGAGGCCGGAACGGTGCACTTTTCGTCGGCCTCACGCGCGTGCGGGCGGATCTCGTCGCGCGCGAAGCCGATCACGGTCTCGCGAATGAGCTTTTGCTCGTCGTCGAGTGCGAAATTGATCATCGGGACTCCCTCCGATTGTGGCGGACGCCGCGCTTTGCGGGCGCGGCGTGAGGCAACTGGTCGGCGGTCGCGGTCAGCCACGAGATCAGCTGATCGACGACGCCTTGCATGGCGATCGCGAGGTCGACGCGCTCCGGATCTTGGTAATGCTGCAGCTCCGCGCCGATGACGGCGCCCGCGAAGACCTGCGCGGCGCGGCTCGCTTCCACGTCGGTGCGAAAGACGCCCTGTTCTTGGCCGAGACGGACGATGCCGGCGAGATAGCTGCGGAAGCGGCGCATGATGCCGCGGAACGTCTCGGATAGACGCGGATTGGTGTCCAGAGCCTCGACCATGAGCGTGAGGATGAAGCGGCGGAGATTGTTCCGCGTCGCGATGTGGACGCTCACACGCGCGATCTCGACGAGCGCGGCGACCGGATCGGTGACGGGCGAGACGCTGCCGACGATGCGCTCTTCGTACGCGACCGTACGATCTTTCACCGCCTCGAAGAGCAGCTCCTCCTTGTCGCGGAAGTGGTAGTAGATGGCGCCCTTCGTCACCCCCGCAGCGCTGGCGATGCGATCGATCGACGTGCCTTGGTAGCCGTAGCGGGCGAAGCAATCGATCGCGATCGCCATGAGATCCTTCCGCGCCGTGCTGTTCGGCTTGCCGTCGGCGGCAGTGGAAGCACTCGGGTGCGACGGTGGGTCGAGACGACTGCGCGCGACCATACTGAACGTTTAGTATGTTCGGCCGCACTGTGTCAACCCGTCAACGGTCACGCCCCCGCCCGTTTCCGACTGGAGAATGCGCGTGCGCGTCGCTATGGTGCCGCGCGAGGTGGAGGAGCGCGGCCACATCGCGAAGAGGTTGCGCGCCGCCCGTGAGCAGCTCGGCCTGACGATCGAGCACGCCGCGGCCGACGCTGGAGTTCCGCTACGTTACGTCCGTCTGCTCGAGGGCGAGAAACCCCTAGACGTCGGCGTCTCCGACGATCTCTATCTGATCCCTTTTTTTCGCCGCTATGCTGCGACACTCGGTCTTCCCGCCGAGGAGTTGCTGCCGGATTTTCTCGGCCAAGTTCAAGAGCTCCCGCCGCCCAGCCCGATGCAACTTGGGACGCGCCGACGGCGCGCGAGACGGTTGCTCTTGCGGCCGATCGCGGTGGTCCTCGCAAGCGCCGCGGCCGTCGTCGTCATCATGCGACAGGCGCCGGAACGCGCGGGTCTCGACGACGAGCATTGGAGCGGCAACGGGAACGAGAGCGATCGCGCGGCCGGCGGCGATGGCACCCTGGTCGCGACCGCGGTCGAGCCGACGCCGAACCCACCGGCACCCGAGCGCGACGTCGCAGCCGCTGACCAACACGACGCGACCGCGTCGCAGCCCGCGGGTATCGGCTCCCCGGCGTCACCGTTTGCCGCCGAACAGCTACCCACCGTCGGTGCGGGCTCGACGTCTGGTTCTCCGGAGATCGCGAACCGCGCACCGATCGTCGCCGCCGCGCCGCAGCCGTCGCCACAGGCGGCGGCGAAACACCCTGCTGTGGAGCAGGCAGCGGCGACGCGAGACACAGAGATGGAGCAGGCGGCTGCGGCCGGCTCGCCGGCGCCGGACGCGACGCCGGCGGACGCCGCGTCCGCGCCTGGGCTCGGCGCTCGCGAGCTGCGAATCGTCGCCGCGGAGCAAACCTGGCTGTCCCTCGGCGTCGACGACGAACCGAAGCACAGCATCCTGCTGCAACCGGGCGAGACACGCAGCTGGACGGCGACGCGCGCCTTCACGTTGACGATCGGCAACGCCGGCGGCATCACCGTGAGCCTCGACGGTCGCGAGCTGCCGCCGCTCGGCCGCTCCGGTCAGGTGGTGCGAAACCTACGCCTGCCGCAAGGCGAGACCACGCCCGGCTGAGCCGGACGCGCTCAGGCCGGCACGCGTTAGCGGCGGTCAGCGAGCAGGTCGCGACCGAGGTGCGGCGGCGGCGCTACTTGAAGCAGGGGCCCGCGTCGCAGGTAGTCGCCGCCTCGGTGGCGAGACAAGGCGGCATATACCCGTCGGCGGGTGTGGCGACGATCGTCAGCTGCCACGGCGTCTTCTGCGTATGCTTGCCGAGACATTCGCCGAGCTTGCCGCACGTCGGGCGGCCCTGCCACGTCGTCAGCTTGAAAGCGCCAGTGTGCCAATCGTACCAACCGGGCTCCTGTTGGTGGCCGCGCTTGTTCTTGCCGTAGCCCCACTGCGTCGCGCCCCACTGCGTGACGCAGGCGTTCGTCTCGTCGGCGGCGACGCAGCCGTTCGTGGCGCACAGGCCGCCGATCCAGATGCGGAACTTCTCCTCGCCGGACCCGCGCGTCGACCGGCAATCCCTGCCGACGTCGGTGGGATTCAGATCGACGGGCGGGCAGACGCGACGGTCGGCGCCGCCGGCGTTGCTGATCGCAATTTGCTCCGTCGACACGTCGGCGCAATCGCCGGAGCACCCGAGCGACTGTCCGTCGAGATGGAGACACATCGACCCGTTGTTCGGGAGTCGTACGGCGCGACACCCCGTCTTCGCATCCGGCGGGTACCAGCACCCGACGATGAAACCCGTCATGCCGACCGCCGTCGACTTGCCCGCGCACGCCGAGTCTGGCGCGGAGTTGATCTCGAATTCACCCTTCGTGCCGTCGGGCGGAAACGGTTGATCGAGGCGATAGAGCACGGCCGTCGAGCCCGGCTCGCACAGTCCGAGAAGCGTCGTCGGGTCGGCGCAGTCGCAATGGATGCCGCCGCCGCGGAGATTTTCGGAGCAGCGACTCGCATCGGCCGGTGCCACACTGACGATCCAGGCGGCGAGCGCCGCTGCGAGCGCGATGCCGCAAGCTCGGCGTGCAACGCGTGAACGGTGGGAAGACGCGATCGAGGGGGAACGGTTCGTCATGGTGGTCTCATCCTTCCGAAAGCAAGGAACGGCACTTGGGCGAGTGCATGTTCTTGCCTCAAGCGGGCCGCGATCGTCAAGACGCGGCGTGATAGTTCACGCCCGCGCGCCGGCGGCGGCGTTCAACTTTTTCAGATTCGCTCGGACGTGGCGGCGAGACGCGCGGTCGACTGCTCGACGATGCGTCGCAAGACCGCGACGTCCGGCGCGGCGGCATCGAGGCCGGCGAGCTTGGTCTCGGCGTCCCGCAGCTCGCGCTCGGCGCGCTGCGCGTCGATCTCTTCGACCAGCTCGGCGCCGTCGGCCAAAACGGTCATGACGTTGTCGGCGACCTCGGCGTAGCCGCCGAAGATCGCGAGCACGTGACGCTTCCCGCCGCTCTTGTAGATCAGCCGCCCCGGGGCGAGCACCGTAAGGAACGCTATGTGGTCGGGAAGGACGCCGAACTCGCCGGCGGCACCGGGCGCGGTCACCTCCTCGACGTCCTCGTCGAGGAGGTGGCGCTCGGGAGTGACGATGCGCAAACGAAAGCTCGCGGCCATCGCGACGCGACCTCAGGCGGCGAGCTGCTTCGCGCTCTCCAGCACGTCCTCGATCGTGCCCTGGAGGTAGAACGCCTGCTCGGGAATCGTGTCGTGCTTGCCGTCGACGATCTCTTGGAAGCCTTTGATCGTGTCCTTCAGCTTCACGTACTTGCCGGAGCGGCCGGTGAACGTCTCCGCGACGTGGAACGGCTGCGAGAGGAAGCGCTGGATCTTGCGGGCGCGGGCGACGATCAGGCGATCGTCCTCGGAGAGCTCGTCCATGCCGAGGATCGCGATGATGTCCTGCAGATCCTTGTAGCGTTGCAGGATCTCCTGCACCGCGCGCGCCGTCTTGTAGTGCTCCTCGCCGACGACGTTCGGGTCGAGGATGCGCGACGTGGAGTCGAGTGGGTCGACGGCGGGGTAGATGCCGAGCTCGGCGATCTGCCGCGACAGCACGGTGGTGGCGTCGAGGTGTGCGAACGTCGTCGCCGGCGCCGGGTCGGTCAAGTCGTCGGCGGGGACGTAGATCGCCTGCACCGACGTGATCGAGCCTTTTTTTGTCGTCGTGATGCGCTCCTGCAGCTCGCCGAGGTCGGTCGAGAGCGTTGGTTGGTAACCGACCGCCGACGGCATGCGGCCGAGGAGCGCCGAGACCTCGGAGTTTGCCTGCGTGAAGCGGAAGATGTTGTCGATGAACACCAGCACATCCTGGTTTTCCACGTC
>JBGPOW010000235.1:0-6756 GCA_041488235.1 Binatia bacterium
GACGAGGCCGCGCGCCGCACGCGCGTGCACGCGACGACCGAGGTGCTCGTCGTCGGCGGCGGCACCGCCGGCACGGCGGCGGCGATCGCCGCGGCGCGCACGGGCGCGCAGACGATGCTCGTCGAGCGCTACGGCGCGCTCGGCGGGATTGCGACCGACGGCCTCGTGATCTTGCTCCTGACGCTCGACGACGGCGCCGGACGGCAGATGGTCCGCGGCCTCTGCCAGGAGATCACCGATCGCCTCGCCGCGCGCGGCGCCGCGTTCTTCCCGCCCGCCGGCGAATGGGGCAGCGACGACCCCGCGCTCGTCGAGCATTACCGGCGCTGGGGGCTCGTGTGGGGCTCGGGCCCGCACCGGGTGCGCTACTCCGTCGCGTATGACCCCGAGGACCTGCGCCTCGTGCTGAACGACATGGTGCGTGAGGCGGACGTGCGCCTCCTGCTCCACGCGTGGGGATGCGAGCCGGTACTCGACGGCGATCGCATCACTGCCGTCACCTTCCAAGGCAAGCAGGGACGCTTCGCGATCCGCGCCGACGTCGTCATCGACGCGACCGGCGACGGCGACCTCTTCGCGGCTGCCGGCTGCGCCTTCGATCTCGAGCGCGTGCTGCCGTGGCTGTGGTTCCGCATGGGCGGCGTCGAGAACGTCGAGCAGGCGATCGCGACCGGCGGCTGGTACTTCCACACCCTCGGCGACGGCCGCGTGCTCTTGCCGTGGGGCGCGACCGAGCGCATCGGCCGCAAGATCGACGCCACCGACCCCGAGGACCTGACGTTCGCCGAGGTCGAGTGCCGGCGCCAGGTGATGGCCGAGGTCGATCGCCTGCGCGCCGAGGTGCCGGAGTTCCGCCGCGCGCACGTCTGCGACGTCGCGAGCCAGCTCGGCATTACGGAGAGCCGCCGTCTGCACGGCGACTACGTGCTCCAGCGCGACGACGTCGATCGTTCCTTCGACGACACGATCGCGGTCACCGGTCACTGGACGAAGTACGGCGCGCGCTACGCGATTCCGTACCGGGCGCTGCGCTCGTCGCGGATCGCCAACCTCCTCGTCGCCGGGCGCTGCATCTCGGTCGATCATCGCGTCCATCACGCGACGAAGGAGATCCCGCCGTGCATGGCGACGGGCGAGGCGGCGGGCACCGCCGGGGCGCTCGCGGTCCGCGCCGGCGTCGCGCCTGCCGCCCTCGATGTGACGACGCTGCGCGAGCAGCTCCGCCGCGCGGGCGCGATCGTCGATTTTCCGGCGTGAGTCGCGTCTCGCCACTCGGTTCTTCGTGTTGCGATGATCCGGCACCGGCGATACAGACGCACGCATGACCACCGCATGGACGATCCAGGGCGAGTACCTCGAGGCGTGCAGCTGCCGGTATCTGTGCCCCTGCATAACGAGCAACGCGACGGCTCCCGCGAGCGAGGAGTTCTGCAAGTTCGCGATGACCTACCGCATCGACGCCGGGCGCTACGGCGCGGTCGACCTCGCCGGGGTGACGTTCGCGGTGGTCGCGCAGTCGAAGGCCGTCATGGCGGCGGGCGGATGGATCGTCGGCGTCATCGTCGACGATCGCGCGAGCGCGCAGCAAGCCGACGCGATCACCGCGATCGCGAGCGGCGGGGCGGGCGGGCCGCTGGCGGCGTTGGCGCCGCTGATCGGCGAGTTCCGCGGCGTCGAGCGCCATCCCATTCGCTTCGACCAGGAGGGGAATCGCCGTGCCGTCACGATCGCGGGGATCCTCGAGCAGGCGGTGGAGGGCGTGCCGAGCGTCTCGATGAGCGGCGAATGCCTCGCCATCGACAACACCTTCCACCCGGCGAATCGGCGGCTGACGCTCGCGACCGCCGTGAAGAATCTCATCAACTGCTTCGATATCCGCTGGGATGACGCCGGCAGCAGCCGCAACGGCCACCTCGCACCGTTTGCCTGGTCGGGCGCGGCATAGGTGAACGGCGGCGTCGCCCGCGCCTCGCGTCTGATCACCGTCGCGGCGCTCGTCGTCGTGGCGGCCGTGTGCTGGTGGCTGCTCGCCAGAAGTGCCGCCGTCATGTCCTCGATGGAGGGCGAGGGCCTCATGCTGGCGCTGGCGACGGCCATGATGAAGCCGGCGGCGACGCTCCCTTACCTCGGAGCGTCGGCGCTCATGTGGATCGTGATGATGGGCGCGATGATGGCGCCCGCCGCGCTCCCGATCACGCTCGTGTTCGTCCGCCTGGACCGCGAGCGCCACGCCCGACCGCTGCCGGTCGAGGGTTTACTTTTCGCCACCGGGTATCTCGGCGCGTGGTTGCTCTTCGCGCTGCCGGCGACCCTACTGCAATGGGGTCTGCATCGCGCCGCGCTGCTGCAAACGGACGCGCTCGCGACCGGCCGGCCGATCGCCGGCATGATCCTGCTCGTCGCCGGCCTCTATCAACTGACGCCGCTCAAGACGGCCTGCCTGTCGCACTGCCGGACCCCCATGGGCTTTTTGGTGAGCCACTGGCGCGACGGCGCGAGCGGCGCGTTCCGCATGGGTCTGCGTCATGGCGGGTACTGCCTCGGCTGTTGCTGGGCGCTCATGCTGCTGATGTTCGTCGCCGGCGTGATGAGCGTCGCGGCGATGGCGGTCTTGAGTCTCTTCATCCTCGGCGAGCGTCTCCTGCCGGGACGGTGGGCTGCACAAGTCCCCGGCGTGGCGTTGCTCGCCTGGGGCGCGTGGACGCTCGCACGGTCGCTCGGTTGAACGCGCCGGGCAGACGGCGAGTGCCCGTGGAAACCAGCAGCCCGTCCGGGTATGTCGGGCGACCATGAGCACGCCCCGCCTCGAGAGCCGCATCCGCACCAACAGCGCCGATTTCCGTGAGAACGCCGACGCCATGCGGGCGCGCGTCGCCGAGCTGCGCGAGCGCGTCGGCGCGGCGCGCGCCGGCGGCGGCGACAGCGCCCGCACGCGGCACACCGAGCGCGGGAAGCTCGTCGCCCGCGACCGCATCGACGCGCTGCTCGACCCCGGGACGGCGTTCCTCGAGCTGTCGCCGCTCGCGGCGCACGCAATGTACGGCGGCGACGCGCCCGGCGCCAGCATCGTCACCGGCATCGGCACGATCCACGACCGCCCGGCGGTGATCGTCGCCAACGACGCGACGGTGAAAGGCGGGACGTATTTTCCGATCACGGTGAAGAAGCATCTGCGCGCGCAGGAGATCGCGCTCGAGAACCGGCTCGCGTGCGTCTACCTCGTCGACTCCGGGGGCGCGTTCCTGCCGCTGCAAGCGGACGTCTTCCCCGACCGCGAGCACTTCGGGCGCATTTTTTTCAACCAAGCACGCATGTCGGCGGCCGGTATTCCGCAGGTCGCGATCGTGATGGGCTCGTGCACCGCGGGCGGTGCCTACGTGCCGGCGATGAGCGACGAGACCGTCATCGTCGAGAACCAAGGCACGATCTTTCTCGGCGGGCCGCCGCTGGTGAAAGCCGCGACCGGCGAGGAGGTGACCGCGGAGGAGCTCGGCGGCGGCGACGTGCACACCCGCATCTCGGGCGTCTCGGATCATCTCGCGCGCGACGACCGCCACGCGCTCGCGATCGCGCGCGACATCTTCACCTCGCTCCCGGAGCCGCCGCCCTGCCCCGTCGCGCGCGTCGCCGTCGAGGCGCCGGCCTACGATCCCGCCGAGATCTACGGCGTCGTGCCGCGCGACCCGCGCAAGGGGTACGACATCCGCGAGCTGATCGCGCGCCTCGTCGACGGCAGCCGCCTCCACGAGTTCAAGGCGCGCTACGCGCCGACGATCGTCACCGGCTTCGCGCACCTCCACGGGTATCCCGTCGGCATCGTCGCCAACAACGGCGTCCTCTTCTCCGAGTCGGCGCTGAAGGCGACGCACTTCATCGAGCTCTGCTGCGCGCGCGGCGTGCCGCTCCTCTTCTTGCAGAACATCACCGGCTTCATGGTCGGCAAGAAGTACGAGCAGGGCGGCATCGCCAAGGACGGCGCCAAGATGGTGAACGCCGTCGCCAACGCGCGCGTGCCGAAGCTGACCGTCGTCGTCGGCAACTCCTACGGCGCCGGCAACTACGGCATGTGCGGCCGCGCCTACTCGCCGCGCTTCCTCTTCATGTGGCCGAACTCGCGCATCTCGGTCATGGGCGGCGAGCAGGCGGCGAGCACGCTCTTGACGGTCAAGATGCAGCAGCTCGCCGGCCGCGGCGCGACGATGTCGGACGAGGAGCAGCGCGCGTTCCAAGCGCCGATCCTCGCCAAGTACGAGGAGGAAGGCAGCGCCTACTACTCGACGGCGCGCCTCTGGGACGACGGCATCCTCGACCCCGCCGAGACCCGCGACGCGCTCGGCCTCGCGCTCGCCGCGTCGCTGAGCGCGCCGTTTCCGGCGACGCGCTTCGGCGTCTTCCGCATGTAGCCGCTACGAGTCGGCGAGCCCCGTCGTGCCGTCGAGCAGGCGTTTGTAGTTGTCCATGAAGTGGTCGACGATCATCGCCGCCGGCTCGCGCAGCGCGTCCTTGCCGATCGAGCGGATGACGAGCCGGGTCGTGTCGTCGGCGAGGAACGCCTCGCCGATGTCCAGGATCGAGGCCAGCGGCCGGCCGCTCGGCTGGAATTTCGCGAGCACGCCCCGCAATCCTTGGAGCCGGATCTTGGCTGCGAGCTCACGCTCGTCGAGCTGCACCTCGTCGGCTTTCGGCGCGACCTCGAGCAACGTCAAGAGCGCGTTCCAATACTTCGGATTGCCGTGCAGGTTGCCGTCGAAGTCGATCCACATCACGCCGTCGCAGTGGCCGTAACGCGCGACGAACGAGTTCCGCGGCGGCACGCGCGGCACGAGGTCGAGGTTGTTGACGATCCGCACCACGCGGCCGGGCAGCGTGCGATTGACGAAGTCGACGAAGGTGGCATCGCCGGCACGCGGCTGGCCGTACGTGAAGAGCGTGAGTGCCTGCGGCGCCAAGACGTGCTCGTACGCGGCGCGCGCGGCGGCGAGACACGCGACCGCGCCGCCGAGGCTGTGCCCGGTGACGAACACGCGCTGCTTCTTGCCGATGAAGTCGGCGACGTCGGGCCAGACGAGATCGAGCGCGCGCTTGAACCCGCAGTGCACGCCGCCGTACGCGCCCGGCGTGAGCACGCAGTTCACGTCCGTCGCCCAGTCGATGAGGTCGGTCGGTTGCGTGCCGCGAAACGCGACGATGCCGACGCCGTCGCGGCTGGCGAGGAACGCTTGCGTGTCCTCGACGTTCAGGAACTTCTCGAACTTGAGGTTCCACGTCGGCAGCGTCTGCTCGACGTGCGCCGGATCGCCGTACGCGAGGTCGCTGCAGTACACCATCGCGCGCGCGTTCGCGGGATCCCACCCGCTCGCGTCGGCGTTGAAGCCGGTCTGGGACGTGAAGTCGAGCTGCGCCACCATGAGTCACCTCCCGAGCAACGTTGGACGATTCCGAACCCGGCGTTGCATACACGATCGCTGGATTGCCACGGCGTCACGCCTCGCGGATTGCGCCATTGCGGTACGACAAATCGGCGGCGCGCCTCGGCCGGGCGCAATCCGAAGGCCATGGCGTTTGCGACGCGGCGAGCGCAGCGAGTGCTCGGGACGCCGGCACAGCATCGCGTCGACGGACGGCGCGCACGTTACCTGTCGACACGCATTCCATGGTATCGGCGTCGCGCCGCGATGCGTTTCCTGGTTGCCTCCGCTGCATCGATCGTCGCCGTCGTCACCGCGTGTGCGCTCACGCTGACGACGCGCACGGCGCAGGCACACCATTCCGACGGCGTCGGCGCATCGTTCACGTTCTTGCAAGCGCCGTTCACGCAGGATCTCTACGCGACGCACCTCGACTTCGGCGAAGGCGTCGCGTTCGCGCCCGACGGCGATCCGCTCGTCGCGTTCGTCACCATGCGGCGCATCGACGCTGACGGCGACGAGCCGACCGCGCACGGTGACGAGCTGCATCCGGTGACGGTCCTCGACGCGACCGCGTGCGTCGGCCTCGCGAACCATTCCGACGGCACGCTCTACGCGAACGAGTTGAGCGGCATCACCAGCCGCGACGCGGAGACGGGCGCCGTGCTGCGCGGACCGTTCGGCGCCGCCGGCAACTGCCTCGGGATCGCCGTCGATCCGCAGACCGGGAACGTCGTCTACGCCGACGCGCTTGGCACCGTCTCCGCCGTCGACGCCGCGTTCACGACGACGAACGTCTTCTCCGCCGTCGCCGGCTCGTACGACGGCATGTCGTTCGACCCGACGGGCGACTACCTCTTCCTCGCGAACTTCGCGATCGGCGGCGTCACGGTGCTCGCGCGCGACGGCAGTCTCGTCCAGCACGTCCCGTACGCCGCGCAATGCTGCGCCGACGGCCTCGCGTTCCACCCGGGCGCGCCGCCGTTCGTCGTCAGCAGCAACACCGACGGGACGATGACCCGCCTCGACTTCCCCGACGGCGACTTCACCCAGCCGCCGACGCAGATGCTCTTCGCGAGCGGCGGCTTCCGCGGCGACCTCGCCAACGTCGGCGCCGATGGATGCATGTACCTCAGCCAGGGCGGCACGCGCTTCGAAGACGGCGCCGAGACCGAGGAGGGTAGCCTCGTCCGCATCTGCCCCGGTTTCGCGCCGCCGCCCGGTTCCGCGACTCCGGTTGCGACGGCGACGCCGACGCCGATCGTCACACCAACCGCCGGCGCGACGGCCGCGCCTGCGGAGACCAAAGACGATTGCAAGGAGGGCGGCTGGCGGCGCTTCGGCTTCA
>JBGPOW010000236.1:0-6724 GCA_041488235.1 Binatia bacterium
CAGCAAGCACCTCGGCGAGCCCGACATCCTCGAGCGCGTGAATCACCTCGCGGTCGATGTCATCCGCTGCGACTTCAGCAGCCTCTTCCTCTTCGACGAGAAGCGCGGCGTCTTCTGGTTGGCGTCGAACGTCGGCTCGCGACCGGAGGTCGTGGCCGAGCTCACCCAGCTCGAGTTCCCGCCCGACAGCCTGCCGATCCTGCGTCAACTTCGCGCGGGGGAACTGATCGCGATGCACGACGCCACAACGGACGTCTTGGTGCCACCGGAGCTGAGCCGACGGTTCGACGTCGCCTCGGAGCTCTTCGCACCCGTCGCGCGCGGCGAGCGAATCATCGGCGTCCTCGTCGTCGGGCATCACACACGCACGGGTCCCTTTTCCGACCGTGAGCAACGCCTGACGCTCGGCATCGCACACGCGACCGCGATCACGGTCGAGAACGGACGGCTGATCGCGGATCTCCAGTCCGCGAACCGCCTCAAGTCCGAGTTCGTCGCGACGATGTCGCACGAGCTGCGGACGCCGCTGAACGTGATCATGGGCTACGCCGAGATGCTCGCCGATGGCATCTTCCATCCGGAGGAGCCGGAATGGTCGGGCACGATCGGCCGCATCCAAGAGCACGCTGTCGAGCTCCTCGAGCTGGTGAACGCGACGCTCGACATGGGCCGTCTCGAGTCCGGACGCGAGACGGTCGAGGTCGGCGACGTCGACGTCGACCGCCTGCTCGTCGATCTCGGCCGCGAGCTGAGGCCGCTCGCGCAGCCGGCGGTCGCGCTCACGTGGGCGAACGACATCGGCGGGGGGCTCATCCGGGGCGACGGCGTCAAGGTGAAGACGATCTTGAAGAACCTCGTCGCCAACGCGCTCAAGTTCACGAGCGCCGGCTCGGTGCACGTCGGCGTCGCCGCGGCTCCGGACGCGAACGGCGAGGGTGAGCTCGTGGTGTTTTCCGTGCGCGACACCGGGATCGGCATCGCGCCCGAGCACGTCTCGGTGATCTTCGAGATGTTCCGTCAGGTCGACAGCTCGTCGACGCGGCGCTTCGGCGGCGTCGGCCTCGGGCTCCACATCGCGCGCCGCCTCGTCGATCTTCTCGGCGGCACGATCACCGTCGACAGCACGCCCGGCGCGGGCTCGACGTTCACCGTCGCGCTGCCGCTCGAGCGCGCGACGGCGGCGGCCGACGAGACGCAGCTGGCGCGCGCGGCGCGCTGATGCAGCATGCAGCGCTGCTCAGTTCATCGTCGCGCTGCCCGGAATCGTCCACCTGCCGAGGCTCGGTATTCCGGCCTGCGCATTGACGATCCCTGACGTCGACGGTGGATTGCAGAACAGCGCGCCGAACGCCGGCGCCGTCGGACTCGCGGCGCCGGCAACGGAGACGCTCGCGCCGACGATGCCGTTGTCCGTGAAGCACTCCCGATTCTTGAACACGCTGCACGTGTCGCCGGCGGTCGGGCAGTCGCTGTCCACGGCGCACGGTCGGAACGACTCGAGGTTGCAGAACTGGTCGATCGGTCCGGCGGCGCAGACGCCCTCGTTCACGGAGTCGTTGTCCGGCGGAGTGTTCGGCGTGCACACGCCGTCGTTACATGCGTTCGGCGCCGTCTGCGCGCCCGGAACGTTGCACGCACCGGTGGGGCACTCGGAGTTTGCGCTGCACGGGGCGCCGTTGTTCGAGCCGCCGAGGCAGCGCTTGCCGCCGCACGTCGTCGCACCGATCGTGACAATCGACGGAACAATCCTTCACAATTCCACGATATTTGAGTCGAGCGACGCTCGGTGCGCCTCGCCTTGACGGCGCATCGCGACCTTACGACAATCGCCGTGTGGCGGCTGCCGAGCTCCTCGTGCTGTTGGTGATCGGCGGCGCGTGCTATGCCGCGCTGGCGCCGCTGCGGCGCGCGATCGAGCGGCGGTGGCTTCGGCGGCAGACGCGGCGGCCCGGACGAATCATTCCGCTCGTACGGGACGGCGAGGGCGTCTACAGGCGGCCCGGGAGGAAGAGCGATGGCGACCAACGGTGACGCGCGTTTCGATGCGCACGCGCAGGCGCGGGCGGCGAGCAGTCTCGTGTCGGCGACGATCGTGGTGCTGGTGCTGGCCGCGGTCTACAGCTCGTTCGCGGTCATCAAGCCCGGCAACGTCGGCGTCGTCTTCAATCGCTGGTCGGGAAGCCTGCGCGCCGCCGGGCAAGGCGTCGTCTGGCGCATCCCGTGGATCACGCAGGTGCAGTCCTACCCGATCGCGCTCCGCACCTATTCGATGGTGGCGCGATCCAACGAGGGCTCGTCACCGGGCGACGACTCGATCGACCTGCCGACGCGCGAGGGGCAGCACATCCGCCAGGACATCTCCGTCACCTACAACACCAGCGAGGGCAAGGCGGCCGACGTCTTCCGCTCGTTCCGTGGCGCCGACATCGAGGACATCGAGCGCACGTTCATCCGCCGCACGATCATCACGGTGTCGCAGAACGTCGCCGGCCAGATGGCGCTCACCGACCTCATCTCCAACCAACGCACCGCCCTCCAGGATCACATCCAGGATCAGCTCGCGACGCAGATGGAGAAGATGGGCTTCGTCGTCGACAAGGTGAACCTCGGCGCCAGCCACCTCCCGCAGGCGATCGAGGCGCAGATGCAGCAGAAGATGGCGGCGCAGCAGCAAGCGCAGCAAGCCGAGTACGAGCTGCAGCGCCAGCAGACGCTCGCCAAGGCGAAGGTCGCCGAGGCCGAGGGCGACGCGCAGGCGACGCTCGTGAAGGCGAAGGCGCAAGCGGAGGCGAACCGCCTGCTGCAAGAGACGCTGAACCCGCTCCTCGTGCAGTCGAAGGCGATCGACCGCTGGAACGGCGTCCTGCCGCAGTTCTCGGGGAGCGGCACGGTGCCGTTCGTCAATCTGACGCCCGAGCTGACGAACGGGCACGGCAGCGGGCGCTGAAAACACTCAGCCGGGCGTGATCGTCAACTTCGGGCGCTTCGGCAAATGGCGGAGGCCCATCCAGGCGAGGGCCGCTATATGGCTCGCGACCTCCTCGATCGCCGGCTTCCGAACCTCGATCCACCATTGGCCGACGAAGGTGACCATGCCGACGAGCGCGTGGGCGTAGATCGGTGCCGTCTTCGGATCGTACCCTGCTTTCTTGAACGTGGTGGCGAACACGCCGGCGACGCGCTCCGCGACGTCGTTCAAGAGGCTCGACATGCCGCCGTGCGCCAAGGTGACGGGCGCGTCGCGCGAGAGCACGATGAAGCCGTCGGGCTGATCGCGGACGTACGAGAGAAACGCGAGCGCGGCGCGCTCGACGCGCTCGCGCGGCGTGCCGCTGCTGATCGCGTCGGCGATGTGCGTGACCACGTAGTCCATCTCGCGATCGACGAGGACCGCGTACAGTCCCTCCTTGCCGCCGAAGTGCTCGTACACGATCGGCTTCGACACCTTGGCGCGCGCGGCGATCTCCTCGACGGACGTCGCCTCGAAGCCGCGCTTGGCGAACACCGCGCGTGCGATTTCGACGAGTTGCGTCCGCCGGGCTGACGCCGTCAGCCGTGCCGCCGATTTTTTCCGTCGCGCCATCTTGACAGCCCTCGATCGCTCTCGTAGGTTACGCATACGTAAGTTACGGCAACGTCTCCGTAACCTACTCCCCCGTAACCACACGCACCGGAGGAAGAGCGATGGAATCTATCCGTAGTCGATACGAGCGACAAGCCGTGCAACGGTACGCACGCGAGGTGCGTACGCACCTCCCGCGCGCGGTGTTCGAGCGCGCCCCGTCGCGCCTTCTATGGCTCCCCCTCCACCTTGCGATCATCATCGCGCTCGCGCTCTACGTCGTGATCGCGGCGCCGGCATGGTACGTCGCGACGGCGTGTGCGCTCGTCGCCGGCCACAGCTGGGGGTGTCTCGCGTTCCTCGCGCACGAAGCGATGCACCACGCGCTCGTCCGCAGCCGGCGCGTGGAGCAGATCGTCGGCTGGATCGGGTTCGCCCCGTACTGTCTCTCGCCGACGCTATGGACCGCCTGGCACAACCAAGCGCACCACGCCAATACCGGCAAGCCCGTCGCCGATCCCGACGGCTACGGCACGCTCGGGTTCTGGCGGAAGAGCGCCGTCGTCCGCGCCCTCGAGACGATCGCTCCCGGCTCCGGTCGCCTGCGCAGCGCGCTCTTCCCGTTCGTGTGGTTCTCGGTGCACTCGCTCCTGGTGCTCGTGTTCCACAGCCGGCGAAACGGCTACTACGCGCGCATCTCGCGCCGCGCGGTGTACGCCGAGTCGGCGACGATGCTGGCGCTCTGGATCGGCGTGCTGGCGCTCGTCGGCCCCTATGCCTTCGTGTTCGTGTACGTGCTGCCGGTCCTCGCGGCGAATGCGCTCATCATGTCGTACATCGCGACCAATCACTTCCTGAACCCGTTGACCGAGGTGAACGATCCGCTCGCGAACACGCTCTCGGTCACCGCGCCGCGCTGGCTCGAGC
Organism: Binatia bacterium; assembly: GCA_041488235.1. Classification (GTDB taxonomy): domain Bacteria; phylum Desulfobacterota; class Binatia; order UTPRO1; family UTPRO1; genus DP-19. The sequence continues at coordinate 4,490 of JBGPOW010000236.1, forward strand.
GGCTGCACCTCGAGTTCGGCTACCACGTCGAGCACCACCTCTTCCCGACCGTGAGTGGTCGTCATGCACGGACGATCCGCGACGCGCTCGTCCGGCTCTACGGCGACCGTTACCTCACGATGCCGCACGGGCGCGCGCTCCATCTGCTGTACGCACGCCCGAAGCTGCACGCGACCCACGACACGCTGGTCAATCCGCGGACGGGTGCAGTTTACAACAGTCTCGCGCCGGGCGATCTCGCGATGCGGCCGGTGACGCGCTTCGACGTCCCCGCTCACCATTTCGCGTAGTGGCTCTCCATGTACCCGAGCATCCCGTCGATCGTGACGCGCTCGCCGGCGGCGGTGGTGAGTGAGCCGAAGTAGCGGCCGAAGAGCTGGTTGAAGTTGCTCGCGACGACGAGGGCATTGATGCGCTCGGCGTGCGCACCCTCGGGACGGAACTCGAGCGCGAGCCGGCCGTCGTAGGACGAGACGCGCCACGGCCGCATCAGATCGCGGCGGTCGTAGGCGAAGGCGACGCTGTCGAGCTTGTGGAGGCGGCCGTCGAGCCAGAAGCAGCTCTCGGTGAAGCTCGTCTCGTTGACACCGCACGAGACGTTCATGCCGACGATGCGTCCGTCGGGGAGCGCGCCCGCGAGGCAGCCCCAGTTCCAGAACGTCCGGCGGCGCATATAGCCGGCGCTCCAGTCGTGGTGGCCGTAGATCGGGCGCGTCGCGAGGTCGTACGTGCGGCCTGCCCACGTGAGCGTGCCGCTCACGCGGTCGCCGGCGGTCTTCCGCGCGTACACCCAACCGGTCGCGCCGGCGTGGGTGCAGATGCGCATCGGCTCCGCCGGCGGTGTGTCCTCGTGGAAGGCAGCGTCGATCGCGAGCGCGTCGCCGATGCGCGCGACGAGCCGTCGGCGCGGCGGGCGCTCGTCGGCGTCCATCACGATGCGCGCGCCGCGCGTCGTGAACGAGCACGCGCCGGATTCCGGCGTCTGCGTGAACTGGGTGCCGCGCGCGAGCGGCTGCGTGAAGCTCCACTCGGCGAAGCGCCGCGTCGCCGGCTCGTAGCAGTACGCGAACGCCGTCGCGACGAACCGCACGTCGGCGATCGCGCAGCCGAAGACGAGCTCTTCCGACAGCGCGCCGAGGAACTGGAACTGCTTGAAGCCGAAGCTCCGGGCCAGCCGGCCGGCGGGTCGGCCGAAAGGATTCGTCAGCGCGTAGTCGCGGTAGTTCACCTCGCGGATCGGCGTCGTGAAGATGCCGACGCGAACGTTACCCGACAGGTCGATGAGCCGCCCGTCGGCGTCGCACTCGGTATCGATCGCCGCCGAAGTGCGCGGCGCGCTCACTCGAACTCGCGGAGGAGGGGCACCTCCGTCTTGGCATACGTATGCTTCTCGACGACTCGACCGTCGGCGACGTGGAGAATGTCGAGGCCGCGCCACTCGCGACGCTGCGCCGGTGTCTCGAGTCGACATCGCCAGCGGATGAGCGCCTTTCCCGACGGCGTCGCGCCCGGGCTCGGCGTCGGATCGACGAACAGATCCTCCGGATAGAAGCGGATCGTGCCGTAGTCGCCGCGAAACTGCGGGACGAACGCCTCGCGAATCGCCGCCTTGCCCTCGCTGCGCCGCGCGTTGAACTCGTCGTAGACGGCATCGTCGGCCATGAGCGCCATGACACCGTCCAAGTCGTCGCGGTTGAACGCGTCGGTGAAGCGCAGCACGAAAGTCTCGAGCGCGGTGCGGTCGCTGTCCGGCATCGTCACCTCCGGCGGTGGTCGTACGGCATCGTCGGCGTGCGCATCCTCATTGGCGGCTCACTCGCCGAGGAGGTGCAGCGCCACGTGACGCTGGAAGCGGCCGGCGCGGTGCTCGAACACGTACACCGCCTGCCACGTTCCGAGGGCGAGCCGGCCGCGCTCGACCGGAATCGCGATCTGCGTCAGCGTCAGCGCCGCGCGGATGTGGCTCGGCATGTCGTCCGGTCCTTCGGTGACGTGGCGATAGCGCTGCGTGTCCTCGGGCACGAGGCGGCGAAAGAAATCGTCGAGGTCGCGGAGCACGTCGGGGTCGGCGTTCTCCTGCACGGTGAGCGACGCCGAGGTGTGCTGGATGAACACGGTGAGGAGCCCGGTCGAGATCCCCTGCGCGCCGACCCACGTCGCGAGCTTGTCGGTGACGTCGTAGAGGCCGGGACCGGCGGTGGCGACGGTGAGGCGATGGACGGCCTGCTGCATCGC
>JBGPOW010000237.1:0-6719 GCA_041488235.1 Binatia bacterium
GGGGCGCGCGGCGCCCCCGTCGTCCCCGCCGGCCGCGGGGGGGGCGCCGCCCGGGGGCCAGCGCCGCCGGGGGGGGCGGCGGGGGGCTCGCGGGGGGGGCGCGGGGCCTTATATTTTGCGGGCTGACCACGACGTGCGCGGGTACGTCGACGGCCGCATGCGCCCGCGTCCAGCCGCGAGTGCGCCGCCGGCGTGCGCGCGTGCCGGCCCCGCGCACCCCTTCCTCGCGCTCCGCCGCGCACGTCGACCGCGCGTTCAGCGGTGAGCGCCGCCGCAGATCGCGCCGTAGTGGGAGATGAGGTACAGCTCGTCGCCGATGGCGACCAAACGCACGCACGTCATGGCGATCGACCAGGGCACGACGGGATCGACGGTGCTCGTCTTCGACCGCCGCGGCCGCATCGTCGGACGCGGTTACTCGGAGTTCCGCCAACACTATCCGAAGCCCGGCTGGGTCGAGCACGACGCGGAGGAGATCTGGCGCGTCACGTTGCGCGTCGCCCGCCAGGCGCTCCGCCGCGCCGGCATCGGCGGCGCCGCCGTCGCCGCGCTCGGCATCACCAATCAGCGCGAGACGACGATCGTCTGGGACCGGCGCACCGGCGCGCCGGTCGGGCGCGCGATCGTGTGGCAGGACCGGCGCACTGCCGACCGCTGCGCCGAGCTCAAGGCCGGGGGTCACGAGGACATGGTGCGCGCCAAGACCGGCCTCGTCCTCGACCCGTACTTCTCCGGCACGAAAGTGGCGTGGATTCTCGACAACGCGCGCAACGCCCGCGCCCGCGCCGAGCACGGCGATCTCGCGTTCGGCACCGTTGACGCCTGGCTCATTTGGAAGCTCACCGGCGGGCGCGTGCACGCGACCGACCCGACGAACGCCTCGCGCACGCTGCTCTACGACATCCACAATCGCGCCTGGGACCCCGCGCTGCTCGGCCTCGTCGGCGTGCCGGCGGACATGCTGCCGGAAGTGCGGCCGTCGAGCGGCGTCATCGCCGAGACGGAGCCGGCGCTCTTCGGCGCGGCGATTCCCATCGCCGGCATCGCCGGCGATCAGCAAGCCGCGCTCTTCGGGCAGGCGTGCTTCGAGCCCGGAGCGGTGAAGAACACGTACGGCACCGGATGCTTCGTCCTCATGCAGACGGGCGCAACGGCGGTCGCGAGCACGCGCGGCCTTCTCACGACGGTCGCGTGCGGCGGCGACGGTACGCCGACCTACGCGCTCGAAGGCGCGGTCTTCATCGCCGGCGCGGCGATTCAGTGGTTGCGCGACGGTCTCGCGATTCTGCGCACCGCCGCCGAGAGCGAGCGCCTCGCGCGCAGCGTCGACTCGACGCTCGGCGTGTATCTCGTGCCGGCGTTCGTCGGCCTCGGCGCCCCATACTGGGATCCCGAGGCGCGCGGCGCCATCCTCGGCCTGACGCGCGGGGTGACACGCGCGCACGTCGTGCGGGCCGCGCTCGAGTCGCTCGCCTACCAAACGCGCGACGTGGTCGACACGATGGCGGTGGAGGCGGGCCGCCCGATCCGCGTGCTGCGCGTCGACGGCGGCGCCGCCGCCAACGATTTCTTGATGCAGTTCCAGGCCGACGTCCTCGCTACCACCGTCGATCGCCCGAAGGTCGTCGAGACGACCGCGCTCGGCGCCGCGATGCTCGCCGGCCTCGGCGCCGGTCTCTGGACGACCGCGGAGCTGGAACGCGTGCGCGCCGTCGACCGCGTGTTCAAGCCGAAGATGGCGCCGGAGCGGCGGGCAGCGCTCTACGACGGGTGGAAAGCGGCGGTCGCGCGCGTCCGCAGCGGCGCGGCAGCGGCCGACTGAATCCGCCCCGACGGTCGTCGTCGTTCCGCGTAGCTTGGTTCCCGCCGCGGCCGCCTGCTATGCGTGCCGGCGTGACGCTCCGTGCCCGCGACGTGATGCAGACTGACGTGATCGCGGTCGCGCCGACGCTGCCGCTCGTCGATCTCGCCGACTTCTTGATCCGCGAGCGCATCAGCGGCGTGCCGGTCGTCGATGACGGCGCGCTCATCGGCCACGTCTCGCGCTCCGACCTGGTGCGCGTCGGCAGCCTCGAGCGCTCGCTCGCGGGCGCCGTCGCCGAGGTGGCGGATCCTCCGGAGTTCGCACCGGCGGAGGAGCCGACGCTCGTCGCGACGCTCGCAAGCCTCGCGCCGGCGCTGCAAGCGCGCACCGTCCGCGACATCATGGTCACGGAGGTCGTGACTGTCGGCCCCGATACGGCGATCACCGAGGTCGCGCGCACGCTCCTCACCCGCCACCTCCATCGCGTTCTGGTGACCGAGGGTGCCACCGTGCGCGGCGTGATCAGCACCCTCGATCTCGTCCGCCTCGTCGCCGACGAGCGCCTGCGGTCGTCGTGAGCCGGCCGCGCGCGACGGCCATGCGCTGCCGCGCGGTTGAAGGGGCGAGACGGCGTTGCTATACCTTTGGCCTTCCCGCGAGAAGGAGCAGCGTCCATGAAGGAAGGCATTCATCCGGCGTATCAGCCGGCGAAGATCACCTGTGCGTGCGGTAACGTCATCGATATCCGCTCGACGGTCCAAAACATCCACGTCGAGATCTGCTCCGCGTGCCATCCGTTCTACACGGGCAAGCAGAAGCTCGTGGACACCGCCGGCCGCGTCGAGCGCTTCCGCCGCAAGTACGGCGCCAACGCCACGAAGTAGCCGCCCCGCGGCTGCGACCGATCGCGGCGTCAGCCGTGGGAGATGGAGCCGCGCGAATTCAGTTCGCGCGGCGACGCCCATCGGAGGACGCGCGCGTAGCGCGCGCCGCACGGGGGCGTAATGTACTTGAAACTGGAAGCGGTCGAGCGCCGCTATCACGAGCTCGAGGGACTGCTCGTCGCGCCCGAGGTGATCGCGAACCGCAAGGAGTTCGCGAAGCTCGCCAAGGAGCGCTCCGGCCTCGAGGAGATCGTGCGCGCGTTCCGCGAGTGGAAGGACGTGCAGCAGGAGATCGAGGGCAGCAAGTCGCTGCTCCACGACACCGACGAGGCGATGCGCGCCCTCGCGCAAGAGGAGCTGCCGGGGCTGCGCGCGCGCAACGCGGTGCTCGAGGATCGTCTCAAGGTGCTGCTCGTGCCGCGCGACCCGAACGACGAGCGCAACGTGCTGCTCGAGATCCGCGCCGGCACCGGCGGCGAGGAGGCAAGCCTCTTCGCGGCGGAGCTCTTTCGCATGTACTGCCGCTACGCGGAGACGCGCCGCTGGCGCGTCGACATCCTGAGCTCGAGCCCGACGGGGCTCGGCGGGTTCAAGGAAGTCATCGCCTCGATCGAAGGGCAGGGCGCGTTCAGCCGCCTCAAGTTCGAGGGCGGCGTGCACCGCGTGCAGCGCGTCCCCGAGACCGAAGGCTCGGGACGGATCCACACCTCCGCCGTGACCGTCGCCGTGCTCCCGGAAGCCGACGAGGTGGACGTCGCGATCGACGAGAAGGACCTCAAGATCGACGTCTTCCGCTCCTCGGGTCCGGGGGGGCAGAGCGTCAACACCACCGACTCGGCGGTGCGGGTGACACACCTGCCGACGAATCTCGTCGTCACCTGCCAGGACGAGAAGTCGCAGCACAAGAACAAGGCGAAGGCGCTCAAGATCCTGCGCGCGCGGCTCCTCGAGCGCGCGGAGGAGGCGCAGCGCAGTGAGATCGCCGCCAACCGTCGCAGCATGGTCGGCACCGGCGACCGCTCGGAGCGCATTCGGACGTACAACTTCCCGCAGAGCCGCGTGACCGACCACCGCATCAATCTCACGTTGCACTCGCTCGACCGCGTCCTCGAGGGCGAGCTCGATTCGGTGATCGACGCGCTCGTCACCCACTACCAAGCCGAGCTGCTGAAGGCGGCGCCCGTCGATGAGCGTTGAGCGAACCGGAATGGGCGGCGCGCCGCCGCAAATGACAGGCGAGGCGAGGAGCGCCGCGCCGCCGCAGACGACGCTCGAGTACCTCCGCCGGGCCGTCGATTTCCTCGCGGCGCGCAGCGGCGCGAGCGCACGTCTCGATGCCGAGGTGCTACTCGCGTTCGTGCTCGCGACCGACCGGATCGGCGTCTACCTGCGCTTCGATCAGCCGCTCGCGCCGCACGAGGTCGACGCGTATCGCGACCTCGTCCGCCGTCGCGGCGCCGGCGAGCCCGTCGCATATCTCACCGGGACGCGCGAGTTCTGGTCGATTCCGCTCACCGTGACCCGCGATGTGCTGATCCCGCGTCCCGAGACCGAGCTCCTCGTCGCGCGCGTCCTCGCCGTATTGGCGGTCGCCGGCGCCGAGCCGAGCGGCGTGCCGACGCCGCGCCGCATTCTCGACCTCGGGACCGGCAGCGGCGCGCTTGCGATCGCCCTCGCGCGCGAGCTGCCGCACGCGCTCGTCACGGCGGTCGATGTGTCGCCGCAGGCCGCGGCGGTCGCCGCCGGGAACGCACGCCGCGCCGGCGTCGCGGAGCGTGTCACGGTCGTCGTCGGCTCGTGGACGTCGGCGTTCGATCCGGCGGCGCGTTTCGACGTGATCGTCAGCAACCCACCGTACGTCCCGACCGCAGAGCTCGCCGGGCTCGCGGCCGAGGTGCGCGCCGAACCGACGCTCGCGCTCGACGGCGGCGAGGACGGGTTGGCGGCATATCGCGCCCTCGTTCCCGGCGCCGCCGCCCACCTCGCCCCGGGTGGGTGGCTGCTCGTCGAGGTCGGCGCAGGGCAGGCGGAGACGGTCGCGGCGATTTTCGCGGCGGCCGGGTTGCAGGGCGTGGCGTGGCATGCGGATCTCGCCGGAGTGGCGCGCGTCGTCGCCGCGGCCGCGGCGGTGAGCGCGGTCGCGGAGGTGGCGGTGTGAGGTGCGGGCGATGCAAAAAATTCTGATTCGTGGCGGCCGCGCGCTGCACGGCACCGTTGCCGTCAGCGGCTCGAAGAACGCCGGGCTGCCGCTGCTGTTCGCGTCGCTGCTCACCCCCGAGCGCTGCACGATCCGCGGCCTGCCGCGCGTCGCCGACATCACGACGAGCCTGCGCCTCCTCGAGCGTCTCGGCGCGCTCGTCGGCGACGGCGAGTTCTCGACCATCATGGTCGAGGCGCGGACGCTCGGCTCGAGCGAGGCGCCGTACGACCTCGTGAAGACCATGCGCGCGTCGTTCCTCGCGCTCGGGCCGCTCGTCGCGCGCACCGGCCGGGCGCGCGTGTCGACGCCGGGCGGATGCGCGATCGGCAGCCGGCCTGTCGACATTCACTTGGCGGGGCTCGAGCGGCTGGGGGCGCGCATCCGCCAAGCGCACGGCTACGTCGAGGCCGAGGCGCCGCGGCTGCGCGGTGCGCCGATCACGCTCGACTTCCCGTCCGTCGGTGCCACGGAGAACTTGATGATGGCGGCGACGCTCGCCGACGGCACGACGCTGATCGAGAACGCGGCGCGCGAGCCGGAAATCGACGACCTCGCCGCGGCGCTCTGTGCGATGGGGGCACGCATCAGCGGCACCGGCACTTCCGTCGTGCGCATCGACGGCGTCCGGGAGCTCGGCGGCTTCGATCACACGGTCATCCCCGATCGCATCGAGGCGGGCACCTTGCTGCTCGCGGGCGCGATCACCGGCGGCGAGGTGCACGTCGCCGGCGCCCGCGCCGACCACCTCGACGCGCTCGTCGCGAAGCTCGAGCAAGTCGGCGTCGCGATCGAGGTGCGGCCCGAGGGGATCACGGTGCGCGGCGCGCGGGCGCTCGGTCCCGCCGAGGTCCGCACCGCGCCGTATCCCGGCTTCCCGACGGATCTTCAAGCGCAGTTCATGGCGCTCATGGCGCTCGGCGACGGCCAGAGCGTCATCACCGAGACGATCTTCGAGAACCGCTTCATGCACGTGCAGGAGCTGGTGCGCATGGGCGCCGACGTCCGCGTCGACGGCCGCACCGCGGCGGTGCGCGGCGTCGCGGCGCTCTCGGGTGCGCCCGTCATGGCGACCGATCTGCGCGCGAGCGTCTGCTTGGTGCTCGCCGGCCTCGCCGCGCACAACACGACCGAGGTGTCGCGCGTCTACCACCTCGACCGCGGTTACGAGCGTCTCGAGGAGAAGCTCTCCGCGCTCGGCGCCGACATTGCGCGGGTGCGGGGATGAGCACGGACCTCCTCACGGTCGTGCGGGCGCGCGGCGCCGCCTTCGCGCGCCGTCTGGCGCTGCTCGAGGGACGCGGGGGGCGCACCGATGCCGCCGTCGAGCGCACGGTGCGTGCGATCGTCGAGGGCGTGCGCCGTCGCGGCGACGCGGCGCTCTTCGCCTATACGCGACGCTTCGACGGCGTCGCGCTCTCCGCCCGCACTGTGGAAGTGCCGCGCGCGGCGATGGCGCGCGCCGCCGCGGCGCTGCCGCGCGTCGTCCGCCGCGACCTCGAGCTCGCCGCGCGCCGCATCCGCGACTTCCACCGCCGGCAGCGCCAATCCTCCTGGAGCTATCGCGACGCGGCCGGCGTCCGTCTCGGACAGCAGGTGCGGGCGCTCGACCGCGTCGGCGTGTACATCCCCGGCGGCACCGCGGCGTATCCATCGTCGGTGTTGATGAACGTCGTCCCGGCGAAGGTCGCGCGTGTCGGCGAGGTGATCGGCGTCACTCCCGCCAAGCGCGACGGTGTGCCGGCGGCGGTGCTCGCGGCGGCCCACATCGCCGGCATCGACCGCCTCTTCCGCGTCGGCGGCGCGCAGGCGATCGCCGCGCTCGCGTACGGTA
>JBGPOW010000238.1:0-6706 GCA_041488235.1 Binatia bacterium
CCCGAGCACGCGCGCCATCGACTCGGCGAGGATGCGCTGTGCGGCTTTCGTCGGCGCGAAACCGGCGAAGCTCGCCTTGCCGCGGAGCGCCGACGTGTTGCCGGTCGCGACGATCGCGCCCTTGCCGGCCTCGATCATCGCCGGCGCGAGGCGTTGCGCGAGGTAGAGGAGACCCATCGTGTTGATCTGAAAATTCGTGTTCAGCACGGCGGGGTCGAGGTCGAGGAAGTTGGCGAACCACCCGCCGACCGCGTTGTGGACCAACACCTCGGGCGCGCCGATCTCGGACCGCACGTGCCCGACCGCGGCGTCGACTTGGTTCGCGTCGGCGACGTCGCACGCGACGGCGAGCGTGTCCGGTATCTCGTGCGCGAATGCGTCGAGACGCTCGCGGCTGCGGGCGAGCATGGCGACGCGGTAGCCGCCGCGGACGAAACGTTCGACGATCGCTTTGCCCGTTCCGGGTCCGACGCCCGACACGAGCGCAATCGGTTTGGTCATCAGCGCCTCCTTCCGTACAGTGACACCAACGTCCTACCCGGCCGCCTCGCTGGTGCAACGGCCTGAGCATCTTTGTGGACAGCGGGCACCTCCCGTGCGATCCTCACCGCCCGAAATCCGCCGAGCTCGAACGATCGAGCGACCTTTTGCGACGACCCAGTCTGCGTTAACCAAGAAGTCCGTATGATGTCCAAACCCCTTCGATCTCTACTCGTGGTGACCGCGCTCACGTTCGCGTCGGCCGCCGCCCTGACCGCCGCTGGCTCTGCGATCGCGCGCGACGCGAAGGACGGTGAGCTTGCCGTTTCGACGAGCGACCGCGCGGACGCGGTGTCTGCGCTCGGGCGCATCGAGCCCGAGCACGGCATCATCCGCGTCGGCGTACCGTCGACGCCGCCGGCGATCTTGGGATCGGTGGTGCACAGGCTGCTGGTGGAAGCGGGTGACGACGTGACCGAAGGCCAGCTGCTGGCCGAAACCGACTCGGTCGCTCTGGAGCAGGCCGCGGTCGACGTGTCGAAGGCCGAGCTGGCGTTGGCCGAGCGCCAGTCCGAGATGGCGGTCGGCCAGGAGCAGGAAACCTGTTCGCGCGCGGGGGTGGCCGCCCGCACCTCGGGGCGCCTCACCAGCCTGCTCAAGAGCGGCGCGACGTCGACGGAGGAGGCCGACGTGGCGGCCGGCGATGCCGCGGCGCGCTCCGGCTCCTGCGCCGCCGCGCGCATCGCGACCAAAGCCGCGGCGGCCAAGGTCGACGTCGAGCGCGCGCATCTCGCGCGCGACCAAGCCGCGCTGGAGCGCTGCTACGTGCGCGCGCCGTTCGCCGGACGCGTGCTGCAGATCCTCAAGCGCCCGGGCGAGCTGGTCGACGCCGAGGGAGTGCTGGAGCTGGGGCGCGTCAGCCGCATGTACGCGATCGCTGAGGTCTACGAGACCGACGTCCGTCGCGTGCGCGTCGGTCAGAAAGCGACGGTGACGAGCACGGCATTGGACGCGCCGCTGACCGGCGTCGTCGAGCGCGTTCGCCTCAAGGTGCGCAAGCAGGATACGCGGGGCACCGATCCGGCCGCTCGCAAGGATGCGCGCATCGTCGAGGTCGAGGTGCTGCTGGATCGTCCCGAGGCCGTCGCGTCGCTGACCAATCTTCAGGTGGAAGTTCTCCTGCGCCCCTGAGCTCCAGGAAGACTCGCGAAGGACGACACCGGGGTGACCATGCCTCTCGGCTGGCTGCAACTGCGCCACAATCCGACGCGGCTCTTCGTGGCGCTCGCCGGGATCGCGTTCGCCGTCCTGCTCGTCATGATGCAGCTCGGGTTCCGCTCGGCGCTGTTCGAAAGCGCGGTGCGCTACCACGAGCGCTTCGACTACGACATCGCGCTGTTCAGCCAGGACAGCGTGTTCATCGTCAGGCCGCAGCCGTTCTCCATCCGTCGTCTCTACCAAGCTCTCGGCGTGGCGCAGGTTGCGCACGTCAGTCCCGTGTACATCGCGCCGGCGGTTTGGAAGAACCCGTGGAACAACGACCGTCGCAGTATCACGACCGTCGGAATCCATCCCGAAGACGATCTGCTGAAGACGGGCGGGTTCAGCGAGGCACGCGAGCGGTTGCGGCAGGAGGACGTGGTGCTGTTCGACTCCGCCTCGCGTCCGGAGTTCGGCCCCGTCGCCGCGACCTTCGATCCGAAGAAGCCGCTCGCGACGGAGGTCAACGACCGCGAGGTCAAAGTCGTTGGCCTGTACGAGATGGGACCGTCGTTCGGCATCGACGGCAACATCATCACCAGCGAGGACAACTGGCTGCGGCTCTTTCCCGAGCGGTCGCGCAACGACATCCAGCTCGGGCTGATCAAGTTGAAGCCCGGAGCGGACGCCGACGCGACGCGCGACGCGTTGAAAGCGCTCTTGCCGAAGGACGTGCTCGTGCTGACCCGCCAGGATTTCATCGCGCGCGAGTACGAATACTGGAACGAAGCCACGCCGATCGGCTACATCTTCGCCTTCGGTGCGATCATGGGTTTCGTGGTCGGCGCCATCATCGTGTACCAGATCCTGTTCGCGGACGTCTCCGAGCACATCAACGAGTACGGCACGCTGCGCGCGATGGGCTACCCCAACCGCTTCGTGTCGGGGATCGTCGTGCAACAGGCCGCGATTCTCGGCGTGCTGGGCTATCTCCCCGGAATCGCGATCGTGTACTTTCTCTACGGCGCGGCTGCCGCTGCCACGCGCATGCCGCTGCACATCACCGCGTCGCGCGCGATCACGGTGCTGCTGATGACGCTCGTCATGTGCGCGATCTCCGCGCTGCTGGCGCTGCGCAAAGTGCGCCGCCTCGATCCGGCGGACGTGTTCTGATGAACGGCGACGCCCCCATCGTCGTCCGCGACTTGAATCATTCGTATGGCAAGGGAGCGCTGCGCAAGCAGATCCTCTTCGAGATCAGCGCCGAAATTCCGCGCGGCGAGATCGTGATCGTCACCGGACCGTCCGGCTCCGGCAAGACGACGATGCTGACCTTGGTGGGCGCACTGCGCTCCGCGCAGGAGGGCAGCGTGCGCATCCTCGGCGAGGAGCTGCGCGGTGCCGGCGGCTCGGCGCTGGAGCGGGCACGCCAGCACATCGGCTTCATCTTCCAGCAGCACAACCTGCTGGGTGCGCTCACCGCCGTACAGAACGTCGAGCTCGGCATCCGCGTCACCCGCCGCTTTTCGCGCGCCGAGGAGCGCCGGCGCGCCGTCGAGATGCTGCACGCCGTCGGCCTCGGCGACCGCCTCCACTACAAGGGCGCGCGACTGTCCGGCGGCCAGCGCCAGCGCGTCGCCATCGCACGCGCGCTGGCGGCGGAGCCCTCGATTCTGCTGGCCGACGAGCCGACGGCGTCGCTCGACAAGCAATCCGGCCGCGAGGTGGTGGACCGTCTCAAGGTGCTGGCCAAGGAGAAGGGGACCACCATCCTGCTGGTCACGCACGACAACCGCATCCTCGACATCGCCGATCGCATCATGCACTTGGAGGACGGTCGCCTGTCGACGTTCACCGACGCCGTCATCGCCAACAACCAGCTCATGATGCATGCCCTGGCGGAGAACCGTCAGAAGCAGCCGCTGGATCAGGTGGTCGACACGCTCGATGAGCCGGGGTTCCGCGAGCTGCTGCGACAGCTCACCGATGAGTCGCAGCGCTTCATGGAGGCCACCGCCGTCGCCAACGATCAGGCGTTCCAGAGCATGCTGGAGCAAGGACTCTTCGCGTTCACCCGCAAGCTGGGCGACGTACTCGATGCGGAGCGCGCCTCGCTGTTCTTGGTGGACAGCGCCACCGACACGCTGCTGCTGCGCGTGGCGCAGGATCTGCCCGAGAACAGCCAGGTCAGGATTCCCATCGGCAGCGGCATCGCGGGCGCGGTGGCGCAAACCGGAACTGCGATTCGCGTGGACGATGCGTACGCCGATCCGCGGTTCAATCGAGAGGTGGATCAGCAGTCGGGTTTTCGCACCCGCAGCATCCTCGGTCTGCCGCTCAAAAACCGCAGCGGCGCCGTGTTCGCCGTCGCGCAGTTGCTCAATCGCAAAGACGGACGGCCGTTTGACGCCGGGGACGAGCGCAAGTTCCATCAGTTCACGGCATCCCTCGGCGTGATTTTGGAAACGCTGGAATCGCTGAGTCGCGCAACATGAGCGACGCGGACGCGATGCTGCGGGCGACGATCGAGAAGTACTTCGGCACGGCGGCGGAAGAGATCGACGAGGTCCTGGAAAGCCTCGCGACCCGGCACCTCGACGGCGGTGAATGGTTGTTCCGTCAGGGCGACGCCGGCGACTCGCTGTACTTCCTGATCCGCGGCCGCCTGCAGGTCTGGGTGACGCCCGAAGGCGCGGCGACCGATGCCGGGCCCACACTCCTGGGTGAGGTCGTGCCCGGCGACAGCGTGGGGGAGATCAGCTTGCTGACCGGCGCGCCGCGCACGACCGGCATCCGCGCCATCCGCGACAGTCAGCTGATTCGCGTCGATCGCGCCCAATTCGAGGCGCTCGCGCGCCGGCATCCGACGCTGGTGCTGCAGCTCGCCGGCCGCATCGCGTCGGTGCTGCGTGAGCGCACGTCGCGCGCCGCGGCCGTCGCGCGGAGCTTCAAGACGATCGCGATGGTGCGGCTCGGAACCGGCGGGAGGGTGAACGAGTTTTGCGCCGCGTTCACGGCGGCGCTGGAGAGCCATGGTCGCACGCTGGCGCTCTCATCGACGAATCTCGATCGCTATGGCGCGCCCGTGTCGCGACTCGAGACGGCCGACGCCGTTCCCGAAGCGCTGCGCCAGTGGGTGCACGACCAAGAGAACGCCAGCCGCTTCTTGGTGTACGACTGCGAGGCTGCGGCGACGCCGTGGTCGATCTTCGCGATGCAGCAGTGCGACCTCGTGGTGTTCGTCGCCGACGCGCGAACGAATCCCGAGCCCGACACGAACGAGCTTCGTCTCGACGCCGCGACCAGCGCATCGAACGCGCGGCGAATGCTCGTGCTGCTACAGCCGGAATCCTCGACACCGATCGAGGGGACCGACGCCTGGCTCGGGCCTCGCAAGATCGATTTCCACCTTCACGTCCGTGCCGATCAACCCGACGAGCTCGCCCGCGTCGCACGCGTGATCTCCGGTACCGCGCTGGGTCTCGTCCTCGCGGCTGGTGCCGCGCGCGGCATCGCGCATTTGGGTGTCTACAAGGCGATGTGCGAGGCCGGCATGCGCCCGGATTGGATCGGCGGCACCAGCATCGGTGCCATCATGGGCGCGAGCATCGCCAAAGGGTGGAGCGTGGACGAGGTCATCTCGGTGCCACGTGACGCGTTCGCGAAAGTCAACCCGTTCGCCGATTACACCATCCCGCTGATCGCGCTGCTGCGCGGCCGGCGCTTCGAGCGGCTCATCAAGGAGCATTTGCCGGGCCGGATCGAGGACCTGCCGATCCCGTTCTTCGCGGTGTCATGCAACCTCGACAGCGGCGCACTCAATCTGCACGAAACGGGATCGCTGCCCGACGCGCTGCGCGCCAGCGCGTCGATGCCCGGCATCATGCCCCCCGCGGTCGTGAACCAGCAGCTCGCGATCGACGGCGCCGTCCTCAACAACATGCCCGTCGACATCATGCAGTCGAAACCCGTCGGCCGCGTCATCGCCGTCGATCTCGCGTCGCAGAAGAGCTACCTCGTCCCGTTCACGAGCATGCCGTCTCCATGGGCGGTCTTGCGTGGCCGTCTGTTCCCATTCTTTCGCAAGTACCGCGTACCCAGTTTGATGACGTTGCTGCTCAAGGCGACCGAAGTCGGCACCCTGGCGCACGTCCGCGAGCTGGGTCGGCGCGCGGATCTATTGCTGAATCCCCCGGTTCGGGAGTTCGGCATGACGGACGTGAAGTCGTTCGACCGCATCGTCGACGCGGGTTACCAATACGCGCGCGTGGCGTTGGCGGAGTGGCAGAAAAAGCAGGGCGTCGAGGCCGGCTGACGATCGTCGTGAGCTCGGCGGCTCTTACGTCGGGACCGCGGCCGAGCCGCTCAGCAGACCGGCGAGCACGGCACGCCAACGGAGACGAGCGGCGCGCATCTCGAGCCGCGAGCTCCGCAGCTCGGCTCGGAGTTGTTTCACTCGAGCGCGGCGGCTCCGGCCCCATTGCTCGCGCACCGCTGCGAACTCGCGTTCGACGGTTCCGAGCCGCGATGCGGCGCGCTCGACGCGCGCCGACATCTCGTTGAAGCGCTCGCGCAGAGAGTTCCTCGTGTGCTCGGAGCGTCCGGCGACGCGGGCGAGCAGGCGCTCCGCGTCGCAGGCGAGCTGGGCAGCGACGATCCGCTCGCGGGGCACGCGGCGCAGGTTCCACGCCAGGCCGAGACGCTCGAGCCCGCCGATCAGCCATTTGCTCGGGTCCCACGCTGCCCGCGCGACGCCGTTGCGGTAGTCCGCGGCGAAGCGATGATGGAAGTTGTGGTAGCCCTCGCCGAACGTGAGCAGGGCCGTGACCGCGCTGTCGCGCGCCGACACGGCGAGCGTGTAGGGACGTCGACCCAACGTGTGAGCGAGCGAGTTCACGAGAAAAGTCGAATGGTGCACCAGCACCACGCGGAAGATGCCCGCCCACAGCACGCATCCCCAGGGGTCGCCGACGGCCCAGCCGAACGCGAACGGCACAGCAAATCCCATCAGCACCGCGAGCGGGAC
>JBGPOW010000239.1:0-6693 GCA_041488235.1 Binatia bacterium
ACCCGTTCTGCGCAACGAACCTTATCGCGCAGGTCGGGTGCAGCGACGACCACCGCCTGTCTCGCCCGCGACATCGCGTTCGACGTGTTCCACGTGAAACATTCACGTTGCGCCGCCGCTCCGGCGCTGTTATGAAACGCGGGACCGTCTGATGCGGAGGTGCTTGTGGGACGGGTTCTCGCGGTCGCAAACCAAAAAGGCGGTGTCGGAAAGACCACCACGGCGGTGAATCTCAGCGCCGGGCTGGCGCTCGCCGGATGTTCGACGCTGCTCGTCGATTTCGATCCCCAAGCAAGCGCGACGAGCGGCCTCGGCGTTCATCCGCAGGAGCTCGAGGCTTCCGTCTACCACGTCTTGATCGGAGCGCGACCTGCCGAAGAGGTCATCCGAGACACCCAGATCGAGCACCTCGCGCTGCTGCCCGCGAGCCGCGATCTCATCGGCGCCGAGATCGAGCTCGTGCCGCTGCCACGGCGTGAATACCGGCTCGACGACGCGATCGCGCAAGCGCGCCGTCAATACGATTTCGTGATCATCGACTGCCCGCCGTCGCTCGGTCTATTGACGGTGAACGCGCTTACGGCCGCGGATGCGGTCCTGATCCCGTTACAGTGCGAGTACTACGCGCTCGAAGGCCTGAGCGCGCTCCTCGAGACGATCGGTTTCATCCGCCAAAGCTTGAACCCCAAGTTGGACATCCAGGGGCTTTTATTAACGATGTTTGATACACGAAACGGGTTGGCGCACCAGGTGGTGAACGAAGTTCGGCAGCACTTCCCGAATCAGGTGTTCGAGGCTGTCGTTCCACGTAATGTGCGACTCAGCGAGTCGCCGAGCTACGGCATGCCGGCGATGTTGTACGACGCCAGATCGCGCGGCGCTCGCGCCTACGCAGCCCTCGCTGATGAGTTGATTCAAAACAGCGTTAGGAGATGATCATGCGTAAGCCCTTGGGCCGCGGACTCGACGCGCTCATTCCCGGAGCTCCGAAGCCCGCGTTCGCCGAGGTGGCGACGACCGTCGAGCCGGAACGGCAGGTGGCGATCGATCGCATTCGCCCGAACCCACGCCAGCCGCGCGCCGACTTCGACGAGGCGGCGCTGAACGAGCTCGCCGCGTCCGTTCGCGCGCAAGGGATCCTGCAACCGCTCCTCGTTCGTCCCGACGGCGACGGCGGCTACGAGCTCGTCGCCGGCGAGCGCCGTCTCCGCGCGGCGCGTCTCGCGGGACTCCGTGAAGTGCCGATCGTCGTCCGCGACGTTTCCGATCGTGAGAGCCTGGAGCTGGCCCTCATCGAGAACATTCAGCGCGACGATCTCTCGCCGCTCGAAGAAGCGGCCGCCTACCAACGCTTGCTCGACGACTTCGGCCACACGCAGGAGGAGATCGCGGCGCGCGTCGGCAAGAGCCGCCCGGCGATTGCGAACGCGCTCAGACTCCTGCGCTTGCCCGAGCCGATCAAGCGCGAGCTCGCTCGCGGACGTCTCACCGCGGGGCACGCGCGCGTGCTGCTCTCGCTCGACACCGCCGACGCGCAGTTGCGCGCCGCTCGCCAGATTCTCGCGCGGCAACTCTCGGTGCGCGACACGGAGAAGCTCGCGACCGCGCGCCGCGACGGCGACGCGCGCCGTGCGCCACGTGATCCGCATCGCGCCGCGCTCGAGCGCGAGCTCGCCGCTGCGCTCGGTACACGCGTGCGCATCGTGCCGCGCGGACGCGGCGGCCGCATCGAGATCGAGTACTACTCGAACGAGGAGCTCCAGGGCCTCGCCGGAAGGCTCGGTCGCAGTCATCACAACTTTGACAACCCCTGAGGTCGATGGTAGGACGACGCGGTTTTGTCCCACCCGCAAACAACGGATCACGCAGTCGAAAGGAAACCTTCCATGGCGCTCTTCGGGAAGGAGAACAAGGATCGGCACGATCGCCTGTCGGATCGCGATGACACGCGTGTCGTAACCGAAGACTCAACTCGCAAGGAAGCTTACATGCCTGAGCCAGAGCCGACGCTGCCCGCCGCCAGCGGCGAGGTGAACGCGTACCTCGGAAAAGGAAGCAAGGTTGCCGGCAAGCTGACGTTCGAAGGGACGGTCCGCGTCGACGGGACGGTCGAAGGTGAGGTGGCGGCGCAGGACACGCTGATCGTCGGCGAGAGCGCGATCGTCAACGCGCAGATCATCGGTAGCACGATCATCATCAAAGGGAAGGTCACCGGCGACATCACCGCGCGCAAACGGGTCGAAATCAAGGCGCCCGGTAAGTTGTTCGGCAACGTGACGACGCCGAGCCTGATCATCCAGGAGGGCGTCATCTTCGAGGGTCACTGCTCGATGGGCGGCGCCGACGCCGGCAAGGGCGACCGCAAGGTCACGCCGTTCCCGAAGGACGATCGTGGCGAAGCGCTCGCACCGAAAGCCGCGCTCTCCGAGGGGATGAAGTAGTTCCTTCGAACGAGCTGTTTCGACGTCGTCACGGCGTGCCGGCGACCGCCGGCCGCCTCCTCGGCAGAGACATGATGGATCATCGGACGAAACGCTCGACTCTCGCGCACGACCCGAGGCGTAAAGGCCGATGATCAAGCTGCCGCCGGATTGGACGTTCGTCGCGCAGATCATCTGCTTCGTCGTCTTCTGGCAGATCATGCGCTGGGCGCTCTTCACCCCGGTGCAGCGCGCCTTGGCGACCCGCGCCGCCCGTACGACCGGAGATCGCGCACGCGCGGAAGCGCTGCGCGCCGACGCCGCGACCCTCGCCGCCAACGTCGAGGCGCAGCTCGCCGAAGGACGGCACGAGGGTGCGCGGCAGGCGGAGGAGATTCGCCGCCGCGCCGAGGCTGAGGAGCAAGCGATCCTTGCGCGCTACCGCGACCAGGCACTCGCGGTGCTCGAGCGCGAGCGCGCGACCACCGACGCGCAAGTGGTGGCGGCCCGCGCGCCGCTTCGCGGCGAGGCCGATCGACTCGCAGCGAGCGTGGTCACGAAGGTGCTGGGGAGGGCCGCGTGACACGGCATGCGCCGCGGATCGCAGCGGCGCTCGCGGGCGTCGCGCTCGTCGAAACGAGCCCCCTTCTCGCTGCGGAGGAGGCGCGCGACACCCACCACGAGAGCGCGCATGCGCCGAGCGTCACCGAGCTCCTCTTTCCGGCGATCAACTTCGCGATCTTCGCGGTCATCGTGGTGAAGTACGTGATCCCCGCCCTGCGCGAGTACTTGCGGCGGCGTGCCGACGACATCACGGCCGCGATCACCGAGGCGGGGGCCGCGCTCGGTGACGCCGAGGCGCTCATGGCGTCGACGCGCACGCGGGCGCAATCCGTCGCCGCCGAGCGCGCGAGCATTCAGCAAGATCTCGTGACCGCGGCGACACGCCATGGCGAGCGCCTGCGCGAGCAAGCGGAGGAGACCGGCAAGCGACGCCTCGCCGATGCCGCGCTCGTCGCCGAGCAGGAGCGGCGACGCGCGTTGCAGGAAGTGCGCGCGGAAGTCGCGACGCTCGCGACGGAGCTCGCCGAGTCGCGCCTGCGCGCCGCCCTCTCGGCGGATGATCAGCGGGCGTTCGTCGAAGAGTTCCTCAAGGAAGCGCCGACGCGATGAGAGCGGATGCCGTCGCGCGACGGTACGCGCGCGCCGTTTTTCGGCTTGCAGAAGAGCAGGGCACCGTCGACGCGGTGGCGCGCGCGCTCGCCGCGACCACGACGCTCCTCGAGGACCAGCGCGTCGCGTACGTGCTCACCGGTCCGGTGCCGCGCGAGCACAAGCAGCAGCTCCTGCGCACGATCAGCGACAACGTCGGCGCGCCGCCGTCCTTCCGCGACCTGCTCCTGCTGCTCGCCGAGCGCGACCGCTTGCGACACCTCGCGGCGATCCGCGAGGTGTTCGACGCGCTCGTCGACAAGAGTCGCGGCCACACGCGCGCGCATGTCGTGAGCGCAGTGCCGCTCGCCCCCGAGCTGTTGGCGCAGCTGACTGGAGTCTTCGGCGAGCTCACCGGCAAGCAGGTGATCGCGGAGACGGCCGTCGACCCGGAGCTCTTGGCCGGCGCGATCGTCGCGGTCGACGGCCGCGTGTACGACGGCAGCCTACGCACGCAGCTCGCGAAGCTTCGCCAGCAGATGGCGAGCGGCAGCTAATCGAAACGGAGAGGCCGATGGAGATTCGAGCCGCAGAGATCAGCGAGGTCATCAAGAAGCAGATCGCCGAGTACAGCCGCGATCTCGAGGTGCGCGAGACCGGCATCGTGCTCTCGTGCGGCGACGGCATCGCGCGCATCTACGGCCTCGACAAGGCGGCGGCGGGCGAGCTACTGCAGTTCCCGCACGACGTCACCGGCATGGTGTTGAACCTCGAGGAGGACAACGTCGGCGCCGTGCTCTTCGGCGAGGTGCAGGCGATCGGCGAGGGCGACGAGGTTCGCCGCACCGGCCGCATCGCCGAGGTGCCGGTCGGCGCGGCGCTCCGCGGTCGCGTGGTGAACGCCCTCGGGGTGCCGATCGACGGCAAGGGCCCGATCGCCACCAAGGAAACGCGCCGCATCGAGCTGAAGGCGCCCGGCATCGTTGCCCGCCAACCCGTGAAGGAGCCGCTGCAGACCGGCATCAAGGCCGTCGACACGATGATCCCGATCGGCCGCGGCCAGCGCGAGCTCATCATCGGCGATCGCCAGACCGGCAAGACGGCGGTCGCGCTCGACACGATCGTCAACCAACGCGGCGGCGACGTCACCTGCATCTACGTCGCGATCGGACAGAAGCGCTCGACGGTCGCGCAAGTCGTCGAGAAGCTCACCCGTCTCGGCGCCATGGAGTACACGACGGTCGTCGCGGCGACGGCCTCCGAGGCGGCGCCGCTGCAGTTCATCGCGCCGTATTCGGGCTGCGCGATCGGCGAGTATTTCCGCGACAACGGCCAGCACGCGCTCGTCGTGTACGACGATCTCTCGAAGCACGCCGTCGCCTACCGCCAGCTCTCGCTCTTGCTGCGACGCCCGCCGGGCCGCGAGGCGTTTCCCGGCGACGTGTTCTACCTGCACTCCCGTCTCCTCGAGCGCGCCGCGAAGATGAGCAACGAGCGCGGCGGCGGCTCGCTCACGGCGCTGCCGATCATCGAGACGCAAGCCGGCGACGTGTCCGCATACATCCCGACGAACGTGATCTCGATCACCGACGGCCAAATCTATCTCGAGACCGACCTCTTCTACTCGGGCGTGCGCCCGGCGGTGAACGTCGGCCTCTCGGTCTCGCGCGTCGGCGGCGCGGCGCAGATCAAAGCGATGAAGCAGGTCGCGGGCACGCTGCGCCTCGATCTGGCGCAGTACCGCGAGATGGCCGCCTTCGCGCAGTTCGGCTCCGATCTCGACGCGGCGACGCAACGCATGCTCGCGCGCGGCGCGCGCCTCGTAGAGGTGCTGAAGCAGCCGCAGTTCCAGCCGCAAGCCGTCGAGCGCCAAGTGCTCGTCGTGTACGCCGCGACCACCGGCTACATCGACGCCATCCCAGTCGCATCCGTCCGCCGCTATGAGAGCGATCTCGGCGAGTACGTCGAGGCGAAGCATCCGCAGCTCCTCGCTGCGTTGCGCGAGAAGCGCGAGCTCACCGCCGAGGTGAAGCAGCAGCTGAACGCGGTGCTCGAGGAGTTCAAAGGCCGCTTCGACGCGTAATGGCGAGTCTCAAAGCCATCCGCAAGCGGATCACCTCGGTCCGCAGCACGCAGCAGATCACGAAGGCGATGAAGATGGTCGCCGCCGCGAAGCTGCGTCGCGCGCAGGAGGCCGTCGTGCGGTCGCGGGCGTACGCGGC
This sequence comes from Binatia bacterium, assembly GCA_041488235.1. GTDB lineage: Bacteria > Desulfobacterota > Binatia > UTPRO1 > UTPRO1 > DP-19. The sequence goes on from JBGPOW010000239.1 coordinate 5,795, forward strand.
GAAGCTGCGCGAGGTCGTCGCCGGTCTCGCGTCGGAGGCGAGTTTGCGCGAGCACCGTCTCGTACGCGCGCGCGATGCCGAGACGCGCGTGCTCTTGATCATCCTCACCGCCGATCGCGGTCTCTGCGGCGGCTTCAACGCCAACCTCATCCGGCAGAGCGATGCGTTCCTCGGCCGCGACGGCGGGACGCGGTCACTCGCCGTCGTCGGACGGAAGGGGTTCGACTACTACAAGAAGCGCGCGGTCGAAATCCGTGAGCAGTACGTCGGCATCGCCGGGCGGCCGCCGGTCGAGCTCGCGCGCGAGCTCGCCGAGCGCGCCGTCGAGCTCTTCGGCGCCGAAGAAGTCGATGCGGTGTACGTGCTCTACAGCCAGTTCCGCTCGGCGCTTTCGCAGGTGCCCACGATCGAGCGCGTGCTGCCGATCGAGACGCCGCAGCGAGCCGAGGACGAGTTGGGGCGGGAATATCTCTTCGAGCCGAATCGCGCCGCCGTCATCGAGGACCTGCTACCGCGCTACGTGCAGGTGCAGATCCTGCAGGCGCTCCTCGAGTCGATCGCCAGCGAGCACGGCGCGCGCATGACGGCGATGGATAGCGCCACGAAAAATGCGAGCGAGATGATCGACCGTCTGACGCTCGAGATGAACCGCGCCCGCCAGGCGACGATCACCAAGGAGCTCATGGAGATCGTCGGCGGCGCCGAGGCGCTCAAAGGATGATGCCCCCGCTCCAACTTCGCTGAGTCAGGAGGACCAGTGGCAACGAACGGCACCGGCAACGTCGGACAGATCACGCAGGTCATCGGCCCCGTCCTCGACGTCGAGTTCGAGAGCGGCGACCTGCCGCAGATCTTCAACGCGCTCATCCTCACCAACCCGTCGATCGACGATCGCGAGG
>JBGPOW010000240.1:0-6687 GCA_041488235.1 Binatia bacterium
CCCCACGCCGGCGCGTAATCGTCGCCCGTGTGGAATGTGAGATTGCGGACCTCGGAGCCGTCGGCACGCATGACGAAGATGTCGGAGTCACCTTCGCGGCTGGAGACGAACACGATCGACTCGCCGTCGGGCGACCAGCCGGCGGTGACGTCGATCGTCTCGGCGGGCGCGTTGCCGTGGGTGAGCTGGCGCGCGTTGGTGCCGTCGGCGTCCATGACGCAGATCTCCGCCTCGCCGTCGACGTCGGCGACGTAGACGATCCGTTTGCCGTCGGGCGACCAGGCATTGGCGCCGAGGGCGTGCTGATGGTCGTCGTGCGTGAGTCGGGTGGGATTCGCACCGTCGGCGCCCATCACGTAGATCTGCGCCGCGCCGTCGCGGCGCGAGACGAACGCGACGTGCGTGCCGTCCGGTGACCAGCTCGGGCTGTCGTCCCAGCCCGCATGTTGCGTCAGGTTGCGCGGATGCTTGCCGTCGGCGTCCATCAGGTAGACCTCCCAATCGCCGTCGTCGCGATCGGTCGCGAACGCGATCGTCGTGCCGTCGGGAGACCACGCCGGTGAGTGCTCGTCGCCGTCGGTGCGCGTCAGCCGCCGCACGTGACTGCCATCGGCCGCCATTGCGTACACCTCGAGGCTGCCGTCGCGATTGGAGGTGAAGGCGATCGAGCGGCCGTCGGGCGACCAAAACGGGTCTTCGTCGTCGGCGCGACTCCGCGTGAGCCGTCGCACGTTCGAGCCGTCGGCGTCCACGACGTAGATCTCGGCATTGCCGTCGCGCGATGACGTGAAGGCGATGCGACCGCCGGCAGACGCCGCCGTGCCTGCTGCGGTCGCGGACGCCGCAGCGGGTACGGCGGTCGACGGCATTTCGTCCGCCTGCGGCACACGCGGTGCGCGTACACGGGCGCGCGACGGTCGCGGTGCTGGCGTGCGGATCACGAAGGGCGACCGCTCCTCGGCGGCGGGCAGCGCGCTCGCGAGCGCCATGAGCGCGACCGCGACGGCGACGCCGGCGACGAGGAGCGCCGCAAGCGTCGTGACGCTATGCGGACGGGACGCGCCCGTCAGCGATCCCGGCTCGCACGCGGTAGCGTGCGCGGCGCACCGGCGCGCGCCGCCGGTTGCGCGCCGCTCTCCGCCGCCGCCTTGAAACGTGTCGCGACGCGCTCGCGGAGCTGCGCGAGCGCCTGCGCGGCGGTCTCATCGCTCGGGTTGGCGGTCACCGCGCGCTCGAAGTATGCGATCGCGCTCGCCTCGCGTCCGGCGCGCAGTGAAATTGTGCCGAGGGCCCGCAGCGCCTCGCCGTCCTCACGCAGCACCTCGTTGGCGCGCACGAAGAAGGACGCGGCGGCGGTGTAGTCGGCTTTGCCATAACACGCGCGGCCGAGGCTCTTCAGCGCCGTGCCGTTCAGCGGAAAGATCTTCAACGCCTCCTCGAGCTGTCCGAGCGCGGCGCTCGGCCGGGCGCGGCTCGAGAGGTCGCGCGCGAGACGGACGAGGTTGTCGCTCTCGGTCTGGAAGTCCGGCAGCTCGACGCGCACCCGCAAGCGCTGGCCGCTCAGCATCGCCTGCTTCACCGTCACCTTGGCGCCGAGGTACTCGCGCAAGCAGCGGCGCATGTCACGCTCGTCGACGGTCTCGAGAAAGAGCCGGCCGAGGCTGTCGTGCTTGTGGTCGTCGAGATGGATGAGGAGATCGATCGTCTTTTTCATGGGCTCACACTCGCTCGTAGGGATCGAAGAGCTTCTTGTACTCGTCGAGGGCGAAGCGATCGGTCATGCCGGCGATGTAGTCGGCCACGACGCGCGCTTTGGTCTCGCCCTCCTCGATCCGATGGTGGATGTGCGGAGGCATCTGCTGCGGCTCTTCCATGTAGGTCTGGAAGAGATCGGTCATGATCTTCTGCGCCTTCATCGCCATGCGGGTGACGCGATAGTGGTTGTACAGGCGCTCGAGGAGAACGCGCTTCAGATGACGGTTGCGCTCCGCCATCTCCACGCTGAATCCGGCGAGGCGAATGCGACAGCGCCGCACGTCGTCGAGGGTGCGGATGCGATGCTCCTCGAGGCGCGCGCGGACCGTTTCGATCATGTCGGTTGCGAGGCGGTCGATGATCCGCCGCACCGTCTGGTAGCGGCGGACCGACGGCGACGCGTCGGGATGCTCGCGTGCGACCGATCCGTCGGCGTCGACCCAGAGCTCGACGTCGGCGAGATCGGACGGCGTGAGCATCTTCGACTTGAGACCGTCGTCGATGTCGTGGCTGTTGTAAGCGATCTCGTCGGCGTAATCGACGATCTGTGCCTCCAAAACGGGCTTCACGGCGGGCTCGAACTGCTGCACGAGCGGCCGGTCGTACTCGGACGAGTGCTTGACGATGCCTTCGCGCACCTCCCACGAGAGGTTGAGGCCGGGAAAATTCGGATAGCGATCCTCGAGAACGTCGACGATGCGTAAGCTCTGCGCGTTGTGCTCGAAGCCGCCGTAGGGCTCCATCAGCCGGTTCAGGACGCGCTCGCCGGCGTGGCCGAACGGCGTGTGGCCGAGGTCGTGCGAGAGCGCCACCGCCTCACCGACGTCCTCGTTCAGGCCGAGCGTCCGGCACAGCGTGCGTGTGATCTGCGCCGCCTCGATCGAGTGCGTGAGTCGCGTCCGGTAGTAGTCGCCCTCGTGATTGACGAAGACCTGCGTTTTGTACTCCAGGCGGCGGAACGCCGAGCTGTGGATGACGCGGTCGCGATCGCGCTGAAACGGCAACCGGAAAATGTGCTCGGGCTCCTCGTACACCCTCCCCCGGGTGTCGGTGGAGCGGGTGGCATAGCCGGAGAGCGTCTCCGCCTCACGGCGCAGCAACTCCTGACGAAGCGATTCGAGGGGCATACGGGAAGCCGAGAAGGTGTAATCCTACACCCGGCTGCCGCCGACGGGCAACAAAAACGCCGGGGCTTCGCGCACCTCGGCCGCGGCGGCGAAGCGGCGCTGGCTGGTTACGGGGTGAGGAGGAAGGAGGTGCTCGGGACGCGGACGACTATCTGAGAAATCAACGTCTTGACCTCGGAATCGGTCGTGCCGTCGCCATCCGCATCGACGGAGCACGTAGGCGGCTGATCCGTTCCGATCGCAGTCGTGTAGACTTTGAGCCGCGCGCGCGAGCCCGGCTTCAGATCGGGCAGCGGTCCCGCGAACGTCGCGACGAAGTTCAGCGGCGAGACCCCGCGGGGGATGTTCTTCACGTCGTCGAACGTGAGCGGATTCTCGTCCGCGTCGACGAGCTGAATGCGGCCGGGAACCTGACCGGAGCTGATGGGGCCTTTACACGTCGTTACGGTGCGCGCTGGCGGGTAGTCCGTACCCTGACCGCTCAGTAGCTGCCGCGCGATCGGCTGGTACATTCCGACGCCGTTCTTCCGCGCCTGCAGCTCGACGATCAAGCTCGCGAGCACCGGATTCGCCCGGGCGTTCCCGATCAGTGCCGTGCCGGTCACGACCGTGATTGGGCTGTCGAGGCCCTCCGCGCAGCTGCACGCGAAGGTGTCGATCCGGCCCGTGGCCCGCAGCGTGGCGCATGCAAACGCGCGCTCGTGAAGGGTGAGCATGGATGTGACGAGGGCGAGCGCCACCACGGTCAGCCGAAGCATGGCGGGGGTTTAAGGCAAGAAAAATGCCATGCGCAACGACGCGAAACCTGCCGTCGTTCGCCACGCTTCCTCGTGACAACGCTCAGCTTTTCACCCGCGTAGCCACCCCCTTTCACGGGAGGGATGCGGCGCAATTTGCTCGCGGTGCTGCATGGGTCGTGCACAAGCGCACGTCGCCGCCGAGAACTGCGGCGCCCCGAGCGGGCCCGTGTGAGAAATGCCCGCTCTCGATCGTCGTGTGACCGTGAGCGGACCTGTGGCAGACCTCGTGGCTGTGCTACCCAAAGGGGCGTGCGCACGACGTGGATCGGTCTCGTCGTAGTTGTCGGGACAGCTCTGAGCGCGGCGAGCGGCCGCGCCGAGCCGACCTTCGAGAAGACGCGCATCCCGCACCGCGACGGCAGCGGCCGGGCAACGATCGTCGAGATCGACCCTGCCGTGCCGGGCGCACGCGAGTTCGTTCGCGGCGACGAGCGGCCCGCGCCGGCGCGCGGCGAGGTGAGCCTCCCCTCCCCGACGCCGATCCCGACGTCGAGCCCCGCGGACCGTCCGGGACGGCGGCCGTGAGCGCCGTCAGCGGCGCGCGACGCTATTCGAAGACGGCGTAGTTCAGCGCCCGGTCGCGGTTCGCGTCGAACGCCTCCAGGACGCGATCGAGCGCTTCGGGCGCGAGCCCGAGCCGCTCCCACGCGGTGGCGTCGAGCGTACCCATCATCGCGTCGCCGCCGGTGCCGTAGCCGAGCGCCCGGACGACGACGTTGGCGACGTGAACGATCGCCGTCTCGTCGTGCGCGATCCGCGCCCGCGACGGCGCGTGGTGCAACACGATCGGCTCTGCGAGCGACGGCGGAAAGCGCCAGCGCTCCATCAACCAAGACGCGATCTCGCCATGGTCGGTGCCGAGCAGCTCCTGCTCGACGGCGCGGAACGTGCGGCCCTCGCCCATCGCGCGCGCCACGATGTGCTCGAACACGTCGGGCATCTCCTTGTAGAGCACGACCTTGCCGATGTCGTGGAGAAGCCCGGCGGCCGCGAGCTCCTCGGGATGGCCGCGCTTCGCGACGCGCGCCAGCGCGCCCGCCGCGGCGGCGCAGCCGACCGCGTGCTCGAAGAATCCCCGCAGCCGCACCGCGCTCGGATCGAAGACGGTCGTCGAAAGCACGACGCTGCGGGTGACGACGGTGCCGAGGATCACGAGCGCCTCGCTCACCCGACTCACCGTCGCCTGCGTGCTGTAGAACGCGGAGTTCGCGACCCGCAGCACCTGCGCGGTCAGCGCCTGGTCGATCTCGATGAGCTGCGCGACGTGATCGAAGTCGACGTCTGGATCCTCGAGCGCGCCGACGACGCGCTCGAAAAGGCGCGGCAACGTCGGCACCGACCGCAGGTGCGCGACACGCACCCGCAGCGTCGACTCGTCGAGCGGCGGCCCCGGCCTGCCCTGCCGCGCCTGGCGCTCGGTCACGGGCGGCGTCATCGGCGGCTCGGCAATGTCGTCGCGCGCGTCGCGATCGAGGCGCAGCGCGCGCTTGCAGAGATAGCCGGCGAGCGCCGTCCGCAGCGCCGTCGTTGCGGCGTTGGCGGCGGTGCGCGCGAAGCGCTCGTCGAGCTCCCGGAGCTCCTCGGCGAGCGGCTTGGCTCGCGCCCACGCGGCGACGTCGTCGCTCTCGACGACCGGTACGGTCTGAATGGCGAGCTTGCGGAGCGCGCGGACGACGTTCGGCGAGAGCTGCGTCCCGGTGCCGGCGATCAACCGCCCGTCGGTATCCGCGATCGGGCGGGCGAGCCGCATCGACCCCTTCACGAACTCGAGCGGCACCCGAACGGACACGCGAGGTCATCGGCGCGTTCCTCGGCAAACTTGAGCCGCGTCCCCTGGACCTTGTCACGCCCTCCCGAGTTTCCGCGCCCGATATGCCACGGAGCGGTGATTGTACTGGACGGCGCGGTACGCTCCGGCGAGCGCGCCGCTGCGGAGGTCTTGCCGCAGCTCGTGTGATACGAGAGGCGGCGTGCGTCGACTCTCGCGTCGCGAGCTGTTCGCGGCCGCCGCCGTGGCGAGCGCCGGCGCGGCGCTCGGCATTCGCGCCGCGGGCGCCGTGCCGAAGGAGACCGGCCTCGCGAGCGAAGGCTTGCTCGCCGGCCAAGCGGGATTCCAGCCCCGCACCGCGATGGCGCTGCCGTACGCGGAACTGGCGGAGTTCTTGTCGGCGACGCAGCTCGCCGCGCACCACGCGGAGTACGTGCGGCTCGTCGCGGCGCTGAAGACGGCCGAGGACGCGCTCTCGAGCCTGCCGGAGGACGTCGAGCCGGCGCGCTACGCGAGCCTCCGTCGCGCGCACGTGTCGACGGCGAACGCCGTCTTGCTGCACGAGTTCTACTTCCGGAACCTCGCGCCGCGGACGGTCGCGCCGCCGCGCTACATCGAGAACCACGTCCGCGAGCACATGGGATCCATCGAGCGTTGGCGGGCCGACTTCACGCGCTGTGCCCTCGCCGCCGAGCGCTGGGCGGTCCTCGTCTACGATCCCTACGACGATCGCTGGCACGACGCGATGATGAACGGCGACGACGACGGCGTGTGGCTCGGCGCCAACCCACTCGTCGTCTGCGACGTCAGCGAGCACGCCTACGCGCACGACTACTCTCGTCGAGACGAGTACGTCACGGAATTTTTTCAGCACCTCGATTGGGAAGAGGTCGCGCGTCGCTACAAGCGCGTCGACCGCATGTGACGCGCGTCGCGTTCGTCGTCGCTGACGCGATGCGGGGCTGAGGAGCGGCGTCGCGCACGCTCGATCGTGCAGCGTTGCACGGACGCTTCTCGATCGATATCGCCGCCATTTACGGCACGTGCGCTGCGTCCGGTGCGCGTGCGCACAGCGGAGGCGCCCGATGAAACCTCTCCCGCGTCTGCTCCTGATCGTCTGGTTCGTCACGTGGCATGCCGCGTCGCCCGCGCTCGCGAGCACGACCGGCGCCGCACCGAGCTTCCTGCGTGCCGTCGGTACGCGCCTCTTCTTCGGAACCTATGACGAGGATCGCGG
>JBGPOW010000241.1:0-6623 GCA_041488235.1 Binatia bacterium
GCGGCCGGCGTTCGCCAGGCGTCATGATGATTTCGAGCTGAAAGAGCTGCGCGTGGAGCGCGCGGAACATCAGGAAGAAAAGGCCGCGATCCAGGAGGAGGAGGTCGAGGAGAAGGAGAAGGCGCAGGCCCACGTGCGCGCCAAGCCGCATCCGCAAGAGCGCCATAGCCACGCCACCACGGAAGACAGCGGCGGGGGCGATCTCGACGGCGATTGATCGCGGTCACTCGCGCGGTAATCCGAGACCGCGTTGCGCGACGATGTTGCGCAGGATCTCGACGGTGCCGCCGCGGATCGTCAGCCCCGGTGCATTCAGGAGCGCGCGTGCGGTGCGCATCGCGAGGCGGCCGGCACCGCTCGTGAGGAGCGCGACGTCGCCGAGCATCTCTGCGGCGAAGCGCGCCAGACGCTGCTCGAGCTCGGTGCCGTAGAGCTTCGCGAGCGCGGTCTCCGCCGTCGGCGTGATCCCGCGGGAAAGCTTCCACGCGATCCGATAGATCAGCATACGGCCGACGGCGAGCTCCCCGTGAAAGCGCGCGAGCGCTTGGCGGACGAGCGGATCGCGCGTCCTGCCGATCGCCCGCAGGTGCGCCTCGAGCTCGCGGAAGAGCGGCGCGTAGCTGAGAAGACGCTCCATCCCGGCGCGCTCGTAATCGAGCTGCGACGCGATCTGGAACCAGCCGCGGTTCTTCTCGCCGATCAGCCAGCGCCGCGGCACACGGACGTTCTCGAAGAACACCTCATTGAAGTGATGCTCGCCGGTCATGTCGACGAGCGGCCGGACGGTGATCCCGGGCAGGTGCATGTCGACGAGGAGCTCGCTGATCCCGTGATGGCGTGGAGCTTCGGGATCCGTGCGCGCGACGAGGTAACAATAGTCAGCCTGGCTGGCGAGACTCGTCCAGACCTTCTGCCCGTCGACGACGAACGCGTCGCCGTCCTCGACGGCGCGTGTCTTCAGTGCCGCGAGATCGGAGCCGGCGCCCGGCTCGCTCATGCCGAGGCAGAAGACGAGCTCGCCGCGAACGATGCGCGGGAGGATCTCGCGCCTTTGCTCCTCCGTGCCGTGCGCGAGGAGGGAGGGGCCGATCTGCCGATCGCCGGTCCAGTGCGCGGCGGTCGGCGCGCCGGCGCGCAGGCATTCCTCGGTCACGATCGCACGCTCGATGTAGCTGCGCTCGCCGCCTCCGTACTCGCGCGGCCACGTCATGCCGATCCAGCCGGCGGCGCCCATCTGGCGTGAGAACTCGGGCGAGAAGCCGTTGATCCAGCCGTCCTCGGCGATCGCCGACGGCGGCGGCATGGCATCGGCGAGGAAGGCGCGGATCTCGTCGCGCACACGCGCCTCCGCCGGCGAGAAGGCGAATCGCATGCGGCGGCGCTATCCGACGTCGCGCGCCGCTGTCAATGACGGGACGAAGGGACCATCCGAATGCGCCCGCGACGCGGGGACGGGCCGCTAGGCGTCGCGCCGTCGCACGTGATACGCATTCACCATGCGGCGCCGCCCGGCGATCGGTCTCAGGCTTCTGGTCGCGAGTCTCGTTCTCGCGTCGCTCGGCGTTCAGCAGACGCCGGCACACGCCGTCGCGGCCATCGGCCGTCACGCTGCGGCGCTCGCTCCATCGGGCGCCGTAGGGGAGACGCTCGCGCTCCCGAGCGGACGCGCTGACGGCCAGCTCGCGATCGAGCAACGCGAGCGCGCGCCCGTGCCGCTGGTGTCGCTCGGCGATGCGGCCGCTCGCGTGCGTCCGCAGCCGTGCACGCTGCAATCGGTCGCGCCGCGCGCGCGCTCGCATCCCATCCGGCGCGTGCATCGCGCCTCCGAAGACCCGCCGCCGCACTGACCCGCGTTTCGTCTCACTCCATGAGCTAACCCGCGCGCTCGGACGTCCCCGACGGCGCGCGATGGAGGAACGCGGAATGTCGGAATCCGTCCCACAGCGGGAGGACGAGAGTGCGCCATCGCGACCCCAGAGCGGCATGCAGATCTGGCTCGCGTGCGTGCTCTTCATCGTCGTCCCGGTGCTGCTGATCCTTTTGATCAAATACTTCTTGGGAGCGTGAATCGCTCCGGTGCGAAAGGAGATCAATCATGTTGATCGATCCGCAATGGTTCTATATCGCCTTCGCCGTAATCGTGGTCGTCGTCGCGGGTCTCATGTGGTGGGCCGGGGCGTTCAAGAAGCATTGAGATGGTCGGCGGCGAGCGGCGAGACCGGTCCGATATCGTTGTGCGAGCCGGTCGCACCGAGCGGCCTACGCCGCAGCGCGGCGCCGTTCTAAAACGCTGGGTCAGTCGCTTGACACCCCAGAACCGCGGCGCTAGAAGCGGCCCACCTGCGTCGATTTTTCACGATCTTTCGATAGCTCTCCGCGTTCACGCCGCTACGCGCGTCCGCGGACGCCACCCATAACCGGGGGATCCATGGCACTCGACTACGACGTTCCCGAGGACAAGCGCGCGCTCTACTGGCTCGGCGACAAGCTGATCGAGTGGCGCAATCCGGTGATGATCGTCGTGCTGGCGGTCACCGCGCTCTTCGCCTACTGGAGCTTCCAGCTGAAGCTCGTCACGAGCTTCGGCGATCTGCTGCCGCAGACGCACGAGTTCGTGAAGGTACACAACAAGTACTCGGGCACCTTCGGCGGCGCCAACAACATCGTGGTCATGCTGCAGGTGAAGGACGGCACGATCTTCACCAAAGACAACCTCACGAAGATCTTCCGCATGACGGAAGGCATGGACACGGTGTACGGCGTCAACCACAACCAGATCGAGTCGATCGGCCACCGCACCGTGCGCCATCTGCGCGTCGCGGCCGGCGGTACCCTGCGCGCCGAACCGGTCATGCTGCGCGCGCCGCAAGGTCAGGACGAGGTCGACTCCATCCGCCGCATCGTCCACAACGCCGAGAACGTCTACGGTCTGATCGTCTCGCTCGACGACAAGTCGGCGCTCATCCGCGCCAACTTCATCGAGGGCCGCCTCGACTACAAACGGATCTTCGACGAGGTGAACGCGAAGGTCGTCGATCCCTTCCAGGATGCGAACACCACGATCTTCGTCGCCGGCGAGCCGCGGCTCTACGGCTGGGTGTATCGCTACGCGGGCGACGTGTTCTGGATCCTGGTCGTCACCTACTGCATCGAGTGGGTGTTGCGCTGGATGTATTTCCACGACTGGCGCGGCTCGCTGCGTCCGACGTTGACCGGCCTGATCGCCGCGTTCTGGGGTATGGGCTTCATCCATCTCATCGGCCTCGCGCTCGATCCCTTGATGCTGGTCATGCCGTTCCTCATCACCGCCCGCGCCGTCAGCCACGCCATCCAGATGCACGACCGCTACTACGAGGAGTTCCAGAAGTGCGGCTGGAACAAGCGGCGTGCCATCGTTGCGTCGTTCGCCGAGCTCTTCGTGCCGACGTTCTCAGGCGTCATCACCGACGCGCTCGGCGTCCTCGTCATCATTCTCGTCCCGGTCGTGATGCTGCAGAAGCTCGCGATCACCGCGTCGTGGTGGATCCTGGCGATCACCGTCTCGGAGATGCTGCTGAACCCGATTGTCTACTTCTACCTGAAGGCGCCGGAGCCTGAGCTCGTCGTGCTGCGCGAGCGCGGCTGGTTTCGCAAGCAGATCGAGAGATTCACTCACGTATTGATGTCCTCGACGGGCAGGGTGGTGACGCTTGGCGGGTGGGCGATCGCGGTGGCGATCGGCCTCTACTTCATGCAAGGCTTGACGATCGGCGATCCGACGGCGGCCTCACCGCTCGTCTTCACCAACTCGCCGTACAACGTCTCGCACACGCAGATTCAGGAGAGCTTCGGCGGCGTCGAGCCGCTCATCGTCGTCGCCGAAGGCCACGACAAGGACGCGATGAAGGATCCGCAGACGCTGCGCACGATGGAGAAGTTCCAGCGTCAGCTCGAGCGCGATCCGGGAATCGGCTACAGCTTTTCGCTTGCCGACATCATCCGCGCCGTGAACGGGGTCTTCCACGAGCTCGAGCCCAAGTGGCGCGTCATCCCCGACAGCTGGACCGACATCGGTGGCCTCTTCTTCATCTTCTTCTCGGGATCGCCGCCGACCGAGACCGCCAAGTACGTCGATCCGAGCTACACGACGGCGCATGTGACGTTCTTCGCGAGGAACCACCAAGGCGACAACATCCGTCGCATCATCGCCCGCTGCCGTAAGTTCATCGCCGAGAATCCGATGGACAAGGCGACCTTCCGCCTCGCCGGCGGCCTGATCGGCGTCCTCGCGGCCGCCAACGAGGAGCTCGTCCGCAACGACATCCTGATGAACTTTCTCGGCTTCTTCACGATCTGGGTGATCCTGCTCTTCACCTACCGCTCGTTCAGTTGCGGTTTCTATCTCCTCGGCCCGCTCATCGCCTCGAACATCATCGTCAACGCCTACATGGCCGTCCAAGGCATCGGCGTGAACATCCACACGCTGCCGCTCGTCACCGTCGGCGTCGGCTTTGGGATCGACTACGGTCTCTACATCGTGAGCCGGATCATCGAGGAGATCCGCATCAAGGGCGATCTCGTCGATTCGACGCGCGAGGCGCTCGTCACCTCCGGTAAGGCGGTGACCTTCACCGCGGTGACGATGATCGTCAGCACCGCCTTTTGGACCTCATCGAACATCCGCTTCAACGCCGAGATGGGCCTCTTGCTGGCGATCTGGATGGGCATCAGCTACGTCGGCTCGCAGACGCTGCTGCCGATCTTGATCATCAGCTTCAAGCCGAAGTTCATCATGAAAGAAGCGCACTACACCCAGACGCAGGCGCAAGCCGCCGCGGCGAAGCGGGCATAAGGACGGCTATGGAACTCGGTCTCTATTCATCGATCGCGATCGTGCTCGGCTTCAGCTTCCTCGTCGTCGGGCTCGACGAGTACGTCGCGAAGCCCTGGCGCAAGAAGAACTGGGAGAAGCGCGCCGCCTCCGGCGACAAAGAAGCGCAAGAGATGCTGCGCATCGCCCGCTCGGCGCACGTCGTCGACGAGTGACCCCGTGAGATGACGAAGGCAGGTCGCGCGCTCCGCATCGTCGGCATCGCGCTCGCCTTCGTCATCGTCTTCACGATCTCGCAGCAAGCGACGCTCGCCCGCAACGGCGAGACCGTGCCGGGCACGCTGTGGGCGATCGGCGCGCTCTCCGTCTTCTTCTTGGTCGGCGCATTCGCGACCGAGAGCAGCCAGGGCCCGGAGGCGAACGTCCGCAAGGACCTTCTCTGGGGTCTCGGCCTCGGCGGCATCCTCACGATCGCCGTCCACCTCGCATAGCCGCGAATTTCCTTGACTTCGCGGAGCTAGTCTTCCATACGCGAAGAGCGAGATTCAGCGCGCAGAGGTGGAGTGGTGGATGAGGATGACGGGTGCGTGGAGCGCCGCGTGTCGGCGCACGTTTTCCAACGCTTCGTGCGGAGCTTCGTGATGCCGCGGCCGCGATGCTCGATCGCGGCCGCGGCGACGACGCGGCTCGGAGTCGGGGCAAGGAGCGTCGTGGGAGGTGGAGGTTGCCGCGTCGCCACCGTCATCGAGCAACAGGGGTGCCACCGCGACGGCGACCGTCGTCACGCCGCTGAGCGGCCTCCCGACACGGCGTCGCGCGCCTCCTCCGACGGCCGTCGGCGCTACGATTTTCGCGGACGCGTGCTGCGATCGGAACCGCGCAGAGCGCACAGAGTCGCGGATGGCGCTCGCGCGGTCGTGCCCGTCGTGCACCGCGGCGACGGCGCGAAGATTCTTTGCGGATCTGCACGGCTGGGGACGCAGGCGCCAACGCTCCCGCCGTGCCGGCGGCAGGTGCGCTGATGGCGGCGATCGCCGGGATCCTCTCGCGAACCGCCGACGTCGACCGCGAAGCGCTCGCGGCGGCGCTCGCGAGCGCGGGCGATGCGATGCGACGGCGTGCGCCGATCGAAGGCGGGATGGCGATCGCGTACGACGCATCGATCGGGCTCGCGCATCGGGCCAGCGAAGGACCTGGCGGCGAGGCGGTCCTGCAGCCGCTCCGCAACGAGAGCGGAACGCTCTGGCTCGTCGCCGACGGTGAGCCGGCGAATGCCGCCGACCTGCGTCTCGAGCTGATCGGCGCCGGCCACCGCTTCCGATCCTCGTCCGGGAGCGAGGTGATCCTGCACCTGTACGAGCACGAGGGCGTGAGCGCGTTCGAGCGCTTGACAGGGGCGTTCGCGTTCGCGCTGTGGGATCGCGAGCAGCGTCAGCTCGTCCTCGGACGCGACCGCTTCGGCGAGAAGCCGCTCTTCGTCGTCGACGGCGCGGAGCGCTTCGCGTTCGCCTCGGAGGTGCACGCGCTGGTTCCGGGGTCGCCGATCGCGCCGCCGGCGATCACGGCGTTTCTCGCGCTCGGCTACGTTCCCGAGCCGCTCACGATGGCGCCGACGGTGCGCGCGCTGCCACCGGGCACTTTCGTGCGCGTCCGCGGCTCGCGACCGCGCGGCGAGAGCTTCTGGGACCACGCGAGCGCACAACCGAGCGGGGATCGTGCCGCCGATCGCGTCGTGCTCGGACGCCTCGTGCGCGAGAGCGTGCAAGCGGCGGTCGCCGGCGAGGAGGACGTCGGCATCGTGCTCGACGGCAGC
>JBGPOW010000242.1:0-6580 GCA_041488235.1 Binatia bacterium
GGCACGGCGGGCGTCGGCGAGTACCCGACCTTCCGCGCGCGGCTGACGAGCGCCGAGCCGACGCCGCGCGATCCGCCGCTCGCGGCGCGCGTCCTCGGCGAGGCCGGCGACGCCGTCGCGAGCGTCGCGGACGGCGCGCGGCTCCTCGATGAGGTCGAGTTCACGACGTGGCGGCTCGAGCGGCCGGCGCTCGCCGCGTACGTCGGCGAGATCGCGGCGGTCCGTGAGAGCCCGCTCGTCCTCAGCCGGCCGCAGCAGGAGGAGCGGGTGCGCGCCGTCGTCGCGCGCGCACTGCGCGAGCTCTTCGCCGGCGACGCCGGCAGCGCGTACCGCCGACGCCTGGAAGAAATGGCCTACTACCTCGACGCCACGGCGCGCCGCCCGCTCGCGATCGTCGCGCTCGCGACAGCGCGCGCGCTCGCGGCGAGCACGACCGGCGGCGAGGGCATCGCGTTTTTCGAGGAGCTCACGCGTCGCAGCTTCGCCGTCCTGCTCGAGGAGGACGCCGCACGCGCGCGCGAGGAAGAGCAAGGCTCGGTTCTGGTGCGCCCGGGCGCGCCCGGCGCGGCACCGCCGCGTGGCGCGCGCGTACCGCCGATCGGGACGCGGCGCTGACGGTTACACGCGGATGACCAAGCCTTCGGTCGCGCACTCGACGCCGAGCGCAGCGGCGCGGGCGCGCATCTCGCGGCCGAGATGCATCAGCACGAGCCGGCGGCACGCGATGCGGCCGAGCAGCGGCTGCAACGTGGTGAAGTCTATGTGCCGTCCGAGCGAGTCGTCGTAGCCCGTGCACTCGCAGAGAAAGAGATCGACACCGCTGGCCAGATCGAGGAAGCGGTCCATCCACGGCGTGTCGCCGCTGTAGAGCACGCGCGCGCCGCCGGCCTCGAGCTGCACCGCGAGCGCCGTTTCGTCGTCTTGGTGTGGCACGCGGACGGGCAATATCTCGACGTCCGCGACCGCCGTGCGTTGCTCGGGTACGAGCTCGCGAAAGTGCAGCTCGAACGGCAGCGGCTGCGAGCCGACGTCGCGGTAGAGCAGGTGAAACAGCGACCGCACCCGATCCTCGATGCCCGCCGGACCGAGAATCAAGAGTGGCCGGGTGCGCGGCCGTTCGTACATGTATTCCAACAGTAGGAACGGCAGCCCGGCGTAATGGTCGCCGTGGAAGTGGCTGATGATGACGAAATCGATACGCGCGGTATCGATTCCTTGGTTCTTGGTCGCGAACAGGATCGTCGGCCCGCAATCGAGGAGAAAGGTCGAGCGCGGCGACTCGAACAGATACGCGGCGTTCAGGTTCGGACCGTTACAGAAGGCGTCTGCGGAACCGAGGACGGTCACCTGGAGCTTCGCGGGGTCGGCGCCACCCGTGGATCCCATGCCGTGGGTGTTTAGCCGTATCTCTAGGCCAGTAGCAATTGCGCAATTCGAGCCGCGCCTGCCGCACCGCGACGGCCGACCTCGGCACGAAGCGCATGGGACGTCGCATGGCGCCATGGTCAGCGCCTTGCCGGGTGGCGTCATTGCCGTGACAGGCGCCACGCGCGTCGCGCAGCGGACGCGACGGACACCGCGCGGAACGGCCACTTGCGTCCGATTCCCCGTGGCACTTGCCTTGCTGATCCGTCGCTGTCGTGCCTCGTCTCTCCGCGGATCTGAAGGCGTCGCTTCGTATCGTCGCTGCGATCCTGGCGTTGATCGCGCTGCTCTCGAGCCCCGCGCGCTCGACGACGATCGTGATGATGAGCGACGAAGAGCTCGCGCTCACCTCGGACGCGATCGTCGCCGGCACCGTCACCGCCGTGCGTGCGATGCGCGCTGCCGACGGCGGCGTCGAAAGCTTCATCACCGTCCAGCCCGACGAGGTGCTGAAAGGATACGTGCCGCTCGGCGACGTCACGATTCGCGAGCGCGGCGGGCGCGTGGGCGACGTCGAGCAGTGGCTCTTCGGGAATCCGACCTACACGGTCGGCGAGTCGGTGATCGCGTTCCTGCGCGTCGATGCGGAGGGCATGCTGCGCACGACGCAGATGGCGCTCGGAAAGTTCAGCATCGTCCACGACGCGGCGACACAAGAGGACGTCGCGATGCGGCCGATCGAGGACGCCGACGTCATCATACCGGGACGCGCGCTGCAGAGCCGCCCGCCCGACGACCGCCGCCCGGCGAACGCGTTTCGCAGCCGATTGCGCGCGATCGTCCGCAGCCAGCCGGTGCCGGCGATGCGCCAGCCGCTGGCGACCGCGCCCGTCTTCTCCGCCGACGAGCGCCTCACCACGTCGTCGGCCGGCTTCAAGCTCTTCAACAACGTGCGCTGGTTCGAGCCTGACGAGGGCCTGCCGGTCGTGTACAAGGTGGACGCGGCGGGGGATCCGAAGATCGGCGCGACCGCGTCGCGCAACGCCGTCGACGACGCGCTCGCCGCGTGGACGAACATCCCGACGGCGTCGATCGTCCTCGAGGACGGCGGCACGATCACCGGGGCGCCAAGCGGCGGCTGCGACGGCAAGAACACGATCGTGTTCAGCGACCCGTCGGGCTCCGTCAGCGACCCGTCGGGCTGCGCCGGCATTCTCGCCGTCGGCGGCTATTGCGCGAACGGCGAGACGACCACCGTGAACGACACCGTGTTCAACCGCATCGTCGAAGGCGACATCACGGTCAACAACGGCTGGAACGCCTGCGCCTTCTGGAACGCGATCAACCTCGCAGAGATCCTGACGCACGAGCTCGGGCACACGATCGGTCTCGCGCACTCGACCGACCAGACCGCGACGATGTACGCCTTCGCGCACTTCGACGGCCGCGGCGCGACCGTCATGCCGGACGACATTGCCGGCGCGACGTTCATCTACCCCGACACCGGCGTTCCGGTCGCGACCCTGACGCCGACACCGAAGCCGCAGCCGACCCCAGCTCCGCCGGACTCCGACGGTGACGGCGTGCCCGACGCCGACGACAACTGCCCCGCCGTCGCGAACCCGACGCAAACCGACAGCGACGGCGACGGCGTAGGCGACGCCTGCGACAACTGCGTCGCGATCGCCAATCCGACGCAGGATCCGGCGACCGCGTGCGCCGGCCTCGCGGTCGTCAGCATGAACGTCACGTTCGGGCGCGATCCGCTGGCCGACGACGACCGCCTGCGCCTGCACGGGCGGTTCACGGTCGCGAGCGCGCGCTCGATGACCGACATCGCGGGCGAGCCGGTGACGCTCGCGCTCGCCGACGCCGGCGGCAGCCAAATCACCTCTGTGACCGTGCCGAGCGGCAGCTGGAAGGCGAACCGTTCCGGTACCCAGCTCCTCTTCCATGACGCGGGCGGACTGCTCCAGGGCGGGCTGACACGCGTGACTCTGAAGTCGCGCGACGGCGTCCACTACGACCTGACACTCGCGGCGAAACATCTCGACCTCGCGGGAAGCGACGTCCCGTCGTTGCGTATCCAGCTGCAAGTCGACCCGGCGAGCTACTTCGGCCTCGGGCGCTGCACCACGAACCGCCGCCGCACGCACGTGAGCTGCCGCCAGCCGCGCTGATCGCTCGCGCGCGGGCTCGCCGCGCAGTCGCGCTGGCCCACGCCGGCGGCAGTTGGTAAACAGCGCCCGATGGACGCCCGTTTGCGGGTGCGACGCGCGCGCCGTGACGACCTCGACCGCGTGCGCGCACTCCTCGGCACCGCGGACACGCCGACGCCGCGCGAGCGCAAGCGTTGGCGCCGGCTCGTCTCGACGTTGCGTGAGGATCTCTACCTCGCCGAGCGCGACGATGACGTGCTCGTCGGCCTCGCGGTGATCGTCTACGTGCGCGGCCTCGGCGCGCCGGCGGCGGTCGTGCGACAGCTGCACGGCGCAATCGACGCCGCGCGCGTCCTCCTAGAGTGCGCGCGAGCCCGCGCCCTCGCTCGCGGCTGCGGCCGCCTGGAGGTGCAGCTCGAGAGCGGCGCACCCGCCGGCGGCGCCCTCGCCGATGCGCTCGTCGCCGACGGCTGGAGCGCCGGCCCACGGACGCTCGTCCGGGCGCTCTCGGCATGACGGAGCTCGGCGAGCCCGAAAGCTCCGCTCGACTGGCGCGGGTGCTCGGCCTGGTGCGTGCGAAGTTCGGCGGCGCCGCGGCGCCGATCGAGCGTTTCGCGGCGGCACTCTTCACGAAGCAGGGAATCGAGTACCTCGCCGAGCTCGGCGACGAGGAGGCAGTCGCGCTCGTCGCGAACGCCCATCGATTCCTCGTCGAACAGAGTCCGGCGCCGCGCGTACGCACGTTCACGCCGACGTTCGCCGTCGAGGGCTGGGAGGCGACGAGCGCCGTCGTGGAGACGGTGATGCCCGACCGCCCCTTCATCGTCGACACGGTGCGCGAGTACTTTCGCAGCGAGAGCGTCGAGGTTCGTCATCTGCTGCACCCGGTATTCGGCGACGACGTCGTCCTCCGCGACGACCGGGTCGTCCGCGACGACGGCCGGGTTGCGAACGGGCAGGCACGGCAGTCCTTCGTGCACGCCGTTCTCACACCGCTGCCGGACGACCGCCTCGCCGCTCTCGCCGCGGGCGTGCGCGAGCGACTCGCGAACGTCCTGCTCGTGACCGATGACTTCGCGGCGATGACCGCGCGCGCCGAAGCCGTGGCGCAAGAGGTCGAGCGCTACGCCGGCGCCATCCGCGACGACGAGGTGCGCGAGGTGCAGGAGTTTCTGCGCTGGCTCGTGCGCGGCGGCTACGTGTTCCTCGGCGCGCGCAGCCTCTCCTTCGTCGACCGGGACGGCGCTGTCACCGTGCAGATCGATCCCGGCTCCGGGCTCGGCCTCCTGCGCGACGAGCAGCGGTCGCACTACGCCACACCGACGGCCGTCGCCGACGTCGCCGAGCCGGTGCGTGGTCGTCTCGTCGGCGGGCCGCTCTTGAGCGTCGCTCGCACCTCCGCCTACGCCCCCGTGCACCGACACGTACGGATGGACTACGTCGGGGTGAAACGCCTCGACGCAAACGGAAAGATCTGCGGCGAGCACCGCTTCCTCGGCCTCTTGACCAGCAAGGCCTACGCGGAGGAGTCGGCGGAGATTCCCGTCCTGCGCCGGCGCCTGGCGCAGATCCTGCGCGCCGAGCACATCGTCCCCGGCTCGCACGACTACAAGGAGATCGTCGCGATCTTCAACAGCATGCCGAAGACCGAGCTCTTCGCAGCGCCGGTCGAGGCGGTACGCGCCGATATCGAGACGATTCGCGCCCACGGCGCGAAGGACGTTCACGTCACCATTCGACCCGACGCGCTCGAGCGCGGCGTCGCCGTCATGGTGATCATGCCGCGCGACAAATTTTCCGGCGCGCTTCGCGCCCGCGTCCAAGAGGCGCTCGCGGCACGCTTCGGCGGCCAAGTCCTCGACTACCATCTGGCGCTCGGCGAGGGCGATCAAGCGCGGCTCCACTTTTTCCTCCACGCGCCGCGCGAGCAGGTCCAGCGGGTCCGTTGGGAGGAGCTCCGCCAAGAGATCGCCGAGCTCGCGCGCGGCTGGGACGATCGCCTCGCCGAGCGCTTGATCGCCCTCCACGGCTCCGGGCGCGGCGCCGAGCTCGCCGAGCGCTACAGCCGGGTCTTTCCGGAGCAGTACAAAGCGGCAACCGAGATTCCCGCCGCCGTCAACGACGTGCGGCATTTCGAGACGCTGCGCGGCGGCGCCACCGCGAGCTGCGACGTCGTGAACCCGATCGGCGGCGACGACCGCTTCACGGCGCTCCGCCTGTACCTGCGCGAGCAGCTCGTACTCTCCGATCTCGTCCCCGTGCTCGAGGATCTCGGCTTGCGCGTCTTCGCGGAAAGCGCGGTGACGATTCCCGCGCTCGACGGCGGCGCGGCGTACCTGCACACGTTTCTCGTGCAGACCGCCGCGGCGACGCGCGTCGACGTCCGCCGCGACGGCGACCGGCTCCTCGCGGCGTTGACGGCCGTCCGCGCCGCCGCCGTCGAGAGCGACGCCTTGAACCAGCTCGTGCTCTCCGCCGCGCTCGCGTGGGAGGAGGTCGACCTTCTGCGGACGTACTGCAACTCCGCGTTCCAGATCGGCGTCGCGCCGAGCCGCCGCGCGCTCTCGCAGTCGCTCGTCCGCCATCCGCAATGCGCCGCCGCACTGGTGCGTTATTTCGCGGCGCGCTTCCGCCCCGACGTCGAGCGCGCGCAGGCGGAGCCCGCGCATCGCGCGTTCGTCGCGAGCCTCGATGACGTCGAGAACATCGGCGAGGACCGGACCCTACGCGCGCTCTGCGAGCTCGTCGACGCGACGGTGCGCAGCAACTTCTACGCCGTCCGCGCGCGCGGCGGCGACTACGTCGCCATCAAGCTCGACTGTACCCGCATCGAAGCGCTGCCGAAGCCGCGGCCGCTCTTCGAGATCTACGTGCACGCCGCGCACATGGAAGGCGTGCACCTGCGCGCCGGGAGAATCGCGCGCGGCGGCATCCGCTTCAGCGACCGTCACGACGATTTCCGCGCCGAGATCCTCGGCCTGATGAAGACGCAGACGGTGAAGAACGCGGTGATCGTCCCGGTCGGCGCCAAGGGCGGCTTCATCGTGAAGCGCGCC
>JBGPOW010000243.1:0-6525 GCA_041488235.1 Binatia bacterium
CCGAAGATCTCGACCTCCTCGAGCGTGTAGGCGAGTCCCTTTTCCTCGAGCACGAGGCGGACGATGCGCGTGTAGACGCTCCGCGCGAGACCGTAGACGGTGAGCTCACTCATGGTGGCGACCCTTTCGTCGCCTAGCCTACGGCCGGTGCCGACGCGAGCGAACGCAGCGCGGCAACCGGCTTTTTCCGTGCGGTCCGCAGGAAATCATCACGTCCTCATCAGGACTCGACGCGGCCGGGAGTCGTAGGATCGTGCTCGCCATGTTGACGCGCATCGCCCGACGCAACCTGCTCTACGACCAACGCCGCTTCGTCGCGATCGCGGCCGGAGTCTGCTTCTCGGTGGCGCTCGTGCTCGTCCAGCTCGGGCTCTTCGTCGGCCTCACCGAAAACGCGTCGCAGATCGTCGATCACACACCGGGCGACATCTGGGTGATGGCCCGCAACACCGGGAACTTCCAGTGGGGGCAGCTCATGCCGCAACGGACGCTGGCGGTCGTGCGGAGCACATCCGGCATCGCCTGGGCGCGCGAGCTGGTCGTCGGGTGGACGCAACTCCGGCATCCGGACGGCGGCATGCAGCAGCTCGAGGTGATCGGCTTCGACACCGCGGCACGCGTCGGCGCGCCGTGGCGAGTCGTCGCCGGGACGCTCGACGAGCTCGCGATTCCCGGCCGCGTCGCGCTCGACGAATCGGCGATGGAGAAGCTCGGCGCCTTTCACGTCGGCGATCATCGCGAGATCCGCGACCAGCGGGTGCGCGTCGCGGCGACGACCCGCGGCATCACCTCGTTCACGACCGTCCCGTTCGTCTTCACGTCGCTCACGACGGCGCGGGCGCTCACCGGCTACGTCGGCCCCGACGACACCGTGTACGTCGTCGCCGGCCTCGCACCCGGCGCGTCGGGCGCGGCGACGATCGCGGCGCTGCGCGCGCGACTCCGCCACCTCGACGTCCTCTCACGCGCGCGCTTCAGCGCCCGCACCCGCCGGTACTGGATGTTCGAGACCGGGATGGGCATCGGGTTTCTCCTCACGTCGTCGCTCGCGATCGCCGTCGGGACAGTGATCGTGAGCCAGGCGATCTACGCCGCGACCAACGAGCACTTCTCCGAGTACGGCACGTTGAAGGCGATGGGCATGAGCAACGTGCGGCTCGCGGCAGTCGTCATCGTTCAAGGCTTGATCTCAGGCGTGGTCGGAGCGCTTCCCGGTTGCGCCCTCGGCGCGCTCGTGGTCGCGCTCGCGCGCGCACGCGGGCTCGAGGCGATCTTTGCGCCGCGCCTGGTCGCAGCGACGGTCGTGGTGGCATGGCTCGCGTGCGTCGTCGCCGCCGCGACGTCAGTACGGCGGGTGTGGAAGCTCGAGCCTGCGCTGGTGTTCCGCACGTGACCGCCTCCGCGCATCAGCGCGCCCTCCCCGACGCGGTCTCCCCGCCGGTGCTCGCGCTCGAGGGGGTGAGCCGCCGCTTCGGCGAAGGCGCGACGATCGTCCACGCCGTGCGGAGCGCGACGCTCGCGGTCACGCCGGGCGAAGTCGTCGCGATCATGGGTCCCTCCGGAAGCGGCAAATCCACCCTGCTCTCGATCATGGGCGGCCTCCTCGCACCCGACGGTGGCGCGGCAGCGATCGCTGGGCAAGATCTCGCCGCGCTCTCGCCCGCGGCGTTGGCGCGCCTGCGGCGCACGCGTCTCGGATTCGTGTTCCAGAAGTTCAATCTCCTGCGGGCGCTCACCGCGCTCGAGAACGTCGAGCTCAGCCTCGTGCTCTCCGGCATCGCGGCGTCGGCGGCACGTGCGCGCGCCGCCGACGCGCTCGGCGAGGTCGGGCTGACACCACGGTCGCACGCTCTGCCGCGCGACTTGAGCGGCGGCGAGCAGCAGCGCGTCGCCATCGCGCGCGCGCTCGCCCCGGCACCGGCGCTCATCCTCGCCGACGAGCCGACCGGCGCCCTCGATTCGGTGAGCGGACGGCTCGTCATCGATCTCATCTGCACGCACGTCCACAAGCGCGGCGCGGCCGCGGTGATCGTCACACACGACCATCGTATCCGCGCCGCCGTCGATCGCATCCTGTGGATGGAGGACGGCGTGCTCAGCGAGGGTATCCATGCGGACGCGTCGGATTCACGCGCTCTTGGTTAGCATCGCGCTCCTCGCGAGCGCGTGTCGGCGCGACGGCGACGGCCTCGCCACCGCCGCACCGACCGCTCACAGCGAGCCCGAGCGGCACGTCGTCGCGACCGGCCGCATCGAGGGATGGCGCGAGGCCGACGTCATCTCCAAGCTGCCGGGGCGCATCCTGGCGATCGAGTACGAGGAAGGCGACACGATCGCGGGCGACGCCCCGGTGGTGCGCCTCGAAGACCGCGACCTCGCAGCCAAGGTGCGCGACGCCGCCGCACGCGCCGTCAACACCGAGCACGAGCTCGCGCGGATGCGCCGGCTCCACCGCGACGCGATCGTCTCCGCGAGCGATCTCGATCGCGTCGAGGCGGAAGCACGGAGCGCCGCCGCCGCCCTCGATCTCGCGCGCGTCACCCTCGATTACGCGACGATCAAGGCACCCTTCACCGGCACGATGGTCCGGAAGTTCAAGGAGGTCGGCGAGGGCGTACTGCTGAGCGGGATACCGGAGCCGCTCTTTCGCATCGCCGATCTCTCGCGCTTGAAGGTGCGTGCCGAAGTCCCCGAGACCGACGTCGCCGGCGTACGCGCGGGCGAGTCCGCCGAGGTGACGTTCGAGGCCTACCCCGGCGAGCGCTTCAGTGCCACCGTCACGCGCGTCGGTCTCGCCGTAGGACGCAAGCACCTCCAGTCCGACGACCCGCGCGAGCGGCGCGACGAGAAGGTGGTCGAGGTCGAGCTGGCGCTCCCCGGCGACCCGCGCTTGAAAAGCGGCATGACCGTCGACGTCACGTTCCGCGACGAGCGCGGCTGAACCGGCGAGCACCGACCGCGGCGAGTGTCGTCCTCGCTACCTTCCGCTCACTCGCCAAAGCGCGGCCGCGGCGCTAGTCTCGCTACCACGTGAGGCATGTCGCCCACGTGAGCTCTTCGCCAGGAGAGCTCGAAAACCCGCCGAGCGGGCAACTCCCTCGGCAGTGGAGGTCACGATGTATCCAGGCATGCTCTATTGGTGGAAGGTGCGGCACTACGGCGGCGACGCCGGCGTGCACGCGGGCAGGTGCGGCGTCGAAGGATCGTACGCGCGCCGCGGCTGCGAGACCGGCTACGAGGCGAGCGGACGGTTCGGCGACGCCGGACTCGGCGTTCGCAGACCGCTGCGCTTCCTCGCCTACAAGCTCGAGCTCGACGAGAAGCAGGTCGGCGAGCTGGCGAAGATCCTCGCCGACTTGAAGACCGAGCGCGCGCAGGCCGAGGTCGACGGCCGCCGCACGCTCGCGAGCTTCGCCGACGCTCTCGGGCGCGAGCAGTTCGACGAGCCCTCGGCGCAGCAAGCCGCGCAGCTCCGCGTCGCGAGCGCCGAGCGCCTGCGCGAGGCCGTCGTGCAGGCGTTGAAGCGCCTGCACGCCATGCTCGATCCCGAGCAGCGCGAGCGCTTGGCGTACCTGATCCGCACCGGCACGCTCACGCTGTAACGACGAGCGCGGCGCCCGCCTCGCCGATTCCGAGCGGGCGCCGCGCGACTCTAGTTGGCTCGGCAGGCAATCAGCGCCTCGGCCATCTTCCACGTCACTGCGCCGCCGGCGGGCGAGGCGGCGGTCGAGCGAAGCGCGTACCGCCCGACGGATCACGTCAGCCGTCGTTCGGAGCGAAGAGCTGTCGACGCGTCGATTCGACGAGGCGCTCGGCCAGAAAGAGACTCAGCGCCGGCGACAGCCGGTCGAGCCACCAGAAGGCCCTCCACCACGCCGGCACGATGATGATCGCGCGATTGCGGGCGACCTGATCGAGCACCTTCGTCGCGAAGCGCCGCACGTCCATCGGCCGCAGGCGCTCGAACATCTGGCGCGCGCGAGCCCGCTGCTCCTGCTCGGGGATGGCGGCGACGAAAATACCGTGCGTGCCTCCGGAGAGGAGCGGCGTACGGATGACGCCGGGGCAGAGCACGCTCGCGCGCACGCCTGCCGACGCGGCCTCCACACGCAACGCCTTCGAGAGTCCGACGACGGCGTGCTTGGTCGTGGAGTAGCTCGCGAGCATCGGCCCCGGCATCAGCCCCTGCATCGAGGCGGTGTTCACGATGTGCCCGAACCCTTGGCGCAGCATCAGCGGATACGCCGCTTGCACGCCGTGCACCACGCCGCGGACGTTGACGTCGATGATGCGGTTCCACGCCGCGATCGTGTGATCGCGGAGCTCGCCGCCGACGCCGATGCCGGCGTTGTTGAACATGAAATCGACGCGACCGTGCTCGGCCGCGACGTTCTCGACGAGACGCTGCACGCTCACGAAATCCGTGACGTCGAGGACGAATCCCGACGCCGCGCGTCCCGGCCCCGACGGCATGGCGGCAGCGGCCTCGTGTACCTCAGCGTCGAGGTCGGCGAGCACGACGCAGGCGCCGCGGCGCGCCAGCTCCTCCGAAAGCGCGCGGCCGATCCCCGACGCGCCGCCGGTGACGATCGCCACGGCGCCGTCGAAGATGCGCAGCCCCGTCGACGTCATTCGCTTTTCACCGGCTCGCGGCAGAGGCGGCCGTCGATGCGAAATACCACTGGTGCCCTTCGGGATCGCGTGCCGTGTACATCCGGTGGCGCCACGGCATGTCGGCCGGCTCGGTCTCGACCGTCGCGCCGGCGGCGCGCGCGCGACCGCAATGCGCGTCGACGTCGTCCACGAGGACGTAGATGCCGCTCTCCAACGCGGGGAGTCGCCGCGGAGAGGTGGTGCCCCACTTCGCACTCGCGTGACCGATCATGACCACCGCGTCGGCGAAACCCGTCTCCGCGTGGACGTGATCGGGGTCGTCGGCGTCGACCTCGTAGATGCGGGTCTCGAACCCGAACGCGCGGTGCAGGAACTCGAGATACGTCTTCACGTCGTCGACGTAGAGAAACGGGAACATGCGTTGCGCGGCAGGCAGCTGGCTCTCCGTCATGCGACTCCCTCCAGTCGGCGCGCCGATTTGCCGGTGTTCAGTGGCGCACGTCCCAATCAACTTCTCACGCCGCCGTCGGTGTCAAGCACGAGCTCCACTACCTGCACCCGGTGCCGATCAGCGAGATCTACGAGCGCTGGATCGGCCGGCGATGATGACGCGACGCTGGCAGAAGCCGCCGGCGTGACGCGCGGGCTCAACGTCCGGTCGTGAGGACGGCGCGAAACCGTGCCTCTCCGCTCATCATGCGCTCGTACCCCTGCGATGCACGCTCGAGTGGAAAGACCTCCGTCATCGCGCGGACCCCGGAGAGCACGCTGAACTCGAGGGCGTCCTGCGAGTCGATGGACGTACCGGAGTACCAGCCGAGAACCGAGCGGCACCCCGCGATGAGGATGAATGCAGGCACTTCGAGCGGCTCGTGCGGAGCGCCGACGACCATCAGCGTTCCGCGGAGGCCCAAGCCGCCGAGGGCGGCGCTCATCGCCTTGGCATCCGTCACGGTGGCGAGCACGACCGCCGCACCACCCAACTTCTGCAACTCCGCGGCGACGTCCTGCGCCCGGCTGTCGACGTAGTGCCGCGCGCCGAGCTGGCGCGCGAGCGCCTCCTTGTCGGTCCCACGCGCGATCGCAACGGTCTCGAATCCCATCTTCGCGGCGAACTGCACGGCGAGGTGGCCGAGCCCGCCCACTCCCAGCACCGCAACCACGTCACCGCCGCGCGCGCCGCTGTTGCGAAGCGCGTTGAACGTCGTCACGCCGGCGCACATCAGCGGCGCGGCCTCGACCGCCGACAGCTCGTCCGGGATGCGCGCCAGACCTTCAGCCGGCGCGATCATGTATTCGGCGTAGCCGCCGTCGTAGGTGATTCCCGTCACCTGAAGCGCGATCTGGCAGCCGAAGAAATCGCCGCGACGGCACGGATCACAATGCCCGCACTCCCCGCCGTGCCAGCCGACGCCGACCCGCTGCCCCGTTTTCCAACCGGCGACACCCGGCCCGATCGCGTCGACGGTTCCGGCGACCTCATGCCCCGGGATGCGCGGGTAGCGAATACCCGGCCAGAGCCCTTCCTTCGTCAGCGAGTCGCTGTGGCAGATCCCGCAGGCCTCGACTCGGACGCGCACTAACCCGGCGCCGGGCTCGGGCGCGTCGCGCTCGACCATCTCGAACGGTCCCTTCGCGCGTGTGATCTGAATGCAGCGCATGCCGCGCATTCTGGCGGTGACGTCCCGATCAAGTCGATTGGGCAACGCGGCGAAAACGCTCGCCCGCTTTCGCACGGCGCTTCGACGCCTCGATCTCGCGATCGCGCGACGGAGCGTTGGTGACGAGCGACGCGAGCAGCTCCCGCGCCGCGTGCGTGACTTGATCCACCGCGCGCGCGAAGGCGAGATCGTTCGCCTTCGACGGCCGCGTGAAGCCGCTCAGCTTGCGGACGAACTGCAGCGACGACGC
>JBGPOW010000244.1:0-6499 GCA_041488235.1 Binatia bacterium
AGTGTAACACCGCGCTTCGTTGACGCGTGTCGTGAACTTCTTGCCGCCTTTCTCGTTGCTTAATCCGGGCCACTCAGGTCTCCTCCGGCGGCGTTAGCCTGCGCGGCGCCGCAGGGTATCGCGGCAGTAGCTGGGTCGGTCTCACTTCGCGCGCTTCGTCACGTGTCGCGAGACTATCAGCCGGCGACCGAACCGCCCCTGGACCGCGATCTAGGACATGCGTGTAGATCATCGTGGTGCTGACGTCACGGACGGCGAACTATAGGGCGCGCCCCCTCACGGCGACAAGGAAAAGTACGACGACTCGTATCGACGTGGCTATCGCGTTCCCACGCTGAGGTCGCCCCGGACGACTTCAGCGATGACGAGCCTGGTCGCGCTCGGCTGACGATGCCGTGCTTGACAAAGGCATCAGTTTCGCCTATTCTTCGCCCTATCGGCGTCCGAACGACGCGGGGCTCGCGGTCACGTCTCGGATGCGTGCGTGTCTATTCGCGGTGAGCTGCGCGCACGTATCGGCGCGAGCGCGTTTTTCGCTGGACGCCGCTTGGAATCCTACAGCGGTAATCAGCGCCGATGGGAACTCGCCAATCCACCGAACACGCAGTCTGGTGCGCGCCCTCGCGCGGCGTGCAATTCGGTGCGCATCCCGTTGGTGATGCGCAGCCGGGGTTCGGGAGGACGACACGAGTGTCGGCCCGCGGTGACAGTGACAAAGAACGGCTCGCACGGGCGGCGCTCGCGATGACGAAGACAGACCGCAGGGTCGGCCACGTCGTGCCGTGCAATTCGGTGCGCGTTTCTTGGGTCGGGTGCGACTGCAATCCCGTGCGTGTTCTCGTGTGGCCTGCGACTGCAATTCCGTGCGTGTTCTTCGTGCAGCCGCGGTCTGAACCAGCCACCAGAGACCGTGGGCATCTTGAAGTGCGCCCGCCGCCTCAGCTGCGCGCAATTCGGGCGCGCCGTTCGTACGGCGTGTGCAAATCGGTGCGCGTTCCGCGAACCGTGCGTGGCAGACGGGACGCGCTCAGCGGAGCGAGCGGTGGTAATCCTGCAGCGGCTTCACGCTCAACGGCCCCGCGCGCAGGACCGCGATCGCCTCCGCGGCAGCCTGCGCGCCGGCGATCGTCGTGAAGTACGGGATCTTCCGCTCGAGAGCCGTGCGGCGGATCGAGAACGAGTCGCGCAGCGATTGCGCGTCGGGTTGCGGGGTGTTGATGACGAGCGCGATCGCGCCGGCGTCGAGGGCGTCCACGACGTGCGGGCTGCCCTCGAACACCTTGTTCACGACCTCGACGGCGATGCCGGCGGCGGCAATCACACCCGCAGTGCCGCGCGTCGCGACGAGCGTGAACCCGAGGTCGCGCAGTCGGCGCGCGACGGGGACGGCATCCGCATGGTCCTCCGACCGGACGCTCACAAAGACGCTGCCGGTCTGCGGCAGCACCGTGCCCGCGGCAAGCTCCGCCTTCGCGAACGCTTGTCCGAACGAGTCGCCGATCCCCATCACCTCGCCGGTCGACTTCATCTCCGGCCCGAGCACGGTGTCGACGCCGGGGAATTTCAAAAACGGAAACACCGCCTCCTTGACGCTGACGTGCGGCGGGACGATCTCGCGCGTGAAACCGAGCTCGGCGAGCGTCTGCCCCGCCATGACGCGCGCGGCGATCTTCGCGAGCGGCACACCGATCGCTTTGCTGACGAACGGTACCGTACGCGACGCGCGCGGGTTCACCTCCAGGATGTACACCTCCCGGCGCTGCACCGCGTACTGCACGTTCATGAGGCCGACGACCCCGAGCTCGCGCGCGAGCGCGACCGTCTGACGGCGGATCTCCGCCTGCACCTCGGCGTCGATCGAGGTCGGCGGCAGCGAGCACGCGCTGTCACCGGAATGGACGCCGGCGCGCTCGATGTGCTCCATGATGCCGCCGATCACGACGTCGCGCCCGTCGCTCACGGCGTCGACGTCCATCTCGACCGCGTCCTCGAGGAAGCGGTCGATGAGGAGCGGACGGTCGGGCGACGCGGCGAAGGCACGCCGCACGTAGCGCTCGAGGTCGTGCGGCTCGTAGATGATCTCCATCGCGCGGCCGCCGAGGACGTACGATGGGCGCACCAGCACCGGATAGCCGATGCGGTCGGCGACGACGATCGCTTCGGCGTCTGAGCGCGCGATGCCGTTGTCCGGTCGCAGCAGCTCCAGTTTTCGTAGTACCTCGTCGAAGCGCTCGCGGTCCTCGGCACGGTCGATCGAGTCGGGGCTGGTGCCGATGATCGGCACGCCGGCGCGCTCCAGCGGCACGGCGAGCTTGAGCGGCGTCTGGCCGCCGAACTGGACGATGACGCCGTCGGGACGCTCGCGCGCGACGATCGCGAGAACATCTTCCAAAGTGAGCGGCTCGAAATACAGCCGGTCCGACGTGTCGTAGTCGGTCGAGACGGTCTCGGGGTTGCAGTTGACCATGATCGTCTCGAAGCCGTCCTCGCGCAGCGCGAACGCGGCGTGCACGCAGCAGTAGTCGAACTCGATGCCCTGGCCGATGCGGTTCGGGCCGCCGCCGAGGATCATGATCTTCTTGCGGCGCCCGGCGTCGGTCTCGTCCTCGTCGTCGAACGTCGAGTAGAAGTACGGCGTGTGCGCCATGAACTCGGCGCCGCAGGTGTCGACGCGCTTGTAGACTGCCGCAATGCCCGCGCGCTCGCGCGCGGCGCGCACCGCATCCTCGCTGGTGCCGGTCACGGTCGCGATGCGGACGTCTGAGAACCCGAGACGCTTCGCGGCGTCGAGGACGCCGCCGCTTGCGCCACCGAGGAACCCGCCATCCGACGCGTCGTCCGTCAGCGTGAGGAGTCCAGGCCGGAGCACGCGGCTCTCGAAGGCGATGATCTCCTCGACGTTGCGCAGGAACCACGGATCGACGCGCGTCGCCTCGTAGACCTCCTCGACCGACAAGCCGGCGCGGAACGCGTCGCCGATCACCCACAGACGGTCGGCGCTGGCGACGGCGAGCCGCGCCTTCAGCGCGTCGCGGTCGCGCAGATCGACGCTCGTCGGCTCGAAGCCGTGACTACCGATCTCGAGCGAGCGCATCGCCTTCTGCAGCGACTCCTTGAACGTGCGCCCGATCGCCATCGCCTCGCCGACGGACTTCATCTGCGGTCCGAGGACGTCGCGCGCCGCCGGGAACTTCTCGAACGTGAAGCGCGGGATCTTGGTCACGACGTAATCGATCGTCGGCTCGAAGCAGGCCGGCGTCTCGCGCGTGATGTCGTTCGGGATCTCGTCGAGCGTGTAGCCGACGGCGAGCTTGGCGGCGATCTTCGCGATCGGGAAGCCCGTCGCCTTGCTGGCGAGCGCCGAGCTGCGCGACACGCGCGGGTTCATCTCGATGACGACGAGCCGGCCGTTCTCGGGATGCACGCCGAACTGGATGTTCGAGCCGCCGGTGTCGACGCCGATCTCGCGGATGATGCGGATCGCGGCGTCGCGCATCAGCTGGTATTCCTTGTCGGTCAGCGTCTGCGCCGGCGCGACCGTGATCGAGTCGCCGGTGTGGATGCCCATCGGGTCGAAGTTCTCGATCGAGCAGACGATGACGACGTTGTCCTTGCCGTCGCGCATCACTTCGAGCTCGAACTCCTTCCAACCGGCGATCGACTCCTCGACCAGCACCTCGCGCGTCGGCGATGCGGCGAGACCCCAGCGCACGATGTCGGCGAACTCCGCCTCGCTCGTCGCAACGCCGCCACCGGTGCCGCCGAGCGTACGCGACGGACGGATGATCAGCGGCAGCGGGATCTCGCGGCGGATCGCCTCCGCCTCGTCGACGGTGTGCGCGTAGCCGCTCCGCGGCAGATCGAGCCCGATGCGCTCCATCGCCGCCTTGAAGAGGTCGCGGTCCTCCGCCTTCTTGATCGCCTCGAGCTTGGCGCCGATGAGCTCCACGCCGTACTTTTCGAGGACGCCGGCCTCCGCAATCTCGATGGCGAGGTTCAGCGCCGTCTGCCCGCCGATCGTCGGCAACACCGCCTCGGGGCGCTCGGCGGCGATGATCCGCTCGAGCACGTCCGCGGTCATCGGCTCGATGTACGTGCGGTCGGCGAACTCCGGGTCGGTCATGATCGTCGCCGGGTTCGAGTTCACCAGGACGACGCGGTAGCCCTCCTCGCGCAGCGCCTTGCACGCCTGGACGCCGGAGTAGTCGAACTCGCACGCCTGGCCGATGACGATCGGGCCGGAGCCGATGAGGAGGATGGTTTGAATGTCGGTTCGCCGCGGCATCGCTACGGCCTGTTACTCCTCACGAGGGACACTCGCAGTCGGCTCATTGACTCGCGAACAAGTCTGGTTGCACGCCAACATGTTCCACGCCCTTTTCCTTCCACAGCTGCTCCATTGTTCCCTCGCTGCCAAGCTCACGCGCCAACGCAAACAAATCGAGATTTCCTAGCATGTCACCAGTGACCGGTCGTTTGGCATCGACGAAAAGAAACGCAGAAAAGAATCCGCGCGCGACAGGCGAGTTCAAGAGAGACGCGAGAAACTCTGCTTCTTCTTGCGTTCGGCACGCCACGAAGTAGCACGTATCGTCCAATACGATCGGCTTTTCAGCCAGGTTACCGACCACGGCAAAATGAAGCGTCGGGTAAAAGCCAGACACCGCCACCTTCCACGGTGAAAACGAGTACTCACCGACACCGAACATCGCGAAACGTGGTCGTTTCTTGTAGATCGTACTGCCACGGCGATCCAGTTCATCGCCGTGCCGCTGAAGGTACTTCCATGTCTCGGGAGCCTGCACACGGATCGTACTCGTGTCGTCGCGGATGTTCCTTTGAGTAACCAGCATCCAGCGACTGGGTTCAGCCGTGCGACCATTCGCCACTTCGGAACTCTTCAGCATTGGATACACATACTCTTGTTCGAGATCCAGCAGCTCTCCGTGACCGTTCCGATACCCGTTCGGGTCCCTCCGCAACTCCATGATCCTGGAGCAGTCGTGCTTTATGCCCGAACGCCACTTGTACGCCTTCCCGCCCCGAAGATGCCCCCATCGATTGTATGCTGCGACGTCCGCGAGCAGCATGCCATCGCGATATCCGATCGTCTTCGTCGCGCACCGATTCCCAAGCTCATATATCTCGCAATCAGCGGCACACTGCGATGAGGAGACAGTGCATATCAAGACACATGCTCCCACAGACGCACCAAACATCTCGGCAGCATCGATGATGTGAATCTCGGCGCCGCTGACGCCAATGCCGTTCTTCCACGCACGCAGAAGCACTTTGCGCGCGACCGCAGTCTTGCATACCATTGCGATGGTCGCTTTTCTGTTTCGCAACACCTCGATCAGCGTAATCAGTATCCACTCTGATATATCGAAGTTACTCTTCCCGGTCAGAGCCTCGAGGCCAGCATACCTTTGGAAGTTCGTCTTCCTCGGCAGGTTCCCGCTCCCCATGGCGCCGAGCTCGGCATTGGTGACCCAGGGAGGATTGCCGATGGCCAGCACGGGATCCGGAAGATCACGCAACAGGACATCCCAATCGACACGGAAACAACTGTCTCGTAGAACACGCACCTTGTCCGCATGGGGAGAAGCGCTAAGCGCGGTTATCAG
The DNA here is from genome assembly GCA_041488235.1 of Binatia bacterium. Classification (GTDB taxonomy): domain Bacteria; phylum Desulfobacterota; class Binatia; order UTPRO1; family UTPRO1; genus DP-19. The sequence goes on from JBGPOW010000244.1 coordinate 5,628, forward strand.
CCGTTCCGTGTATGCATTGTTGACTTCAATGCCCAGCGCGCTTCTGATCGTTGGAAATTGATCGAGTGCGGCGAACAAGAAATTTCCGATGCCGCAAGTCGGCTCGATGACGGACGCGGGTGTCACCGCTCGATCTGCGAGAAGCTTGCAGACCTGGTTCGTCAGTACACTCGGGGTCTGAAAATCCCCGTATTCGTCGCGGCGTCCTTCGTGCGGCATCGATTACGTTCCTACGAGCCGTGCGATTCCATCCACCTCTCCGGCTTTCGCGATTACGCGACCATATTGAAGTCGCCATTGCTGCGCGTTCGAGATGGTTAGATATCCCTGCTCGGGCAGATTACGTTGAAGTTCCTCGGCAATGTGCCGCATCGCGATCTCGTCAACGGGCAACATCTTATCTTGCATGAAGGCCACTAAATCATCGGCATTGCCTTCGTTCTGGAGTATCGTCCGGATTCCGCGAGTCATTTGGAAATCGCCGGTACGCCGTTCTTCGACGAATATCACGTGCATGATGTTCAATACTGCCGTACGAGTAGTGTGGTCATCCCTCTTGTCGTATACGAACACCAATAGAGAATAGCCGAGCCCGTAGATCTTCTGTCGCGCCGACTTGAAGGGGCATGAAGACTGCGGCTGCCTGATACTCGTCACCTTCAAATCCACGGCGAGACCCGGGAAATCAATTCCACTGGCAGAATTGCCCGGGGCATGCACGTATTTGCGCTCGAGATGCGCGTGAAACTTGTGTTCCAGGTAAGTACCGATGGCCTTCCCGTCCGTTACACCGAAAATGGTAGGCTCGGGATGAACGGATTCGAGGTTGGCGAACTGGCGCGCCTCGTCTCGAAGAAGGGCAACTGTGAGCG
>JBGPOW010000245.1:0-6449 GCA_041488235.1 Binatia bacterium
ACGTGATGCCGCACGGCGAGCTGATGTACGAGTGCAAGGTGTGCGGCAAGACGACGCGAGAGGGGCGATACGCGACAGGGAGCGGCGGAGACCACCGTGCCGGATTCGGCGGCTCCCGGAACACGCGCTCCTCAAATTAGGACACCGCCAGTTACATGCTCTCAGCCAGGGAGGTCGGAGAGGATGTCGCGATGGTCTGGTGAGTCTGCTCCCGCGACGCCGCCAGTCGACCGCACGCTGCGCCGGCGCCGAAGATGCCCGCCCAGGCGACGAGGCTCGTCGGCAGCGAGACGCCCACGACGGCGCTCCAGCGCATCAAGAGCACCGCGCCGACCGGCGTCGCCACGACGGCGATCGCGACGTGGGCGAGGCGCGCCGGAATCCGGGCGTAGCGCGTGGTCGTACCGACGAGTCTCAGGATAACGCCGTAGAGCAGGACGATGCCGACCGTGAGTCCGCAGCTCGCGCGCGCGCCGGGGCCCAGCACCGAAGCGGTAGTGAGGAGCATTGCGAGAATCATCGTGGCGATGTCGTTGCGTTGCATGGAACCCTCCGTCGATTGTCTGCCGAGAGGGGAGCAAGGCGGGGGCCAGCAGGTACCCCTTGCTCCCACGTGCACGAGGGTGTGCGGCATGGGTCACGAGCGCACAGCAGGAAAGCCCTCCCGCCAGAGTGTGTCACGGCGGACGCGATCCCCGCGGCCTGTGCCAGCGTCCTTGACGGGGTCGCGATGGTGCGATCTTGGGCTCGCTATGCCCCAGCCACTGGCGGATCTACGACGGGGTTCGCTCGCCGATCGTCGCGGTGGGACGTCGCGGAGCCTGCGGCGGGAACCACTTCGTCATCTGCGCCAGTAGCGCGAGATCACCCTCCACGCGGTAGAGCCCCTGCTCCAGCGCGCGGGCGCGGTCGAGCTGGCCGTGGACGATCTGCACCCAGACGGTATCGGGCGTGTAGACGGTCAGATTCGGCACGGGCGCATTGCCCTCGAAGCTCTCGCACTTACCCTTCGCGATGCGCAGATAGTAGTTGCCAGCGTCGGAGCCGCTCACACAAAACTGAATACTCGCATCTGAATACTCGCATCGGCGTCGCGCGCCGCCTCGGAGGCGAACGCAAAGGGCATCCCCATGATCAGGGGCTCGACCCTCTGCGGCAACGCGGGCGGAAAGAAGCGCAGGTAGAGCGGCCTATGCCACACCGGCGCGGGGATGCCCACAACGAAAACCAGCAGGTTCGGGTAGAGCGCCGTAAAGCGCCAGTCGTCCGGTGCCGACGCTGCGAGCACGGCGGCCGTGAAGAAGATGAGCGTCCAGAATCCGGTCATCAGCCGGTTGATACTGTGGAACGTGGGCAGGTTCTGCTGCCAGCGCGGGGTTTGCCGGCGGGCGTAGTAGTACGTGAAGGTCTCGCGTCCGAGCAGGAGCGGCACGAGCGCCATGAGCCCAAACGTGCCGAAGAAGATGGGCGGCGAGTAGTTCTCGAACAGAAAGACTACGGGCTCTACACCGGCGTGCGCGAGGAGCGTCCCGAGCGCGAAGACGGTCCACAGGCAGTAGTCGGCATACTTGATCTCATCCCAGCGGGCCGCGAATGCGATGTACGCGGTCTCGACGACGAGCGCGACCGAGAGCGCGTGCCCCACCCGGTCGGCTGAGTGGCCGGAAGCGGCGAGGTACACGAGCAGGGCCACGAAGCTGCCCACGTGCATGTAGAAAAAACGCGCGACACGGCTCCCTGACACGGTCGGGGGCACGTGAGACGTACGGTAATCCTGTGGGTCCGTCTGTTGACCGCCTTCACGGCCGCGCGCTGCGAATGTCGAAGAGTCGCAGGATGCTCCCGAGCCGCTCCGGGTCGAGTGGCGGGTCATCGGGTTGCACTTTCGGGCAGCTCCGTGCATGCGCCACGAGTTTCGCGATCTCGTCGACGTTGAGGCGGTCTACCGCCGACCGGCGACGGTAGCAACTTCACGCGGCGCGCGCTGTCGAGTTCGTAGTAACGATCCTCCTGCTCCTCGGTCACGGCGTGGTGCGCGCCGAGAGCCACCGCCGCGGCTCGTGTGATTCGCAACCGCATCCGGCGAAAGCCGAAGCGAGTCGCGAGGATCACCACCCGCACGCGGCCGCGCGGCCCGCGCGATCGTCGGGTGTGTGTCACTCTGACAAGAACGCCGGCTCGTGCGCCAATACGGCATCCCAGCCTGGCGTTTCTCAAAACACACCCCTCGATGGTTTTCACGAGAGTCGGTATCGCGTTTGCGCGGCGTGACCTCACACGCGTGCCGAGGGTGATAATTCGTCGACGGCGAGTGATGTCGCGACCTCTTAAGAATCGCGCGTCTACGGTTCCGCCGATCCCCGACGACCTCGCAGTGGCAATTCCGTGCCGCTCACCGACGCGTTCGTGGCACGGCCCTCGCTCTTGGCAGGCATGGCCCTGCACGATGCACTTCGCGATGGCATCCGCCGCGTCCGCCACCCGGCGGGGTTCAGCGCGCTCGAGGTCGTAGCGACGATCGCCATCCTCGGGATCGTCCTCCGCTTCGGGGTGCCGCGGCTCGCGGGCGGCAGCGACCTCGCGCTCTTCCAGTCCCACGAGCAGCTCGTCGCCGACCTGCGCAACACACGGGCCGATGCGCTCATCAGCGGCGATCATTTCCGGCTCGATGTGACGAGCACGAACACCTATGCCGAGTATCGCATGTCGCTCGACGGCGGCGGCAACTGGCAGCCCGCGACCACGACGACCCGTAGTCGCATCCTCCCCGCGGGCCTCACGTTCAGCGCTGGCGTCGGGGCGCAATTCGAGTTCAACACGCGCGGGCTTCTCGCCAGCGCCGCCAACGCCGGAACGGTCGAGATCACCGATGGGCGCACGGGATTCAAGTCCCGGGTGGTGCTGTGGCCGTCCGGGCAGGTGCAGCCATGAGCCCGTCCTCCACTCGCAACCGAACCTCGAGCTCGACCCGCGGCGCGCGGGGATTCTCGCTGCTCGAGGTGCTGTTCGCGATGACGCTCTTCGCGCTGGTCGGTACGGCGGTGAACGTGCTCGCAATTCAGTCCATGCGACAGACGCTGCACAACCGCCACGGCACGACCGCCGTCATGCTCGCGCAGTCGCAGGTGGAGAACCTGGAGGCCGCTCGCTACGACGACATCGCCGCCGCGCACACGACGGCCGCGGTCGACGGCCTCGCGTATACGATCGACACCCACGTCGACGTCGACACGCCGGGCGACGGCATGAAGCAAGTCACCATCACGGTCAGCTGGACAAGCCTGGAAGGAAGCGACTCCTATGTGGTCGAGACGGTCTTCACGTCGTCCGCGAGTTGAGCGCAGCGCCGGATTCACGCTGGTCGAGCTCTTGGTGGCCCTCGGCGTCGCCGCGGTGATGCTCACGAGCGCGGTGCAGCTCGTGAGCACGCAGACGCGCATCGCGCGGCGCCACTCGTTCGACCTCGAGTCGCAGCAGGCAGCCCGCAGCAGCCTCGATTCGATGACGCGCGACATCCGGCTCGCGGGCGCCTGCCTGCCGACCGACGGCGAGTTCACCGCGCTCGACGGCAGCGACAGCCCTACGGGCGACTCGATCACGATCCGCACTGGTCTGGCCGACGCCAACATGGCGTGTATCGTGACGTCGCTGACGGTGCTGGCGCCAAACGGCAGCGACACCGCCACGGTGGGAAGCTCGGCCGGGTTTCGCGCCGGCATGCTCGGCTACGTGCGCCACCCGAACGGCGCCGGGCAGATTGTGTCGATCGCGGCGGTCAGCGGCGCCACGATCACCTTCGGCACGCAGCTGAACCAGGACTATCCGGTCGCGAGCGGAGTGTACGCGGTCGACGAGCGCGTCTATGCCCTCGACCGCTCCGATCCCAGCCTGCCCGTGCTCACGCTCACCATCGACCGCGGCGCGCCCCAGCAGTTCGCGGTGGGTATGCAGGACCTCCAGATCTCCTACGTGCTCCAGCGGAACTGTCCGCCGTGCGACCACGTCGACCTGCCGCTCGATACGCCACAATGGCGGCTCGTGAACAACGTCGCGGTCACGACCACGGTCGCGATCGCGCCAACCACGCAGAAGGATGCGCCACCGCCGTTGGTCACGGCGAGCATGGCGAAACCGAGGAATCTCATTCCATGACAAACAAGCGCGCAATGCCGATCGGAAGCGCGGCGCCCGCCCGGCGGCGCGCCAACAGTGCCACGTGCGAACGCGCCGGCGAGCGCGGGATGGCGCTCATGATCATGCTCTGGGTGCTCGTCCTACTCTTCGGCGCCGGAGCGGCGATCCACAACGCGGTCATCGGCGAGACCAAGCTGCGCGGCGTGCACGCGCGTTCGACGGCCGCCTTCTACGCGGCCGAGGCCGCCCTCAACCGCGGCATGGGCGACTTTCGGAACATCTTCCTCAGCTACAACGTCCCGACCGACTTCGGGCCGCAGCTCTTCGACGTCGGGCGCCACGCGGTACACTACCAACTGAATCCCGTGCCGGGGAATCCGCGTGTCCTGCTCGTGCCGGCGGGCAAGCAGTTCGCGGGCCTGAACGCCATCGAGTATCGCTATACTGCGACTTCCGTCTCGCAGGCGTCGAACGGCGACTCCGAGGCGAGCGTGGGGAGCGAGTTCGACGTCGACTACATCCCGCTCTTTCAGTTCCTCGCGTTCTACGCCGGCGACCTGGAGATTCTGCCGGGTCCGGTGATGACCCTGCACGGCCCGATCCATACCAACGGCACGCTCTATCTCGGCGCCGACAACACGCTCACGATCGCGGACCTGCAGCCGACCATTCCGACCGTGCACATCTCGGCCGCAGGCGACCTCTTCCGCGGCCGCAAGGACAAGCCGGAGTGCCACGCGACGGTGAAGGTCGGCCGCCTCGTCGACGCCAACCACGACGGTGCGCTCGACCTCCAGGACGTGCCCTGCTCGGGCGTCGTCTCGGACGCGCAGATCGCGACCTGGCTGGGGGCCATCCGCGTCCATCAGCCGCCGGTCACGGTGCCGAGCCCCGATACGATCGCGCGCGGCACCGGCACGTTCTGGACTCAGGCCGATCTCCGCATCGTCCTCGATCTCGACGCTCCGGATGCGCTCGGTCACTACCCGATCGTCGTGCAAACGGCGGACGGCGCGATCGACGCCGCCAAGACGGCGCGCCTGCAGCAGTTCATGATCGATCGCCCGGGGCGTCTCTTCTACAACGACGTCCCGCTCGCCGGGCACGACCTGAACACCGCCTGCACGAGCGCCGACTCGTATTGCAACCCCACGAGCTACGCGCCGGCGTTCACGCTGCCAGCGCTGGTGTATCCCTGCGCCGGCAGCGATCTCGCGCTCTTTGGCGCCTGCCTGTCGACGATCTTGAACGAGCCGCTCACCACCGGTGGCGTGACCGCACGTCGTGGCGGCTTCTACAACAATCGCGAGCGGACCTGGGTGTGGATGCTAGACCTCAATCTGCACGACCTTCTCGAGTGGAACCGCAATCAGGTCGGCGCCAATCGCCTCTTCGACCCGGCCGACCGGAGCGACGGCGGATTGGTGATCTTCCTCTCGGTCAAAGGCGGCGGCTCGAACGGCATCCCGAGTCCGCGGTATGGCGTCCGCGTCTTCGGCTCTCCGCAGCTCTACTTTCCCGCAGCTGCCGATCCGACGGGTGTGACTGTCGCCTCCGATCAGGCGGCGTACGTCGAAGGCGACTACAACGTCGGCGACGCCACCGAGCCGAAGCAGCCGGCCGCGATCATCGGCGATACGATCAACATCCTGTCGCGGAACTGGTCGAGCGTGGTCGCCTGCCGCAACGATTGCCAGAGTCGCCAGGGGCTCGGAGCCCGCCCCGCGACCTCGACGACCGTTTACGCGGCGTTCATCGGCGGCGTCGACGTGACCGTCCCCGGCAACTACAATGGTGGTCTCGAGAACTATCCTCGATTCCACGAGGACTGGTCGGGCCAGACCCTCACTTACCGCGGTTCGTTCGTGAGCTTCGGTCCTCCGCAGCACAATAACGGGCCCTGGTGCGGGACCGGGGGCGGCTGCAATATCTACAACCCACCGGCGCGCAATTGGGACTTCGACGCTGCGTTCATGCAGGCGGAGAACCTGCCTCCGCTGACGCCACGCTTGGTCGCCGTGGCGCAGACCTTCTTCACGGAAAACTTCCGCTAATCGATGCCTCGACGTCACGCTCGCAGCAGCCCCACATACGAGCCGCCGTCGACCTGGATTCTGACCCGAGACCAACTCCCTGGGCGCTGAACAGGTAGCACTCGGCGAGCATCGCCCTCGTTCCTCCGGAGCAGTTCCACGCACTTGCAGTCCGCTCTTCCAGCAACTCAGCGCGGAGTGATCTCACGCCCGGCAGTACGAGGGGACCCAACTCTCCGCGATGACGTCCGGCGAGATCGTGCCGTAGTCGAACGCGATCCC
>JBGPOW010000246.1:0-6442 GCA_041488235.1 Binatia bacterium
AAGACGTTGAGCGACGGCAGCGTCTGCAGCGTGGCGAGAATCTCGGGCGACAACTCGGCGTCGCTCGGAAGCGGAATGGTCGAGGGCATCAAATCTCCTACCGCACCCGCCGCCCGTTCCCAAGCTGCGGGCGCGCGAGTATCAATGGATGTGAGGAGGAGTCGCGCCATGGGGTGAGTCCCGAGGCGTGCTTGCTGGATAGCCGCCCCGTGCGCTATCGCGGGTGCATGTGTCAGGCTCCGGCATGCGGTTCGACCCATGAAGCTCGTTGATCCGATCAGCACCGTCCTGGGGCAGAAGGGCCGCGAGGTCTGGTCGGTGAGTCCCGACGCCTCAGTCTACGAGGCCATCGAGATGATGGCCGACAAGAGGATCGGCGCGCTCTTGGTCCTCGCCGACGGCGAGCTGGTGGGCGTGATCTCTGAGCGCGACTACGCCCGCAAGGTGATCCTCAAGGGGAGATCCTCGAAGCATACTCTGGTCAAGGACATCATGACGAGCCCGGTGATCTTCGCGACGCCCACGCGCACCGTGGACGAGTGCATGTCGATCATGACGAACAACCGGATACGGCACCTCCCAGTGGTGGAAGACCACAAGGTCGTCGCGGTCGTTTCGATCGGCGACCTCGTGAAGTGGATCATCTCCGAGCAGCAGCAGACGATCCAGCACCTCGAGAACTACATCACCGGCAAGTACCCCGGCTGAGGCCGGGCCCTTCACTACCTCCTCGGTTGACCCGCCCTTCGGTCCGCGCCAAGAGGAGTCTGGATGCGGAAGACGTCTTCGCTGCTCGCCCTCACTCTGATCGCCACGCTCGCGGCGCCGGCTCTCGCGCAGGACGCCGCTGCCGGGCATGGCGCTCCCTCCCTTCACGAGGATCACCGTCTTCCGTTCTCCGGACAACAAGACGACGACCGCCGTCGCGAACGCGAAGTGGAAGACGACCCGCTTGACCGGTGGCAGCGCGAGGACCACGCAGATCATCTTGAGCAGAGGCGCGAGCGCCGCGACGAGCTGCGGCTCGACGAGCGCGAGGGTGAGGGCGAGTGATCCGATGACGATGCTGCACCGCGGGCAGCTCGTGAGCGGCGCCGGGGGAGATCGCGTAGCGTCGGCCGAACGCGCGGCCGCCTGCGGCAGCCTGTGGATGGAGGGCATCGCGGCGACGGCGCCGCCGCTCGCTGGCGACGTCGACGCGGACGTCGCGATCGTGGGCAGCGGATACACCGGGCTCTCGACGGCGATCGCGCTTCGTGCGGCGGGGCACTCCGTCGTGGTGCTCGAGCGTGAGCATGTCGGCTTCGGCGCGAGCGGCCGCAACGCCGGGCATTTGACGCCGGTCATCGGGAAGGATCTGCCGACCCTCGCGCTGCTGTTTCGCGGCCGGGCGCGCGCGCTGGTGGAGCTCGTCGAGCTGGCGATCGAACACGTCGAGCGAACGATCGCGGAGCACGCGATCGACTGCGCGTTCGAGCCGGTCGGCAACGTGATGGCGGCCGTCCACCCGAGGCAGCACGCCATGCTCGACAAGGCGTGGAAGGCCGCCGGCGCGCTCGGGCTCGCAGCCGAGATCCTCGAGCCGGAGGCGATGCGCGTCCGCGACCTGCCCGCCGCGTTCACGCGCGGGATGCTCATGCGGCGCGGCGGCATCCTCGACCCGGGGCGCTACGTGCGCGGGCTCCGGCGCGTCGCGGAAGCGGCGGGAGCGCGTGTGTTCGAGCGCACGCCGGTCACGCGCGTCGAGGAGGGGAGGCCGGCGGTCGCTGTCACGCCGGCGGGGCGCGTGCGTGCACGGGCCGTCGTCCTCGCGGCGAACGCCTTCACGCCCGCGCTCGGCTGGCTGCGCGGCACCGTCGCGCGCTTCCATGTGTATCTCTTCGCGACGGCGCCCCTCGGCGACGCCGCGCGCGCGGCGATCGGCTGGCGCGGCCGCGAGGGCATCTACACGGCGCACGAGATGCTCGAGAGCTATCGCCTGACCGACGATCATCGCATCGTCGGCGGCGCGAAGACCGTCCGCTACGGCTACGGCGGCCGCGCGCTCGCGGACGACCCCGCGACGTTCGCGTTCCTCGAGCGCGCGTTCCACGACCGCTTCCCCGCGCTGCGCGAGGTGCCGGTGACGCACCGCTGGGGCGGCCCGATCGCGTTTGCGCTCGACTTCCTTCCCGCCGTCGGCGTCACCGGTGCGCACCGGAACGTCTACTACGCCGCCGGGTACGCCGGGCACGGCATCGCCATGGGGAGCTACGCAGGCACGATGATCGCGGACCTGGTGCTCGGCCGCGAAGGCCCGGGACGTGTGCTCTGGGGCCACCGCAAGGTGCCGATGCCGCCCGAGCCGGTGCGCTGGCTGGTGGCGAAGGGACTGATCGGCGCGTTCGGCGCGATCGATCGCCGCGTGGATCGCCTGGCGCGCGGCGGCTGACGCTCGCCGTCACGCGCGCGGCTGAGGCCCATCCCCTGGCGAGCACGCTTCGCGGCGTGCGGTAGTCGCACCCGCGCAGTCAAGCGACGGATCGCTCGGCCGCTCCACGGTCGAGCTCAGCGCACGTCGACTGGCGGCTTGTGCTGAAGGCGTAGACCCGAGAGGCAGCTCGGCGGCTCCTTGCTGCCTTCGAAGGTGCGCAGGCAATCGCCCATCGATTTCTCAGCGTCGCCGACGGTGAGATCGTAGTCGCCGATCTCCACCTGGGCGGCGCCGTGACCTTGCTTCCAGCTGTACGTGAAGCTGCTCGAGCCACCCCCGCGCGCGTGGGTGGCGAGCTGCGATTGCAGCGTCACCCCGCGGCGGCACGCGACCGCCTTGTCGGCATGCGCGTCGTCGCGGGCGCAGCCGCTCACGGCAAACGCGAGATTGTCGGGGGTGCGCGCGGCGAGATCGACGCCGTGCTCACAGGCGTCAGCGGTTTCCGAGGCGGAGCCGTACTCCGTCTGACACTGCACCTTGGCGCCGATCACGGTGTCGCCGGCCACCGATTTCGCGGCGAGCGCAACGACGACCAGGGCTGCCGCCGCGAGCACCGGACGGACACACCGAGCGCTCCCTTCGTCATGGCGGTGCATAGAATCAGGGTATGCGGGTTCGCAGCACCCACGCGGGGTGTCATTGATGTGATGGCCTATCAACTGGGCAATATGCGACCGAAACTTTCTTCTTGACAAGGGCGAACGAGCCCCTCGATAGTCGCCCCGCTGTGACAATCGTCTCGAGCGATCGGTTCCTTCTCGAACGACATTTGCCGAACGTAACGTCTCTCCTGATGCTGAAGATAGTTAAGATCGTCCAGCCGACCATCATCGCCTTGGCGGTGACGATCACCAGTTCGGTCGCAGCTCTGCCAGCGGGCCCCCCTGCCCCCACAATCGACCTGGTCGACACCTCCGATAGCGGCGCGTCCAACCTGGACAATGTGACGGGACGGACATTTCTGGACTTTCGCGTCTCGGCTGGATCGGCCACGAGCGTGGTCATCAAAAACGGCGTGACCGTGGTGGACACCTTCGTGATGCCCGCCGTCGAGTTCACGACCCGCACCTTGACAGTGGGCGCCAGCCTTGCGGTTGCCGATTTGCTCGAGGGCCCCAACCCCGTGAGCGTGGAGTCCACCGACGCCGGCGGGAACATTAGCCGCTCGGAGGAGTTGCTGGTGACGGTGGATACCACCGTACCGCCAAGCCCTTCCGCGCCCGATCTGCTTTTCTCCAGCGACAGCGGCTCGTCCAACAGCGACAACGTGACCAACGTCACTCAGCCCGCATTTCAAGGCACCGGCGAAGCGAACGGCACGGTCCGTATCCGGGCACAGAGCTGTGCCGGTGGGGCGAGTCCAGTGGTTGGGCAAGGTATCGTCGGCGCCGATGCAACAGACGGCGTTCTCGGGAACCGCCTGGGCGTTTGGGAGGTGACGGTGGGGCCGCTGGCCGCAGACGCATGCTACCGGTTCACGGCAGTGATGGAGGACTTGGCCGGCAACATCAGCACTGGATCAGCAACGACGGACGTCACCCTGGACAGCACCCCGCCGCAACGCCCCACGATCGACCTGGTGAATGCCTTCGATACCGGCAAGCCCGACAACGTGACGCGGTTGAGCACTCTGGACTTCCGCATCTCGGGCGAACCGGGCACGACGGTGGCGATCAAAGACGGCAATACCGTAGTGGACAGCTTCATCATGCCTGGGGTGGCATTTACGACCCGAACGATCACCTGGCCTGTCGAGGGAATAGCCGTGGAGGGCCCGCACCCGCTGAGCGCCGAGGCCACTGACACGGCTGGCAATCGCAGCCAACAGTCCGCGGAGTTGCTGCTGACGATCCGACCACGGCGCGTCTCCTCGTCTCGATGAGGGTCACAAACCGATTCGTGCGCCGGGCCGGCGCCACCACATCTTAGCCCGTGGTGGCTGAGCGTTCCACGCGTACCGTGCCGCGACGGCGACGAGCACCGCCGCTGCGATGCCATCAATCCCTCTACCAATCAGCGGGTTCGGAGTTCGATTCTCCGCCGGCCCATCTTCTGCTTCGAATCAGTCTGCTTTGTCCTTGAACCGTGCGGGTGGTCCCGCGATGTTCTTCGTTGCCGGAGCGCTGTACGTCGCCTCCCAGCAGACGCCATCAGTGTTCCGTAGCTGGACGGTCAGCGGCTGCGCCAGCGGGAACAGCGGCGGCATTGCGAGGGCCGCGCCCTTGCCCTTGACGACGATCTTCGCGGCTTCGGCGACGCCCGACTTCAGCACGATCTGCTGAATGCCCTCGGAGAGCGCGTCTTTGTCCTTGTACTTGAAGCCGGTTTTCTTCACGGTCCAACACGGCCGCGGGCTCGCGACGTTGCAGAGACCACCGGCGGGGACGAGCGCGTGCGCGATCAGGCTCGACGTGCCGTCGTAGACGCATAGCTGGTACTCCGTGGTGCTGAGGGGATCGCCGAAATCCGGGCCGGTCGTCGCCGACCCTTTCAGCCACTTCCACGCCAGTTTGTCCTTCGCGTCGTTGGCGTTGTCGGTGAACGACAGCTGCGCTTTCGCGGGCGCGGCCGGTGTGCGGCAGCTGGCGACGGGCATGTCGCCGCAGGTCGGTGTCGGCGTCGACGTCGGGGTCGGGGTCGTCGTCGGGGTCGGCGTGATGCCGAAGGCCGCCGCGCAATCGAGACGGGGGAAGCTGAGGCCGTTCTTGGCATCGGTGACGTGCGTGGGGGAGCTCTTCAGCGCCGTTTCGACGTCGGCCGGCGTCATGCCGGGATCGGCCTGCAACAGTGTCGCGGCGCACGCCGCGCAGAGCGGCGACGCCTGCGACGTGCCGAAGTAGGTCGATGTGCCTCCGCCGATCCCCGTCGATGTCGTCGGCGCACCAGGGGCGAACAGATCGGTCGCGGCGTCGCTGTTACTGAAGCAGGTCACTTGGTCCGTGCTCGTGGTCGTGTCCGTGCAACTCGCGAAGTTGTATGGCCCGCCGGCGTTCGAGTCCCAGACCGCGCCGACGGAGATCGTGTGCGCGATACAAGCGGGCGCCGCCATCCTCGTCCCCGACGCCTGGTTTCCGCTCGACGCGAAGACGGTGACCCCATTCGCGTTCAGTGTGTTGACCGCGCTCGCAAGCGCGTTCGTCGTCGCGTCCACCGGATCGCAGGCGTTCGGGTAGAGGAAAAACGTCCCGAGACTCATGTTGACGACGCGGACGGCGGGCTGGTTGTTGGCGATCCAGTCGAGCGCCGCGACGACGTCGGAGGTGCAGCAGAACGAGTTGTTGCTGTCGAGAACCTTGACGGCCACGATGTCGGCACCGGGTGCGCCGCCGGCCGGAGCGACGGTGCCGTTCGAGGTGATGATGCCGGCAACGTTGGTGCCGTGGCCGTTGTCGTCCTCGGCGGCTCCGGCTCCGCTCTGCGTCGCCGACCCATTGGGACAGCAGCCGCCCGAACCGCTGCAGAAACACTGCTCGGCCACGAGCGAGTCGCTCAAGTCGGGATGATTGGTGTCGATGCCGCTGTCGATCACGGCGACCGTCACGCCGGCGCCCGTAAAACCCAGGGCGTGGACGAGGTCGAGGTTCACGAGCGGCACTGCCTCGGTGAGATCGCCGCTCCCGCCCTCGTCGACGTCGATACGCCGCACGACCGGGAGATCGAGCAAATGGAGAACCCCGCTCGGCGTGACCTCGCCGGCGACGCCTTCGACCGTCTGGAACGTGCGCCGCACGGAGAACTCTCCCGCTGCGAGCGCCGAGAGCATGCTGTCGCGCGTCGAATGCACGGCCGTGCGGCGCGCGTGGAGATCCGGTGACGGTGCCGACGCCGTCGCAGGAAGCGCGAACATGACGATCACGCGCACCCGGTCGTTCGACTCGAGGCTGTCCGCGACGGTGCGACCGAGACGATCGTCGCCACGCATACGTGCTCGTTCATCGGCGCGCAGCGCGCCGTACGCCGGATGAACCG
>JBGPOW010000247.1:0-6429 GCA_041488235.1 Binatia bacterium
GCCGACTCCGGATGCCGGCACGACCGTTGCTCGCCCTCGTGCACATGACGAGCGCATTCGACTTCGAATGTCGTCCCCTCGTCGCGGTTTGGGAGGTGACCCGAGCCTGCGACTTGAAGTGCCGCCATTGCCGTGCGAGCGCGCTCACCTGCGCCGATCCGAACGAGCTCACCAGCGACGCGGCGTTCGATCTGATCGAGCAGCTACGCGACCTCCGCCCCGGCGTCCTCGTCTTGACGGGCGGCGATCCGCTGAAGCGACACGACCTTTTCACGCTCGTCGAGCGCGCGGCGGCGCGCGATCTGACGATCGCGATCACACCGAGCGTGACGCCGCTCCTCACCGCCGACGCGATCAGGCGCCTCGCCGATTCCGGCATCAGCCGCATCGCGCTCAGCCTCGACGGACCCGACGCCGCGACGCACGATGGTCTGCGCGGCGTCGCAGGCGCGTTCCGCGCGACCCGCGAAGCCGCCACACGGGTGCGCGCCGCCGGGCTGCCGCTGCAGCTCAACACCAGCATCACCGCGCTGACGGTCGGCGATCTGCCGATGACGGCGCGGGTCGTCGCTGCGTTCGCCCCCGAGCTGTGGAGCGTCTTTTTCGTCGTTCCGGTCGGACGCGCGTCGCGCGCCCAGCAGCTCGACCCCGAGACGTGCGAGATCGTGTTCAACTATCTCTACGACTGGAGCGAGCGCAGTGGTCTCGCCGTGAAGACGACGGCCGCGCCCGCGTATCGCCGTGTCGTCCTGCAGCGCGAGCGCGCGCGCCGTCGTGAAACCGCGGTTGCACGACGGGTGGCAGCGCCGCGTCCGCCGGTGCCGGTGAACGACGGCAAAGGGTTCGTCTTCGTATCCCACACCGGCGAGGTCTGCCCGAGCGGGTTCCTGCCGGTGAGCGCCGGCAACGTGCGGCGCACGCCGCTCGCGACGATGTACCGCGAGAGCCCGCTCTTCCGCGGACTCCGCGACGACGCGCTCCTCGGCGGTAAGTGCGGCGTCTGCGAGTACCGCAAGGTGTGCGGCGGCTCGCGCGCGCGCGCGTTCGCCATGACGGGCGACCTCCACGCCGAGGATCCTGCCTGCCCGTACCAGCCCGCCCGCCTTGCCGCCGCGACCACCCCGCAAGAGGAGCTCGTGGCCATATGACCGTCCGAAGGGAGAGATCATGGAGCTGAGAGAAGCGATCGGCCGGCGTCGCTCGACGCGCTTTTTGCGGCCGTACAAGCCCGTCGAGCGGACGAAGATCCAGAAGATGCTCGAAGCCGCGCGCCTCGCCTCGTTCTGGGGAAACGTGCAGGCGCTGAACGCGGTCGTGATCGAGCGCGCGACCGCGCCCGCCGACGTCATCGCGGCGCTCCCCGCGGGCACCGCGATCGGCGGTTTCCAGTTCCGCACCGCGCCGGTCGTGATCGCGTGGTATCTCGACTGGGCGCGCCTCGGCGTCCAGGGCGAGCGCCTGCACGAGCTCGTCGACGCCGGCGCGCTCGGCGTGAATCCCGAGAAGAGCCACGCGTATCTCGACTCGACGCTGATCCCGTTCTTCCAAGGCGCGGCGGAGAGCATCAAGCAGAACGGCCTCACCGAGCTCGACTGCGGTCAGGGGATCGCGCAGGCGACGCTGGTCGCGTTCGAGGAAGGACTCGGCACGTGTCTCATCGGCTGCCCGAACGACCGCAAGCTGCGCCGAGCGCTGCGTTTGCCCGACACGGCGAAGGTGCTCGTCCTGCAAACCGTCGGCTATCCAGCCGAGGATCCCGATGCCGGCGGCCAACGGCCGCGCCTGCCCTTCGGCGAGCGCTTCTCGCTCAACCGCTGCGGCGACGCGTTCCCCCGCGATCCGCAGGTCGTCGAGGAGCTCACGACCGCGAAGATGCTGCGGCCGACGGCGCCCCTTCCCCACCGCCGCGCCGAGCTGCGCTGGCTGCAGGAGCAGTACGGCCTCAGCGAGATCTTCGGCGACGAGGTGCCGGAGATCTTGAACGAGATCATGAACGCCGCCGCGGACCCCCCCCGCGGGAAACGGCCGATGATCGAGTAACCGCGCGACGTCGGTCGCGCGTCAGCGAAGGAGATACGTCATGCCGTCCGCATTCGTTCTCGTGCTCGCAATCGTTGCCCTCGGATTCGGATACGTGGTCGTGCCCGTCGTCGCCGAGGCGTATACGCGCTACCGCGGCCGTCGAATCGTGACCTGCCCCGAGACGAAGACCTCGGAGGAGATCGCCGTCGACGCGCGGCGCGCCGCGATCAGCGCCGCGTTCGGTGAAGCCAGGCTCGACGTGACCGAATGCTCGCGTTGGACGGCGAACGCCGGTTGCGCGCGCGCATGCCTCGCGCAAGTCGACGCGCCAGCCGCCGCCGTTTCGCATTGAGCGCGCGAATTCGAGCATCGCAGGCAGAATACCGGGCTTCACCGCTTCCGGTGACGCCGATGTAGCGCCGTTTGCAGTAGGTTGTGCACGGTGCGCTTGACGAGCGTCCTCGCACTTCGCTACCACCACGTTCCGCGTGTCGCGTCGCGAATGCCTATCGCGACTTCGATCCAACGCGCATCCAGGTCGTCTTGACGGACGGTACGATACCGACGCCGACACCCGTCCGCCGAGGCGTTCACATCGCGCTGCTCGCCGGTTTCCTCGTCATTTTCGTGTGGTCGCTGATCCACCCACACGATGTGTTCACCTGGTTTCTGGAGACGTTCCCGGCGATGATCGGCGTGGTCGTTCTGCTCGCCACGTACCGTCGCTTCGAGCTGACGACGCTCGTGTACGTCCTCATCTGGATGCACGCCGTCCTCTTGCTGATCGGCGGGCACTACACGTACGCGGAGGTGCCGTTATTCAACTGCATCCGGGATGCGTTCCACTTGAGCCGCAATCACTACGACCGCGTCGGCCATTTCGCGCAAGGATTCGTCCCGGCGATGATCGCGCGCGAGTTCCTGCTGAGACGATCGCCGCTGCAGCGCGGCACGCTGCTCGCCTACATCGTCGTGAGCATTTGCCTCGCCATCAGCGCCGCCTACGAGCTCTTCGAGTTCGCGGTGTCGGTGTTGACGGGGAGCGCCGGCGACGCGTTTCTCGGCACGCAGGGCGACATCTGGGACACGCAGAAAGACATGTTGATGGCGCTGATCGGTTCGATTGCTGCATTGCTGACCTTGAGTCGCTGGCACGACCGCCAGCTTGCGCGTTTCCTCGCCGCGGCGACGGTCGGCCCCGCGGAGTCGCGGACGCCGTTCAGTGCCGCCTCGGAACGGTCGACGCGAGATCAATCGCATCCGGCTCCGCCGCTGTGACGGCGCGCGCGGGTGAGCGCCTGCAGCGATTTCCATCGGAGCGACCAAGAAGACGGCGCGGAGGTGCCCCATGGCAGCAATTCGGCTGAAGACGAGCCGCTTCATGACCATGGTGATCGCCGCGACCATGTTGATTGCGGCATGCGCGGCGCGGACTCCACCGACACGGGCCGTGCGCACGTCGGCGAAGACGGCACCGACCGGCCTCGATCGCATCGAAACAATCGTCGTCATCTACGCCGAGAACCGCAGCTTCGATAATTTGTACGGATCGTTCCCGGGGGCGAACGGCCTCGCGAACGCGCCGATGGTTCCGCAGGTGGATCACGACGGGAAGCCGATGACGCACCTTCCCGCCGTTCGGAAGAAGGGCGCGATCGACTCCACGTTTCCGGCGAACCTTCCGAATCAGCCCTTCGCGATCGACCGACCGCCGATCAACTCGTCCCTCGCGACGCCGACGGGCGATCTCGTCCATCAGTTCTGCCAACCGAGCGGTATCTCGCCTGCGCCGGGCGGCGATCCACGCCTCGCCGATCCGTCGCAACATCCGCTGCCGCCGCAGACGAGCACGACGATCGGCGACACCCTGACCAAGAAGGGCGTCGACTGGACATGGTACGCAGGCGCGTGGAACGCCGCCGTCGCCGACGGCACGCAGGCGCCCGACGCCAAGCGGAGCGTCATCTACAACGACGCGGCGGGGGCCCCGAACTTCCAGGCCCATCACCAGCCCTTCAACTACTTCGCGAACTTCGCGCCCGGCACCGCGGAGCGCGATCGACACCTCAAAGATTATGACGACTTCACGAAGGCGATCGCCGAGGGACAACTGCCTCCGGTCGCGTTCTACAAGCCGCAAGGCAGCCTCTCGGAGCACGCGGGTTACACCGACGTCCTCCCCGGCGACCGTCACGTCGCCGACGTCGTCGCCAAGCTCATCGCGAGCCCGCAGTTCCCGGCCATGGTGATCATCGTCACCTACGACGAGAACGGCGGGTGGTGGGATCACGTCGCGCCGCCCTCCGCCGACCGCTGGGGACCCGGCACGCGCATTCCCGCGATCATCGTCTCGCCGTTCGCGAAAGGCGGCAAGGTGGACCATACGCTCTACGACACGACGTCGATTCTGAAGCTGATCACGCGCCGCTTCGCGCTCGAGCCGCTGCCGGGCGCGCGTCCAGGCGTCGGCGACCTCACGGCCGCGTTCACGTTCGGGTCCTAAACGGACGACGGCGGAGACGAATCACGCCGCCGATAGAAATGAAAGTGGGACCAGTCGAACTCCAAGATGAACGACGTCCGCACGATCGATTGTATCCGCGCCTCGAGATCTCGATCCAGCTTGAGTCGCTGGGAATCTTCAACGATCACGTCAGCCGCCGATATGTCTCGCACGAGCTCACGTCCGCGTGGCGACTCGGCACCATCGAACTGGAAGGGGTATTGGGCAAGAAACCGCGTGCCGGGTTTGAGCGGCATGTCCAGCAGAACCTCGGGAGAGTTCGTAAAGAGAGGAACGTAACGTGGAGGTTCCGAGCCGTGCGCTTCTTGTCGTAGCTGGGCCATGATCGATACCGGCATGCGCGCATTCGTCGCAAAGAGCCACCAGTACCTCGTCGGATCGATTCGGTACCATGCGTCGAGAGACGACAGAGTAACGGTGAGACACACCAGCAATGCTGCAAGGCGCCCCGCTGTTGACACGTTCGGACTACGCGTTCTGGGGGGATGAGCACCTCGGCGATGACGCTGATGAGACACGCCAAGAACGGCACGAAGGGAATGTAGTAGGGACCGAAGTAATTTCCCGGTGCCGACGCCACTGCCAATTCCGCTGCGAACCAGAGTGGCAGGACGAGCGGAGTAATGCTCATGACCGTTCTGCCGCGCTTGCGCGCTGCGGTCGCCATCAGGACGGCGATCGTGCCGACGATCGCGAGTGCGATCGCAACCCTTCGATCGCCATGAAAGACAATAGCGATAAACCATGCGATCCCGCGGATAGCGCTCGCGCGGAGCGTATTGCTGAAGGCCGCGGGCGACCAGTACTGCACCCCAACACCCAAGCGTGCATTCGGCGTCACATTCCACAGGAATGGAGTCGATCCGAACACGAATGTTTCGGGCAGCAATTCGAAGACTGGGGTGAAGCTGTCAGTTCGCCATAGGTAGACGACCCACAACACCGTCGGGAGCGCAAATCCGGCGACTTCCCATCCAATCGCGCGCAAAAGACGACGCGGAGAACGAACCAGAGGTGCGTGCGCAGCCAACCAGATCACGCCGAGGGCGCTCGCGAGCGCCGCAACGAAGGTTTGACGAGTGAGGATCGTCAGCGCCGCGAAGAGCCCGAACGCGCACTGCGACACGCGAATGGCCCGTGCGCTCCCGTTTCGCAGCGCGAGGGCCAAGCACGCAATCGCCGCGACCTCGAACAATATCCCGTACTCTTCTGTTGAGTACCCACCATTGAACACCTCCGGGTTGCGAAGTGCGACGAGACCTACGACCAGCCCACAGAGCGCTGGGACGGAGCGGAAGCCAAGTGCATACCGGAGCGTCGCGAAGAGGAGCGCGGCACACAGCAGCAATGCAAGACGCTCCATCTCATACGCTGCCTCGACGTGCGGTGAGACTGACCACGCGAGAGCACTCAGTAGGTGGATTACGGGTGGCTTGTTGTCCCAGACATCGCGGTACATGACCGCGCCTCCGGCGACGAGCTTGCCGTAGGCGATGAAGGTCCCCCGATCCGTGATCGGCGGACGTGCGAGGAAACTGTCAGTGAAGAATATACGGAGACACGTCAGGATCACGGCACTCGCCGCAATCCACTCACCTACGACCCAAACGGCAGGGCTAGTCGGGAAACGGAGCGCTCGGATGGTCCGAAATGATAGCTCAGCTCACGACCGCGACACCAGCCGCCGTCGCCGGCTCTGCGACCTCGGCCGGCTGCGCGGCGTCCGCGAACTCGCCGGTCAGGATCGGCACGGCGATCTTGCAGAGCACGGTGAACACGAGGAAGCCGGTCGAGAAGATCGCGGCGCCGATGCGCAGCTCGTGGAGCGTCGGCGTGTACTCGTAGATCTCGCCCAGCATGTCGGGCGTGAAGGCCGGCATGAC
>JBGPOW010000248.1:0-6398 GCA_041488235.1 Binatia bacterium
CGTCCCAGGGTGCGACGAGGCGGGGCAGGGCCACTGCAGCCCGCCGGGCGTCGCGAGGCGCTCGTAACTGATGCCGGCGTAGGTCGGCGTGAGCCCCACCATCTCGCCGAAGACGTCCTCGGCGGACGTGAACCCCATAGGCGCGCCGAGCTCGGCGGCGAGCGCCTCCAGGATCTGCCAGTCCGGCCGCGCGTCGCCCGGCGGCGGCAGCGCGCGACGGACGCGCTGCACGCGCCGCTCGGTCGACGTGAACGTACCGTCCTTCTCGGCGAAGCTCGCCGCCGGCAGCACGATGTCGGCCATCCGTGCCGTGTCGGTCAGGAAGAGCTCGACGACGATCAGGCAATCGAGCGCGCCGAGCGCGCGGGAGACGAAGCCCTGCGACGGATCGGTGACGATGGGGTCCTCGCCGAGAATCACCATCGCGCGCAGCGTGCCGTCGTGGGCGGCGCGCTGCATTGCCGGGGAGGTGAGGCCGGGATGCTCGGGAAGCGCCGTTCCCCACGCCGCGCCGAAGCGGGCGCGCGCGGCGGCGTCGGTGACGCGCTGGTAGCCCGAGTAGACGTCGGGCAGCGCGCCCATGTCGCATGCCCCCTGGACGTTGTTCTGCCCGCGGAGCGGGTTGATGCCGGCGCCGTCGCGTCCGACGTGCCCGGTCACGAGCGCGAGATTCGAGAGCGCGACGACGTTCTCGGTGCCGCAGACGTGCTGCGTGACCCCGATCCCGTACGCGAGGAATGCGCGCGGCGTCGTGGCATAGACCTCCGCCGCACGTACGATGTCGGCTGCGGCGACGCCCGCGACCGGCGCTGCGCGCTCCGGCGTGCAGTCGCGAACCGATGCCCGCAGCGCCGCCGCGTTCGCGCAGCGCGCGTCGAGGTACGCGGCGTCCTCCCAGCCGTGGGCGAGGATCGTCTGGAGCATCGCCTTGATCACGGGGATGTCGGTGCCGAGGCGGATTTGCAGGTGGAGGTCGGCCGCGGCGGCGAGCCGGGTGCGGCGGGGGTCGATCACGACGAGGCGTGCGCCGCGCGCGTGCGCTGCCAGTATGCGCGCGCCGACGATCGCGTGGTTCTCCGTGGTATCGGAGCCGACGACCAGCAGGCAGTCGGCGCGGTCGATGTCCGCGATCGAGTTCGTCATCGCGCCCGAGCCGAGCGTGCGCGTGAGGCCGGCGACCGACGGCGAGTGACAGACGCGCGCGCAGTGATCGACGTTGTTGGTGCCGAGGACGGCGCGCGCGAATTTCATCGCGGCGAACGCGTCCTCGTTCGTTGCGCGCGCGCTCGCCACGACGCCGACCGCGTCGGCGCCGCCTTCGGCGCGGGCGGCTCGCAATGCGCCGGCCGCAGCGGCGAGCGCCGCCGGCCACGAGACCGGCTGCAGCGCGCCGCCGTTCCGGACGAGCGGGGTCCGCAGGCGATCGTGACTACGGAGAAAGTCGGCGGCGCTCCAGCCCTTCGCGCAGAGCTGCCCGCGTGCGACCGGATGCGCCCCGTCCGGTCGCACGTCCGCGACCCTGCCGTCCTCGACCTCGAGGAGCATGCCGCATCCAACGCCACAAAACGGGCATGTCGTTGCGATCGCCGACATACCCGTTGCCGAGCAAAAGCACTGCCAAGCTCACACGGCGCGTGTCAGAGGACGTGCCGCATGCGCGCGTAGCCCTTGCGCAGCTCCTCGGCCGCGAGGCGCAGCACGGCGGCGACATCGCGCGCCGTCACCTGTGCCTCGTGACCCACCTCCTTGGCCTTGCGCTCGAAGTGACTCCACTTCTGCTCCAGGCGTTCCCATTCGTCCTTCAGGTCCACCTTCGCGAGGTGGAGCCGGACACGAATCTCGTCACGCTGGCGCTTCAGGTCTTCAATGAGTTCCTGCATCTCCGAGTTCGCGTCAGGCATACGCTCCCTCCTCGGCGCGCGCGCGCGCCGCTGCGCACGGTCGACGTCACGCGGCGATCTTGATCTGATGGCCCTTGGCGGTCTTCGCTTTCGGCATCGTGATCGTCAGCATGCCGTTCTTCAGCACCGCATTGCCCTTGTCGGTGTCGACCTCGCTCGGCAGCGACACGGCGCGCTCGAACGAGCCGTAGCGGATCTCCTGCCGGTAGTAGTTCTTTTTCTTCTCCTCGCTCTCCTTCCGCAGCTCGCCGCGGACGTGCAGCGTGCGGTCGTCGACGGTGATCGAGATCTGATCCTTCTCGACGCCCGGGATCACCATCTTGACGACGACGTCGCGCTCGGTATCGCTCACGTCGATCGGCGGCTCCAGGACGTCGGCCGCCGCGCGGCCGAAGAACTCGCGGACGAAGTCGTCGAACGTGTCGTCCCGGCGGCGGAGCGCGCGGAACGGATCCAACTGCGGCATCAATGACATACGTCACCTCCAATCACGCACCGTGTACTAGTGCGTCTCCTGCGCCCAGCGACAGCGCGGGCGCGCTGCGCTGCAGCGCTGAATCTTCGGTCTCGTGCCCACGAGAGCGTCTCCTCTTCGAGCGGGCGTGCCCGTCGCGCAGGCGCGAGCCGAACCGTCGATAGTGGTGCAAGACGGCTGCCAATCCATTGCGCAGCGAACGGATCAAACAAGCTCGTGCGGGCAACGATCGCCCGCAGAGCGTTCCCAGCGATGCGACGATCGCACCGGAATTTCGTGTCGTTCCGTGGAATGCCCCGGGCACGTCGGTTGCTCCGCTCGGTGTGAACGATTTCTGCTCTACCGCGATGGAGGTGTGCCGTGACGAGTGATCAGAAGAGCGGAACGACGCGTATTCTCGTGGCTCTCGACGGCTCGCCGCTCGCCGAGACCATCCTCGGCGCGGTGCGCACGCTCGCCGGCAAAATGGGCGGCGGCCTCGTGCTTCTGCACGTCGTCACCGTGCCGGAATCCCTGCGCGCGATCGCGGTGCGCGCCCGCGTCACGCTCGACGAAGTCGTGGCTCAGGAGCGCAACGACGCGCAGACGTACCTCGACGGCGTGGCGGAAAAGCTTCGCCACGCGGGAGTTCCGGTCCGGGCGGTGACCGCCGTCGGAGACGCCGCTGCGGAGATCATGCGCTACGCAGCGCACGAGGCCATCGGGATGGTCGCGCTTGCGACGCATGGTCGCTCCGGCGTGCAGCGTTGGCTCTACGGCAGCGTTGCCGACGCCGTCCTCCACACGGTGACGGTCCCGCTCCTCCTCCTGCGCCCGAGCGACGAGACGGCCGCGCCCTTCGACGTGCGGCGGGTGGTGATCGCGCTCGACGGCTCCGAGCTCGCGGAGGCGGCGCTTCCCGCCGCCGAGCGCCTGGCGCGGGCGTTCGCGGTGCCGCTCGTCCTGGTGCGTGTCGTCGAGTCCTCGACTCTGGCGTTCGCCGGGGATCCTTCCGGCGGTGTCTACGTCGACTACGCACGGCTCTTCGAGATCTTGCGTGAGGACGCGGGGCGCTACCTCGCGACGCGCGCGAGCGAGCTGCGGGGGCGCGGCGTCACGGTCGAGACCTCGGTCGCCGCCGGAATGGCGGCGGACGCGATCGTTGGCGCATCCCGTGCCCGCGACGGGACACTGCTGGTGCTCAGCACCCACGGTCGGACGGGCTGGCGTGCCGTCGCGCTCGGAAGCGTCGCGCGTCGTGTCGTCTTGCTCGCGAGCTCACCGGTGTTGATCGTCCGTCCGGCCGCACCTGCGGCGAGCTAGGTCGCCGCAGATCATACGGTCGCGGCGCCGGAAATGATCACGCGCTCGTTCTCGCGTACGCGAATGCGAGGGTGTCTGAAGGCGCCGGATGTCGTCGCTCGGGCCAGGTAGCGTAACGAGCTTTATTCCGACGGCTCCCCGAAGGAATTGGCAACGCCTTTGCTTCTGAACGTCGGGAGGGTGCCCCCATGGACCCACGAGAGCGTGCAGCCGACCGCGAGCGCATGATCGAGCGCCACTTGGTCGCGCGCGGGATCCGCGACCCCGGCGTCCTTCAGGCGATGCGCGAGGTGCCGCGCGAGGCGTTCATCGCGGGCGAGCTCACCGAGTTTGCGTACGAGGATGTGCCGCTGCCGATCGAGGCAGGGCAGACGATCTCGCAGCCGTACATCGTCGCCGAGATGATCGTTGCGCTCGGGCTCGTGGCGGGCGCTCGCGTGCTCGAGGTCGGCACGGGATCGGGGTACGCGGCCGCGGTGCTGAGCCGGATCGCTCGCGAGGTGTACACGATCGAACGGCACGCGGAGCTCGCGGACGCCGCCACACGGCGGTTGCGCGCGCTCGGATACGACGACGTGCACGTGCTGCACGGTGACGGCACGCTCGGCTGGGCCGAGCACGCGCCGTACGACGGGATCGTCGTCGCCGCGGGCGGCCCGGACGTCCCGCAACCGCTGCTCGAGCAGCTCGCGGTCGGAGGGCGGCTGGTCATTCCGATCGGACCGACCCCGCGGGAGCAGACCCTCCTGCGCGTCACCCGCACCGGCGCGGACAGCTACGCGCGTGAGGATCTCGGCGCCGTGCGATTCGTGCCGCTCATCGGCGCAGCGGGGTGGAGCGGCGAGCCGCCATCGTCTGGTGCCGTGGCGCGTCCCGGCCGTCCCGCATCGGTCGCGAAGCTCCTCCACGAGGCGGCGGAGCCGATCGGCGACATCGACGCCGAGGATCTCGGCCCGCTCCTCGAGCGGATCGGCGACGCGCGCGTCGTCCTGCTCGGCGAGGCGACGCACGGGACGTCGGAGTTCTATCGGATGCGAGCGCGGATCACGCGCGAGCTGATCATGAAGCGCAGGTTCACGATGGTCGCGATCGAGGGCGATTGGCCCGACACGGCGCGCGTCGATCGATGGGTGCGCCACCTCGAGATACCGAGCGTTGCCTGGAAGGCGTTCACGCGCTTCCCGACGTGGATGTGGCGCAATGTCGAGGTCGAGAACTTCATCGACTGGCTGCGCCACTACAACGGCGCCGTCGAGGATCGCGACCATCGCGTTGGCTTTCACGGTCTCGACCTCTACAGCCTCTACACGTCGATCGCCGAGGTCCTGCGCTACCTCGACGAGATCGACCCCGATGCCGCGCGCGTCGCGCGCGCACGCTACGGCTCCCTCACGCCGTGGCAAGGCGATCCGGCGGCGTATGGCCGTGCCGTCCTCACGCAGGGCTACCGCTCGTGCGAGGCGGAGGTTGTTGCGATGCTGCGCCACCTGCTCGACCAGCGCCTCGAGTACATGCGGCGCGACGGCGACCGTTTCCTCGACGCGTTGCAGAACGCGCGCGTCGTCGCCAACGCGGAGCAGTACTATCGCGCGATGTACTACGGGTCCGTCGAGTCGTGGAATCTCCGCGACCAGCACATGTTCGAGACGCTGCGCGTGCTGCTCGCGTTCGCCGGGCCGGACGCGAAAGCCGTCGTGTGGGAGCACAACTCGCACGTCGGAAACGCGGCCGCGACGGAGATGGGCGCCCGCGGCGAGCTCAACGTCGGGCAGCTCGCGCGCGGCGAGTTCGGCGAGCGGGCGTTCAGCGTCGGCTTCGGGACCGACCACGGGACCGTCGCCGCGGCGAGTGACTGGGACGCGCCGATGGAGGTGAAGCGCGTGCGGCCCGCGCACGTCGACAGCTACGAACGGCTGTGTCACGACGCGGCGGTCGAGGCGTTTCTCCTGCCGCTCCGCCGGCCGCGACGCGCGGAAGTCCGCGACGAGCTCATGGCGCAGCGGCTCGAGCGCGCGATCGGCGTCATCTACCGCCCGGAGACGGAGCTCGCGAGCCACTACTTCCATGCCGTCCTGCCGGCGCAATTCGACGAGTACGTGTGGTTCGACGAGACCCGAGCGGTGACGCCGCTCGCCGCGGCGCCCCCGCGCGGCGTCCCGGACACGTATCCGTTCGGTTTGTGAGATTGTTACCGTCGCAGCTGGCGAGCTGACGTCGTGCAGCAGGTCCAGCTCCTTCCACCGCAAGAGCAGCTCGTTCCAACTCGGTAGCGTCGGGACGTTGCGCATCCATCGATCTGATCCCCCATCGTATCGTTGCGATAGATGGCGGGCGAGGATAAGCGAACCGCTGGTGAGTATTCCGATACCCTTAGAGCGTTTGCGCGCCGCCATCGAGGAGCGCGGGTCGAGCGCGTATCTGCTGACGGTGTCCGACGACGGGCGGCCACATGCAGTGCACGTGTCCGTGACCTGGAATGACGATCGGTTGGTCGCGGACGTCGGGAAGCGCAGTGCTGCCAACAGCTCTGCGCGGCCGGCGGTGTCGCTCTTGTACTCGGTCCGGACCCCTGACGACTACAGTTTGATCGTGGACGGGATTGCTGCGGGCGTCGTGCGCAACGAGACCCATCGTGTGCTGATCACGCCGACCAAGGCCGTACTGCACCGACCGGCGACGACACCGAACGCGGCGTCCTCGTGCGACGCCGATTGCGTCCC
>JBGPOW010000249.1:0-6383 GCA_041488235.1 Binatia bacterium
AGGCATCCGCCCTTGCTCTCCGCCGTCGCCATGCAGCCCCTGGCGCGGGCGAACTTGTCGGAGGCCGTCGCTACGCAGTCGGAGGCGAGCGCCTTCCCCGAGCTGGCGGCCTTGGCGTAGCAAGTCTGCAATCGCTTCGCGAGCGCCGCGACGCAATCGAGCTTCTTCTGCACGCACGTGTTGGTGGTCTGCGCCGCGAGCGTGCTCGGGCACGAGAGGTGGAACGCGATCGCGACGACCGCCAGCAGGCGAAAGCGGGACAACACGACGATATCCGGAGGATCATCGAGTACGTAGCTGGCGGATGGCCGGCAAGTCAATCGCGATTTACAGGAGCCAGCGGTCAGTCGTGGAACTCGTCTCGAGAACTTCAGAACGCATTTGCTGGCGCCGAATACGCGATGGTACAGTTCACACACCACACGTGGTCGGATATTTGGATATTCAAGGAGGGTGGTTCATGCGAGCTCCCGTCGTCATGTACGTCGTTGCCGTCGCGTTCGTCGCTGCCATCGCCGGCTGCGGCGATTCGAACGACACGACCGTCATCCTCGGCGACGAGCCTTCACCGGCGGACGCCACGCACACCGCGACTCCGGTGCGGACGCCGACCCCCGTTGCGACGGCGACGACGCTCGCACAAACGCCAACGGCCGTCGCGACGCCGACGACCGGCGCCGCGACGCCGAGCATCACCGCTACTGCGGGGAGCACCCCCGTGCCGACGGCGACGCCGAGCGGCGGCGTCGATGCCGACGTGCAACGAATCGCGGCGGACATCTTGCCGTTCCTCACCAACACGGCGCTCCTCACCGGCGGGAGCACCAGCGCCCTGGTGGAGGCGCTGAAGAACGATCCATGTCCCGATGGTGGATCACGCGTCGATGACGAGGGCTTCCCCGCTCACACGCTCACGTTCAATGCGTGCGACGTGTCGGATCAGCTCGGGTCCTTCGAGTTCGACGGCCAGGTGGTGGTGACGCTCAGCAGCTTCGGGGGCGGTACCATCGTGTTCGATTTCACCCTGACCGACCGCTCGGCGAATCATGCCGTCCATTTCGCTGGCACCCTCACGTTGACCGTCGCCTCCGGCGGCTTCGTCTTGGACGGGCCGCTCACGGTGTCGACGCCCGAAGGCAACTTCACGCTGAACAACCATCAGGTGACGGTCAACGCGAACCGCAAGATCGTGTCGGGTTCGGGGATGATCACGGACGACAACGACAACTTCGACCTGCAGATGGTCGCATTCGCCGTCACCGGCGGCGGCGCGGCCTCGAACTTGACCGTCACGTTCGACGACTCCTCCGTGCACACGTACACCCTCGATCTCGCAACCGGCGAGCTGACGCAGAAGAGCTGAGTTCACCGTCGGGGCAACCGATTCGCCGCGTTGTCGGCGCGCGAATTTCGTGTAACTGCGCCGGAATCGTGCAGTCGTTGCATAGCTCATAGGGGGATCGTATCCACGCGATGCGAGAAATTCGGTTCGATTTTCCTGCGGTCCCGTTGTTCGTCCTCGCGATCGATTTTCGTTGACATTCAGTCTAGGTTTGCGCCCTCTTGAGCCGGAAGAGGCCGAGCTGGCGCGACGCCGTGTCTCGCGGTTTCGGTAGGACCGATCCTGCCCGGACGTTCATGAAATAACCGACGTTCACGAGAGAGGTTCCATGCAGATCGCCGCGATGTGTCGATCAACAGTCGAAGCCGGGCTTGCCGGGCTGCTATCGCTCGGGGTCGTTGCGACTCCAGGATTCGCGCAAATCGACGGCACCGGCGACGACACCGTAACGTCGCGGATCTTCCACCCGCAGCGGCAGGCGCCTTCATCAGGACCGCCGCGATCCGATCAGCGCTGCACCAGAGCCCGGGCGGCGTGGACGGCGCCGATCAGTCCGGCGCCGGAATCCAAAATGATCCACACCGGAATTTCCCGCATCAGCTCCTTGTAACGTCCTTTCGCGGCGAACGCGCGCATGAAGCCGCTGGTCGCGACGAGCGGCAGCAGCTTCGTGACGATGCCGCCACCGACGTAGACACCTCCTGTCGCCATCACGGTCAGTGCCAGATTGCCCGCCTGCGCGCCGTAGACCGAGAAGAAGAGGTCGACGGCCTCGCGACACGTGGCGCAATTGCCGGCGACGGCGGCGGCGCCGATCACGGCGCTCGGGTCCTCGGTCGCCATGCGGGCGTGGACGTCGGGCGCGACGGGACGGTGCAGCTCCTCGTCGAGAAAGTGGAAGACGTTCAGCAGTCCCGGACCGGAGACGACGCGCTCGTAGGAGACGTGATCGAAGCGGGAGCGCAGGAACTGCAGAAGGGCATCCTCGGTCGCCGTGCGCGGTGCGAACTCCGCGTGGCCGCCCTCGGTGGCGACGGGCACGTGGTGCGTCCCGTCGAAATAGAGAAGCGCCTGGCCGAGTCCGGTGCCGGCGGCGATGACCGCCCGATGTCCCGGACGCGTCACGCCCGCGTTCAACGTCTGCAGCGCGTCGGGCGTGAGAAACAGGGCACCGTAGGCGGTGCTCTCGAGGTCGTTCATGAGAC
Organism: Binatia bacterium; assembly: GCA_041488235.1. Taxonomy (GTDB): domain Bacteria; phylum Desulfobacterota; class Binatia; order UTPRO1; family UTPRO1; genus DP-19. The sequence goes on from JBGPOW010000249.1 coordinate 2,548, forward strand.
GCACGGGTGCGCCGCCGAGCGCGGCGGAGACGCGGCGACGCTCGATCCGCCACGGCAGGTTCGTCGTGCTGACCGCGTCGTCCACGACCGGGCCGGCGATGCCGAACGCCGCGGCGGCGACAGGACGCTCGCGCGGCTCGAGAAACGCGGTGATCACCTGCTCGAGGCCGGCGTACTCGCGGCTCGCGAACGTGCGCTCGCGGACGAGCGTCGTCGCACCGCCCGTCTCGACCGCGTGCAGCGCGAGCGCCGTCTTGGTTCCGCCGATGTCGCCGGCGAGCACGTACGGCGTCGCCGCCGGTTCACTCATCGCGCAGCGGCCGCCAGCCACCATCGCGGCCGGTGAAGAGCCGGCTCGCCTCGTCGGGGCCGTCGCTGAACGGGTAGTAGTTCGGGAACTTCGGCGCCGGCAGCTGCGCCCAGCCGTCGTGGATCGAGGTGATGAAGCGCCACGAGTACTCGACCTCGTCGGAGCGCGTGAAGAGCGCGGCGTCGCCGCGGAGGGCGTCGAGGAGCAGGCGCTCGTACGCCTCGGGCGAGCGCTCGCGGAACGCCTCGCCGTAGAAGAAGTCCATCGTGACCTCCTCGAGGTGGATGCGCATGCCGGGACGCTTGCAGGCGAACGAGAGGCTGATTCCCTCGTCGGGTTGAATGCGCATCACGAGGAGGTTGGCGCTCGCGTGCGACGGCGCCAGCGCGCCGCACTCCTCGCTGCCGCGGAAGAGGAGGAGCGGCGGCTGCTTGAACTGGACGGCGATCTCCGACACGCGGCGCGACAGGCGCTTCCCCGAGCGCAACAGGAACGGCACGCCCGCCCAGCGCCAGTTGTCGATGCACACGCGCAGGCCGAGGTACGTTTCCGTGAGCGACTTCGGGTCGACGCCCTCCTCCTGGCGATAGCCCTTCACGACCTTGCCGTCGTTCTCGCCGACGCCGTACTGCCCGCGCACCGTCGACGCGGCGACGTCGGCGGGGGAGAGGGGGACGAGCGTGCGCAGGACCTTCACTTTCTCGTCACGGATGGAATGGGCGTCGAGCGCCGAGGGCGGCTCCATCGCGATCAGGCAGAGGAGCTGCAGCATGTGGTTCTGCACGACGTCGCGCATCGCCCCAGCGTGGTCGTAGTACGCGCCGCGGCGTCCCTCCATGCCGAGCGTCTCGGCGACCGTGATCTGCACGTGGTCGACGTACTTCTCGGTGAAGAGCGGCTCGAAGATGGCATTGCCGAAGCGGAAGCTGAGGATGTTCTGGACGGTCTCTTTCCCGAGGTAGTGGTCGATGCGGTAGATTTGGCTCTCGTCGAGGACGCTCGTGACGATCCCGTTCAGCTCGCGCGCGCTCGCGAGATCCGTCCCGAACGGCTTCTCGATGATCACCCGCGACCACGACGCCTCGCCTTTGCCGTGGATCAGTCCCGCCGCCGCGAGATTGCGGATGATGACCGGAAAATGCTCGGGCGCCACCGAGAGATAGAACATGCGATTGCCGCCGAGACCGAGCTCGGCGTCGAGGTGCTCGAGGCGCTCCTTCAGCTGCAAGAAGGTCTCACGGTCGTCGTTGTTGCCGGCCTGATAGCGGAGGGCGCGCACGAGCGGATCGTCCGGGGCGACGGTGGCGCCGCTTGCACCCGTGGTGCTCGCACCCGTGGCATCGGCGCCGCGGTGCTCGAGCTCGTGGCGCATCGCCTCGCGGTACTGCTCGTCCGACATCGGCGTCCGCGAGAATCCAATCACAGCGTAACGCTCCGGCAGGTAGCCCGCGGCTTGCAGCTGGTAGAGCGCCGGGATGAGCTTCCGTTTGCTGAGATCGCCGGAAGCGCCGAAGATCACCAGCGCGAACGGGTCGCGGACGCGCAGCGGCTCGGACGGTTCCGCCGCCGTCGCCGCGCGACTCACGTGGACGCCAGCTTTCACCCGCGTCGGAACCGTCATGTCGTCCTCGCTGTCGCGCGCCGGGCGAGCCGACGGCCCTGCGATGAGACGCCGCCGTCAGCGCGTTCCGCGCCGTCGCCGCGTCCGTGTGTGTTGCTGCGCGCGCGGTTTCCGCGCGAGTGTACGTTTGCGGCGCGTCGCCCGGGCGCCTGCCGTCTTGCGACGTGCGCCGCTCGTCGCACGCCCGGCGACAGCTTTGGCGCGCACGCGTCGCGTCGTCCCTTTCGCCCGTCCCTGTCGCATCGTCGCGTTCTGGCGTCGGCGTCGCGTCGTCCCGCTGGTCGCCTTTGCGCGTGCGCGGCTCGTGCCGCGAGCAGCCGCGCCCGCTCGCGGAACCGCGCGCCTGGCGCCACGTGGACGGGCGGCGCTCTTCGTCGCGTGTTTCTTCGTCGTGGTTTTTCGCGTGCGCGGTACGGCAGTCCGTTTCGCGACGGCGCCCGAGCGCTGACGCGCGTGAGTCGACTTCGCGACGCGCGCCGGCTTGCGCGCCGTCGACGTGCGCGCTCGTGTCGGCGCCTTCTTCGCTGCTCCTCCGGCGCCGCTCGTCGCTCGCGCCGAGGCGTTGCCGCCGTTCTTCGACGCTTCGCGCGCGGCGGCGGTGACGGTCGCGATCAACGAGTCGTAGGACTTTGCGAATGACGCGACGCCGTCGACCTCCAGCTTTTTGGTGACGTCGTCCATGCTGATCCCGGCGTCCGCGAGCCGTTGCATGAGCGCCGTCGCCTGGTCGAGATCGCGGTCGATGCGGACCTCGGGGTGACCGTGGTCCTTGTAGGCGACGAGCGTCGCCGGCGGCATCGTGTCGACGGTATCGGGCGCGATCAGTGCCTCGACGTAGTAGACGTCGGGGTAGGCGGGGTTCTTCGTCGACGTGCTCGCCCAGAGCGGCCGTTGCAGCCGCGCGCCGGCGCGAGCGAGCTCTTGGTAGCGCGGCTCGGCGAACTTCTTTCGGAAGCGCGCGTACGCGAGCTGCGCGTTCGCGATCGCGCTCCGGCCCTTCAGCTGCTTCAGCTGCTCGGCTTGATCGGGACCGGCGGTTGCGAGCAGCGCGTCGAGCCGCTTGTCGACCTCGGTGTCGACGCGGCTCACGAAGAAGCTTGCGACCGACGCGATGCGATCGATCGGTTTGCCGGCAGCGCGCCGGCGCTCGAGGCCGGCGAGATACGCGTCCATCACCTCATCGTAGCGAGCGAGGGCGAAGATCAGCGTGATGTTGATGGTCAGCCCATCCGCGATGCATGCCTCGATCGCGGGAATGCCCGCCGCCGTCGCCGGAATCTTCACCATCAGGTTCGGCTTGGCGACCGTGTCCCAGAGGCGATGCGCTTCCGCGATCGTGCGCGCCGTGTCGTTCGCCCAACGCGGCGCCACCTCGATGCTCACGAAGCCGTCGCCACCGCCCGTACGCGCGTAGACGGGAGCGAACACGTCGGCGGCGTCGCGGATGTCGGTGATCGCGAGCGCGTCGAAGATCTCGTCCGCGCTCTTGCCTTGGCGTGCGAGCGTCTGCAGCTGCGCGTCGTAGTCGTGGCCGCCGGCGATCGCCTGGTCGAAGATCGTCGGATTGGAGGTGAGTCCGGTGATGTCGCCGTCGCCGACCATGCGCTTGAGCGCACCCGACGTCAGCAGCTCACGTCGGATGTTGTCGTGCCACGGCGATTGTCCGAGACGTTGCAGCTCGAGCAGCGGGTTCGTCATCTTCCTCGACCTCCGTCCGGCGCCCATGATTCCTCTTGGGTGCGTCGGTTACAAGCTCGGCGCGTTCCGCGGCTCGCGGGGGCGTGGGGGGGGGGTGGGGCGGCCCCCCCCCCCCACCCCCCAAGGGGCGGGGCGCCCCCCGGCCGGGGGGGTGGGGCCGGGCGGCCCCCCCCCCCCGCCGGGGCGCCCCGGGGGGGGGTGAGGAGG
>JBGPOW010000250.1:0-6383 GCA_041488235.1 Binatia bacterium
ATTGTACGGCTCGCAGGCGATCGGCGGTGTCATCAACATCATCACCCGCGCCGGGGCGGGCACGCCGCACGCGAGCATTCTCGGCGAGGGCGGCAACGGTTCGACCGGACGCGGCGCGGTCGGCTCGTCGGGTCAAGTCGGCCGGCTGCGCTATTCGGTCGCCGGCGCCTACCTCGACACGCAAGGATTCCACGCGCACAACGACGACTACCGGAACGGCACCGCGTCGCTGCGCCTCGATTACGACGTCGCGGAGAAGGCGACCGCGCGGCTCTTCTTCCGCTACACCAATGCCGACGTCGGTCTCGTCAACAGCAACAACTTCCTCGCCGCGTCCGATCCGAACGCGCGCCAATCGGACGAGCTCTACCTCATCAAGGGTGAATGGCAGCAAGAGCTCGTGCCCGACCTCGAGCTGCGCGTCGCCGGCAGCTACTCGCACCAGGGCGAGCATTTCGTCGATCCGCCGGACGTCGCCGAGACGACCGACACCCGCTCGCGCATCACCAGCAGTATCGTGACCGGCGAGATCCAGTTGAACCACTATTGGCACCAGCTGGCGATCACCACCGCCGGCCTCGAGATCGAGGAGCAGCTCGCGAACGTGCACTCGGTCACCGTCGATCCCGCGTTCAGCTTCGACGACCGCTTCGACGAGAGCCGGCGGAACGTCGCCGGGTACTTCCAAGAGCAGCTCCGCCTCCTCGACGGCGCGCTGATCGGCGTCGGCGGCGTGCGCGTCGACGGCAACGAGGAGTTCGGCACCGCGGTGAGCCCCGCGGGCTCGGTCTCGTACGCGCTGCCCGGCACCGGCGCGCGCCTCCGGGCGGGCTATGCCGAGGCCTTCCGCGCGCCGACCTTCAACGAGCTCTTCTTCCCGAACTTCGGCAACCCGAACCTCGACGCCGAGACGAGCCGGGAGTACGACGTCGGCGTGCTTCAAATGCTGTGGCACGACCGTGCGACCGCCGAGGTGTCGCTCTTCGACCGCGTCACCCACAACTTGATCGAGGGGCAGCCGCAACCCGACGGCACGTTCCTCGCCGAGAACCTCGGAACCGTGCACGTGCGCGGCGTCGAGGTGGCGCCGCGCGTCCTCGTCTGGCGCGATCCCGACGTGACCGTCGCGGCGTCGTACGCGCGGCTCTTCCGCGTCGACACGCCGCCGCTGATTCGCCGTCCGAAGCACCGCGGCTCCGTCGTCGTCAACGTCGCCGGCCGCGACCTCGCGCGCCCGCGCACGCGCTACGACGTGAACCTGGCGGTGCACGTCGTCGGCGATCGTCAGGACGTGAACCCGACGCACGGTTTCGCGTTCGACGAGAACCCGGCGTACAGCAAGGTCGACCTCGCGACCTCGTACACGTTCGAGGACGTGCTCCCGCGCGGCGCCGAGCTGACGGTCTTTGCGAAAGTCGAGAACCTGCTCGACGAGCGCTACGACGAGGCGCTCGGCTTTCGGGCGCCGCCGATCAACTTCCTCGCGGGGGTCCGTGCGGCGTTCTGACGAGAGGCCGGCGCGCTGTGTGTACGGCGCGCGTCGCTGCGGTGGGCCGTGCTGATCGCGGCGCCGGCGAGCGGCAGCGGCAAGACGACGGTCGCGCTGGCGCTGATCGCGACGGCGCGCCGGCGCGGCCTCGTCGTCCAGCCGTTCAAGGTCGGCCCCGATTTCATCGACCCGGGGCATCACACGCGGCTCGCCGGCCGCGCGACGCGCACGCTCGACGGCTGGATGCTCGGTGTGGACGGCTGTCGCGCCAGCTTCGCCGCCGCCATGGCGGACGCCGACGTCGCGATCGTCGAAGGCATGATGGGCCTCTTCGACGGCTGCTCGCCGGCGAGCGACACGGGCAGCACGGCCGAGATCGCGAAGTGGCTGCGCTTGCCGGTCGTGCTCGTGATCGACGCCGGCGCGATGGCGCGAAGCGCCGCGGCAGTGGTCCGCGGCTTTCGCGACTTCGATCCCGACGTCGCGATCGCCGGCGTCATTTTCAACCGCGTCGGCGGCGTGGGACACCTCGCGCTCCTCCGCAGCGCCCTCGCCGCCGCGGGCCTGCCGCCGTGTCTCGGCGGGTTGCCGCTCGATCCGGCACTGACGCTCCCCGAGCGCCACCTCGGCCTCTTCACGGCGCCGGAGGTGACGCTCGCGCCCGACGTGCTCGCCGATGCCGCCGAACGCCACTTGGACGTCGATGCGATCTTGCGTCTCGCGGCGGAATCAACGGTGAGCAGGCGTGGCCACGTGGCGGACGAGCCACGTGGCGTCGAACCGACGTCGGCTACGAGAAGCCGAGCGCCGGGAGGCGCGCACCCGACGACGACTATCGCCGTCGCGCGCGACGCGGCGTTCTCCTTTTACTATCCCGAGAATCTCGACCTCCTCGCCGCGGCGGGAGCGACGCTCGTCGAGTTCAGCCCACTTCGAGACGCGTGTCTGCCCGCGGGCGCGTCCGGCGTGTACCTCGGCGGCGGGTATCCCGAGGTGTACGCGGCGGGGCTCGCCGCGAACGCGCCACTGCTGGCGACGCTGCGCACCTTCGCGGCCGCCGGCGGCCTCGTGTACGCGGAGTGCGGCGGCCTCATGCTCCTCGGCGAGGCGCTCGACGACGAGCGCGGCAACGTCCACGCGATGGCCGGTGTGCTGCCGCTGCGGACGCGCATGCTGCCGCAGCGTCTCGCGATCGGCTATCGGGAAGTGACGGTCGCGTGCGACTTCCTTCCGGCCGTCGTCGCCCGCGGACACGAGTTCCATCGCTCGACGCTCGACGAGGCAAGCGTGCCGGCGTCGCTCGCGCGCGCGTACGTCGTCAGCGATCCGACGACGGGCGCGCAGGCGCGTGAGGGATTCGTCGTCGGGCGGACGCTCGCGAGCTACGTGCACCTCCATTTCGGCAGCGCTCCGGCGCTCGCAGGCGGGTTGGTCGCGGCGGCACGTGCCGCCGCCGTCGAGCTCGCGGCGGCAGGCGTGCACGCGGGCGGGCGGGCGTGAGCCCGCTCCTTTTCGCCCTCGTCGCCTGGGCGACGCAGGTGGTCGGCGTTGCACAATCCGTCGCGGTCGCGGGTACGGCATCCATCGCCAGCGCGGATGCGGCGTCGGCCGTCGCGGCGCCGGCGCGCATCGTCTCGCTCGCCCCGTCGGTGACGGAGACGCTCTTCGCGCTCGGCGTCGGGTCGCGCGTCGTTGCCGTCTCGGACTACTGCGACTATCCACCCGACGTGCGGCGGCTGCCGAAGATCGGCTCCTTCCTCGATCCGAACATCGAGGCGATCGTGGGGCAGCGGCCCGACGTCGTGATCGGCGTGCCGAGCCCGGGCAACCAGGCGGCGGTGGCGGTGCTCCGTAACCTCGGCATCCGCGTCGAAGTGTCGGATCCCGAGCACCTCGCCGACCTCGCGCCGGTGACGCGCATGATCGCCGCGGCAGCGGGTGTGCCCGAGGCCGGCGAGCGTCTCATCGCGGAGATCGACCGCGGCATGGACGCGGTGCGCGCGCGCGTCGCGACGCTGCCGCCGCGCCGCGTGTTGATGGCGATCGGTCAGGACCCGCTCGTCGCCGTCGGCGCGACGAGCTTCCTCGGCGAGCTCATCGTCGCGGCCCGCGGCATCAACGTCGCGCCGCCGGGGAATCCCTGGCCGCACGTGAACGTCGAGTACGTGATCGCGCGCGACCCCGAGGTGATCATCGACAGCAGCATGGGAACGGAAGAGGGGAGCTCGGCGGCGCGCTATTGGGAGCGGCTGCCCTCGCTCGCGGCGGTGCGCGAGCGGCGCGTGTATGCGTTTCGCGACTACCGCGCGCTGCGTCCGGGGCCGCGGCTTCCCGCGGCGTTCGAAGGCCTCGCGCGACTCATTCATCCCGAGGCATGGCAATAGCGTACCTCACTCGCGGCCGGTTGCTGCGCGTGCACGGTCTCCTCGCGCTCGGGCTGGCGGCGACGATCGTCGCCGCCGTCACGATCGGCCCCGTCGCGCTCGACTGGCGGCGCGCGCTCGATCCGTCACTCGGAAGCGCCGACGCGGTGATCCTCTTCCGCACGCGCGTGCCGCGCGTGCTCCTCGCCGCGGTCGTCGGCGGCGCGCTCGCAACCGCGGGCGCGGCGTTGCAGGCGCTCTTGCGCAATCCGCTCGCCGACCCGCACCTGCTCGGCGTGTCGAGCGGCGCCGCGCTCGCCGGCGTGTGCGCGATCGTGCTGCAGCCGGTGTTCCTCGGGCGCACCGTCGTCGTCCCCGCCGCGGCGTTCGCCGGCGCGCTCGCGAGCATGGCGATCGTCGTCGGCGCGTCGCGCGTCGGCGGCAGGCTCGACTCCTACACGCTGCTGCTCGTCGGCGTCATCTACAACGCGTTCGCCGGCGCGCTGCTCATGTTCATCAACTCCGTCGTCGACTTCTACCAGGCGCACGGCGTGCTGTTCTGGCTCATGGGGAGTCTCAGCGGCGGCGACTACTCGGTCGTCGCGGCGCTCGCGCTCTACACGCTCGTCGGCCTCGGCGTGCTCGTCGTCCGCGCCCGCGACCTCGATTGCTTGAGCCTCGGCGACGACCGCGCCGCCGAGCTCGGCGTCGACGTCGAGCGGGCGCGCCTCGTGGTGTTCGTCGCGGCGTCGCTCCTCGTCGGCGCCGTGGTCTCGGTGAGCGGGATGATCGGCTTCGTCGGCCTCATCGTGCCGCACCTCGTGCGCATGCTGATCGGCGCCGATCACCGGCTGCTGCTGCCCGCGAGCTATCTCGGCGGCGCGATCTTCCTCGTCTGCGCCGACACGATCGCGCGCACCGCGCTCGGCGGCAGCGAGATCCCGGTCGGCGTCGTGACCGCGCTCTGCGGCGCGCCGTTCTTCACGTACCTGCTGCGTCGCGAGCGACGACGAATCGGATGAGCGCGGCGACAGCGTCGAGGGCAGAGGCATGAGCGCGCTCCTCGAGACTGAGCACGTGAGCTTCGCGTACGCCGGCAGGCGGGCCGTCGCCGACGTCACGCTCGCCGTCGGCGAGGGCGAGATGCTGGCGATTGCGGGGCCGAACGGCTCCGGCAAATCGACGCTGGTGGGTCTCCTCGCCGGGACGCGCCGGCCGTCGGCGGGCGACGTGCGGCTCGGCGGTCGCAGCCTGCGCGAGTACGATCGGCGCGCGCTGGCGCGGGCGATCGCCGTCGTGCCGCAAGAGACCGCGGTCGCGTTCCCGTATCGCGTCGCCGAGATGGTGCTGATCGGCCGTGCGCCGCATCTGCACGGCATCGGCCTCGAGCGCGCGCACGACATCGCCGCCGCCGAACGCGCGATGGAGCGTACCGGTGTCCTCGGCCTCGCCGAGCGTCCGCTTTCCGAGCTCTCCGGCGGCGAGCGCCAGCGTGTCATCGTCGCGCGCGCTCTCGCGCAGGAGCCGCGTGTCCTGCTCCTCGACGAGCCGACGACGTTTCTCGACCTACGCCACGCGATCGAGATTCTCGACCTGGTCGTCGACTTGAACCGCCGCGAGCGCCTGACCGTCGTCGCGGTCCTGCACGACCTCACAGTAGCCGCGATGTACTTTCCCCGTCTGGTCTTCCTGCGCGAAGGCCGGCTCGCGATCGATGGGACGCCCGCGGACGTCGTAACGGAGCCTACGATTCGCGACGTCTTCGACGTCGACGTCGAGGTCCGAACGAGCGCGGACGGCGTCCCGACGGTGCGGCCACGGCGTCGCAGCGGGTAACGACGCGAGCGTTCGCGGCGATCGGGCGTCCTCCAATCGCCGTGTCCTAGCGGCGGTCAGTGGAGGCCGTACACGGCGAGCCGCTTCTGCCCGCCGACGTACACCTTGCCATTGGCGATCGTGGGAACTGCGAACTTGACGGCCTTCCCGGGACGGTCGTGACGGCCATTTTGGTCGCTCGAATAGAGCGCCTGCGACACGTCGGCGGCCGCGTATGCGTGCAGCACGGCCGGTCGACCGTCGGCGTAGCCGTCGGTCTGGAGCGTCCAGACGACGCCGTCGCTCGCCCCGTTCGCCGAGATCGATGGCGTCGCGCCCGGGAAGCCGAAGAAGTCCGACGATTGCGCGACCGGCGTGGTCGAGAGCAGGCCGCCCGAGAGCGCGAAGGCCTTCAGCACGTCGCCGGCGCCCGAGTAGAAGACAGTGTCGTTCCAATACGCCGGCATGCTCCACGTGCCGCCGACGGCGCCCGGCAGCGACTGCACGATCTGGGTATCGTCACCGGCGTGAAAGTGTCCCATGTCGTCGCGGTCGACGACGTAGATCGTCCCTTCCTTGCCGCACGCGACGGCGAGGTGCGGGTGCGCGCCGGGCTGGTCCGGAAGGAGGAGCGGTGCTCCCGAGCCGAAATCGATGTCGGCGGCGTTGAGATCGTTCTCGTTGAAGGGCGTGAAATAGTCGGCGACCGAGAGTCC
>JBGPOW010000251.1:0-6368 GCA_041488235.1 Binatia bacterium
ACGATCGTGATGTAGTAGCGCAGCGGGATGACGTACGTCAGCTTCTGCACCAGCGGCGGCATGCTCGCGATCGGGAACATGAACCCCGAGAAGAACATGTTGGGGAGCAAGATGAACTGCCCGGTCATCGTCGCTTGCTGCTGCGTCTCCGAGAGCGCGGAGGCGGTGAGGCCCATGCCGAGGGAGGTGAAGATGAAGAGGCCCGTCAGCGCCAGCAGGAGCGGCACGCTGCCGCGGATCGGCACCCGGAACCACGTCGTGCCGACGAGGATCACGACGGCGACGTTCACGTAGCCGAGCCCGACGAAGGGGATCGCCTTCCCGAGGATCAGCTCGTAAGGCCGGATCGGGGTGACGATGAGCTGCTCGATCGTGCCGCGCTCTTTCTCGCGCACGATCGCCATCGCCGTCAGCAGCACCATCGATTCCATCAGCAGCACGCAGATGATCGCCGGCACCATGAAGTTGACGCTGCGGAGCTCCGGGTTGAACCAGACGCGCGGCTCCGCCGTCACGACCGGCTGGCGCAGCGTGCGCGCCGTCCCTTCCGCGTCGACGAGCTGCACGTCGACCGCCTGCGTGAGCGTCACCTGCTCGAGGTACGAAGCGGCGATCATCGCCGTGTTGGAGTTGCTGCCGTCGATCGCTGCCATCACGTCGGCGGGCTCGCGACCGCGCACGTGGCTGGCGAAGTCGGGCGGGATGACGAGCGCGACGCGCACGAGGCCGCGGTCGAGCAGGCGGTCGACGTCCGCAACCCGCTTGCAGGGCGCGGCGACGCGAAAATAGCCGCTGTGCTCGAGCTGCTCGACGTAGGCGCGGCTCTCGGCGGTCTGGCTGTAGTCGCAGACGGCGAGCGTGATGTCGTCGACGTCGGTCGCGACGACGTAGCCGAAGATCAAGAGCTCGAGAACCGGCATCAAGAGCACCAAGCCGAACATGCGCCGGTCGCGGCGGATCTGCACGAACTCCTTGCCGACGATGGCGAGGATGCGGCCGAGCGATGCGCGCATGGTCCTGCCCTACTCCAGCCGGCTCTGGAACCGGGCGGTGCTCAGCCACACGACGGCGACGTCGAAGCCGCAAAGGAAGAGCGCCTCCGGCCAGAGGACACCGAGGCCGATGCTTTTCAGGTAGATGCCGCGGATCGCGCTCACGAAGTAGCGCCCGGGAAAGAGATACGTGATCGCCTGGATCGCGACCGGCATGTTCTCGATCGGGAAGACGAAGCCGGAGAGCAGCACCGCCGGCAGCAGCGAGACGAACATCGCCGTCATCATCGCCGTCTGCATCGTGTTCGCGACGGTCGAGACGAACACCCCGACGCCGAGCGAGCCGATCAGATAGAGCACGGCGAAGACCGCGAGCTGCAGCAAGCTGCCTTTGATCGGGACGGCGAAGACGACGTAGCCGGCGGCGATGATGATCGCGAGATCGAGGAGCGCGATCACGACGTATGGCACGATCTTGCCGACGATCATCTCCAGCGGACGGATCGGCGACACCAGGATCTGCTCGATCGTGCCGCGCTCCTTCTCCTTGACGATGCTGAACGCGGTGAGGATCGCGCCGACGATCATCATGATGATGGCGATCACGCCGGGCACGATGAAGTTGACGCTCTTCAGTTCCGGGTTGTACCAAATGCGGCTCTTCACCTCGATCGGCGGCGGCGGCGTGCCGCCGGCCGCGGCGGCCGTCGCGCCGTAGCGGTTCACCATCGCGAGCGCGTAGCCCTGCGCGATGGTGGCGGTGTTGGAATCGGAGCCGTCGATCAGCACCTGGACGGAGGTCGGCTCTTGCGCGCGCAGACGGCGGGCGAAGTCGCGCGGGATCACGACGGCGGCGCGCGCGTCGTCGGTGAGGAGATCGCGCTCGGCCTCGCGCTCGTCACGCGCGAACCGCACGGTCTCGAAATACGCCGACGCGGTCATCTGCCGGATCAGCTCGCGGCTCTCGGGGGTCTCGCTGCGGTCGAGAATCGTGATCGGCACGTGATCGACGTCGTAGCGGATGCCGTAGCCGTACATGACGAGCATGCTGATCGGCCAGAGAAACGTCAGCAGCAAGCTGCGCCGGTCGCGCAGCACGTCGATCAGCTCGCGGCGCATGATCGCGCGCACGGTGCGCAGCGAGCGCTGGAGACGCCGCGGCGTCACGCGTGTCCCCCGGCGGCGCTCGCCTCGATGATCGCGACGAAGGCGTCCTCGAGCGACGGCTCGATGCGCTCGAGGCGCGCGAGCGCGATGCCACGCGCCGCCAAGCGCGTGGTGATGGCGGCGCGCGCGGCGCTCTCGTCGTCGGCGGTCACGTGCAGCGTGTTGCCGAAGAGCGCGACGGCGGCGATCGCCGGATCCCCGCGCAGCGCATCGTAGGCGGCCATGAGGTCGCTGCACTCGACCTCGAGGAGCGCCCGCGAGACGTGGCGCTGCTTCAGCGCCGACGGGCTGCCGGATGCGACCAATCGGCCGCCGTAGATGAGCGCCAATTCGTCGCAGTGCTCGGCCTCGTCCATGAAGTGCGTCGTCACGAAGACGGTGATCCCCTGCAGCGCGAGCTCGCCGATCATCGTCCAGAAGTCGCGCCGCGACGCCGGGTCGACGCCGGAAGTCGGCTCGTCGAGGAAGAGGATCGGCGGCTCGTGCAGGACGGCGCAGCCGAGGGCGAGGCGCTGGCGCCAACCGCCGGCGAGCTCGGCGGTGAGCGCGTCGCGGCGCTCGTGGAGCCCCGCCATCTCGAGTGCCCACGCGACGCGCGCCTCACGCCGCGGGCCGCGCACGTCGTAGACGTCGGCGAAGAAGCGCAGGTTCTCGGCGACCGTGAGGTCCTCGTAGAGCGAGAACCGCTGCGACATGTAGCCGATCCGGCTCTTCACCTGCTCGGTCGCGCGCGCGACGTCGTAGCCGCCGACGACGGCGCGGCCGCTCGACGGGCGCAGGATGCCGCACAGCATCTTGATCGTCGTGGATTTGCCGGCGCCGTTCGGGCCGAGGAAGCCGAACACCGTACCGGACGCTACGTGGAGATCGATGTGGTCGACGGCGATGAACTCGCCGAAGACGCGCGTCAGACCCTCCGCCTCGACGGCGAGCGCGCTCACGCGTGCGCCGGTGCGCGCGGGTCGGCGCCGCGCGTGTACGCGAGGAAGACGTCCTCCAGCGACGGCTCGCTGACGCGCCAGTCGGCGACCTCGACGCCGGCGGCGCGAACGCGCGCGAGGGTGTCGGCCGGCGTAAAGCCGGCGCGCGGCAGCGTGACGTGCAGCCGCTCGCCGAAGAGGACGGCGCTCTCGAAGCCTGCCATTCGGCGCAGTGTCTGCTCGGCGGCACGCGGCCGCGCCGCGCGCAGATCGAGGACGGTGAGCGCGAGCTCGCGCTTCAGCGTCGCGGGCGGGCCGCAGGCGATCACCCGGCCGCCGAGGAGAAAGCCGACGCGGCCGCAACGCTCGGCCTCGTCCATGTAGGGCGTCGACAAGAGAATCGTCGAGCCCTCGCGCAGCAAGTCGTAGAGGATGAGCCAGAAATCGCGGCGCGAGAGCGGATCGACGCCGATCGTCGGCTCGTCGAGGAGGAGGATGCGCGGCTGGTGGATCAGGCACGCCGCGAGCGCGAGCTTCTGCTTCATGCCGCCGGAGAGGTCGCGCGCGAGGCGGTGCTGGAACGGACCGAGGCGGCTGAACTCGAGGAGGCGGGCGATCCGCCGGCGGCGGTCGTCAATACCGACGCCCCACACCTCGGCGACGTAGACGAGGTTCTCGAGGACGGTGAGCGTCCCCGAGAGGCTGAACCGCTGCGACATGTAGCCGATCCGGCTTTGCACCGCCGCCGGATCGCGCACGACGTCGATCCCGTCGACGCTCGCGTGACCGCCGCTCGGCAGCAAGAGACAGGCGAGGACGCGGAGAAACGTCGTCTTCCCGGCGCCGTCGGGCCCGACGAGGCCGAACAGCTCCCCGGGCGCGACCTCGAGCGACACGTCGCGCAGCGCCTCGGCGTTCCCATAACGCTTCGCGAGATGAACGGCGGCGATGACGGCGGCATCCGCCATCCGTCAACCGTGATGGTCGTCGAGAGGGACGACGGCGTCGGCGGGCATGCCGGGCTTCAACGCCTCGTCACGCGTCTGCACCTCGACCTTCAGGCGATAGACGAGCTTCACGCGCTCGTCGGCGGTCTGGATGTTCTTCGGCGTGAACTCGGCGCGATCGGCGATGAACGTCACCGTGCCGGCGAACGGCTGCTCGGGCGCGGAGTCGACGCTCACCGACGCGGGCATGCCGAGGCGGATCTTCCCGAGGTCGCGCTCCCCGACGTAGACGTTCAGCCAGGGGTGTGCGAGGTCGCCGATCGTCACGATCGGCGAGCCGGGCTGCACCATCTCACCGGGCTCGCGGCTCTTCGTGAGGACACGCCCCGCCGCCGGGGAGAAAAGACGGCAGCGCGCGAGGTTGAGCTCGGCGAGCTCGAGCTCTGCGCCTGCGCGCTGGAGGTCGGCACGCGCCTGCTCGATCTCCTCGGTACGGAAGCCCTCGCGCAGCATATCGAGCTGGGCCCGCGCACGGTCGCGGGTGCCGCGCGCGTTGGCGAGGGCCGCCTCGGCGCGGTCGCGGTCGCTGCGCGCCACCACGCCGCTCGATTCCAAAGTGGCCGTGCGCTGGTACTCGCGCTCCTGCACCGCCAGATCGCGCTCGGCGGCCTCGAGCGCGGCGAGCGCCTGATCGACCTCCTGCGCGCGGGCACCGCGCACGACGAGGCGATAGCGGGCGTCCGCCGCCGCTTTCGCCGCCGTCGCGCGATCGACCTGGAGGCGGTACTCGCGGTCGTCGAGCCTGGCAACCGGCTCCCCCTTGTCGATCATCGCGCCTTCGTCGACGAAGCGCTCGAGCATGCGCCCGGCTACCTCGAACGCGACGTCGACCTCGGTCACCTCGATCGTCCCGGAGCCGCGAATCGCCGACGGCTGCCGCCGCCGCGCGGCATATCGCCACCAGCCGGCGCCGACAGCGACGAGAAGGACCACGAGCGCAACGGCGATGAGCGCTCTCCGCCGACGCGCGCTCGTCCCGTCTGGGGATGGTGGGTCCGTGCCGTCGGGCGTCACGCCGCTTTCGGAGCGAACATCGAGCCGGCGATCCGCGCCAGCACGCTCCGCGGCGTCATCCGCGTGGTGACGGCGAGCGTCTTGTTCATCCAACCGGGCACGAGCGTCCGCTTTCCTGCCTTCGCCGCCTCGATCGCCTGCGCGACGACCGCTTCGGCCGTCATGTACGTGAACTCGGGTACCGCCTCCGTGACGCCGGCGACCTCCTGGAACTCCGTCTTCGTCGCGCCCGGACAGAGCGCGAGCACGGCGACGCCGGTCGACGCGAGCTCGGTCGCGAGCGCCTCCGAGAACGAGAGGACGAACGCCTTCGTGGCGGAATACGTCGCCATGTACGGCGTCGGCAGGAACGAGCCGATCGACCCGAGATTCACGATCGCGCCGCGCCGTCGCGCGACCATCCCCGGCGCGTAGAGACGTGTCAGCGCGACGAGGCAATGCACGTTGAGGAGGATCTCCTCGCGCTCTTTCGCGAGCGGCAGATCGACGAACCGTCCGTTCGTGCCGAAGCCGGCGTTGTTGACCAGCCAGTCGACGTCGAGACCGAGCTTCGTCGTCTCCGCGAAGAGCTCCTCCGGCGCCTCGAGGCGCGACAGGTCCTTTGCAATGACGTAGCAGCGCGCGCCGCCCGCCCGCTCGATCTCGGCGCGGAGCGCCTCGAGGCGGTCCGCGCGGCGCGCGACCAAGACGACGTCCTTGCCGTCGCGCGCGAGCTGGCGGGCGAACTCCGCACCGAGCCCGCTCGATGCGCCCGTGATCAGTGCAACGTCTTTCGTCATGGTGTCCTCACATACTGCGCGGGTCATCGTCCGGCAATGCTCTCCAACGCGAGAGACCACTGCGTTTGCTCTGCGGCCGTCGGCTCGCGTACTGGTGAGGCGATGAGCGTCACGGTCTTCCGCGACTGTACGTTACTCGACTGCACCGGCGCCGACCCGGCGCCACGCTCGACGGTGGTCGTCGAAGGCGACCAGATCACGCGCGTCGTGCGCGGCGGCGAGCCTGACCTGCCACGCACTGCCGAGCGCGTCGACTGCGGCGGGCGGACGCTAATGCCCGGCCTCACCGACGCGCACGTCCACTGCGCCATCATCGAGACCGATCCGGGGAAGGCGCGACGCGACTCGCCGGCGACAATCGCGCTCCGCATCAAGGACGTGCTCGAGCAGACGCTCGACAGCGGCTTCACGACCGTGCGCGACGCCTTCGGCATCGACTGGGGCTTCGCGCAGGCGATCGACCGCGGCCTCCTGCGCGGCCCGCGCGTC
>JBGPOW010000252.1:0-6273 GCA_041488235.1 Binatia bacterium
CCGACGCTGACGCGCAGCCCGACGCCGACGATCTCGCCCACACCGAACGGCCCGCCGCAGCGGCTGATCGTCCAGCCTCCGGCGCGCAGCATCGCCGAGGAAACGAGCACCAATTTCACCGCGATCGCCGAGTTCGGGAACGGCGCGACGCAGAACTACACGCAAAAGGTCGCGTGGAGCTCGAGCGACGAGACCGTCGCGACGGTCTCCAACGATGCCGGCATGCGCGGGAGGGCGACGGGGCATCAACCCGGGTCCGCGACGATCAGCGTGCACGATCCGGTCAGCGGCCTGACGTCCGCGGCAGCCGACAGCGCGACGCTCACGGTATTCGGAAGCTTGGTGAGCATCACGCTCGCGCCGACGGCGAAGACGTTGCACGTGGGCAACCACACGTCGCTCACGGCGACCGGGCACTACGACGACGGCTCAACCGACAACCTGACGCAGAAAGTCGACTATGCCTCCAGCGATCCGGCGGTCGCGGTCGCGACGAACGCCGACGGTAACCGCAGCGATGTCGCCGCCGTCGGCGCTGGATCGGCGGTGATCTCGGCGACGGATCCGGTCACCGGCATCACGTCGTCACCCGCGGACGATACGACGGTGACGGTGCTCCCGTGAGGTGACTCAAGCGGGGAAGGGCAGATCCACCGTGAAGCAGGTGCCCTCGCCGAGAGTGCTGCGGACGTCGACACGGCCGCCGAGGCTCTCCGCGTACCGCTTCACGAGGTAGAGTCCGCAGCCGGTTCCGGCGCCGCGCGTCTTGCCGCCGCCGCCGGGCCGAAAGACCTCGAAGAGATGCGGGAGGTCGGTTGGATCGATTCCGCTTCCGCTGTCCGTCACCGACAACCGTACGGCCTCGCCAGCACGCTCGGCCGTCACGCGCACGCTGCCGTGCTCGGTGAAACGGAGGGCGTTGTCGACCAGATTTTGGAGGATCTGGCGGATGCGGAAGCGATCCGTCCGCAGCGGCGGGAGGGCGGGATCGACCCGCCACGCGAGCTCGACGCCGTCCGCGGAGCGGCTGCCGAGCGATCCCGAGGCGAGCTCGTCGAAGAGCTCGGCGAGCGAGAACTCCTCCCGCCGCGGCTCGCGACCGGCGTCGACGCGCGCCAGGTCGAGAACGCCGCTCAGGAGCGACAGCAGCTCCAACGCGTACCGTTCGATGCTCCCGAGCACCTCGCGCTGCTCGGGTGAGCACGGCCCGAAGGCCTCCTCGCCGAGGAGCCGCGTGTAGCCGAGCACGACGTTCAATGGTGAGCGCAAGTCGTGCGACATCGCGATCAAGATCTCCGACTTGCTCGTGCTCGCGTGCTCCAGACGCTCGCGTTGCGCGGCCTGCCGCAGCGCGATCGCCGCGAGCGCGGCGACGTAGCGCGCGAGCGCGACGTGCTCGGGACCGACCGGATGTTGCGTCGTCTCGACGACCTGCAGCACCACCGCGACGTCCCCGCCCTGGAGCGGGATCGTCAGCGTGCGCCGTCCGTCGGCGATCGTCGCGACCGCCGGTCGCCGATCGGCGATCGCCTGGCGGAGCTCTGCCCCGTCGACGGGCGGACATTCCGGCGCGCCGTACGACGCGACGACCTCCAAGCGCTCGTCTTCGACCAACGCCAACCGGACGGTCGTCGCGTGCAGCAAAATGGCGACGCCCTGGCAAATCCGCGCGGCGACGCTCGACGGCGCCACGTCGCCGAGGAGCAGCACGTCGTGGAGACGCAGCACCTGTTCGAGGCGTCCTGCATCCGGGACGCTCTCGGGCTCGTCAGGAAAGATCGCGCGGGAAGCGGTAGTCGTCACTGATGGTCGGTCGCCGGGGTCGTGGACCGCGACTTCTCGACGCAACCTACAGGCGCGCTCCCCGGCGCGTCAAGTTCGCGCACCTCTCCTGGTCGCGCGCCGCTCTGTGTCGCCCGCCGCTCTGTGTCGCGCGCCGCTCCTCCGAGCCGTGCGCCGCTTCCTCCCCGCAAAGCACTCGCCCTATTTCCTTCCTCTCGCCCCGCATCGCTCCTCGTCCGTAACCCTCCCGCTGTTCCACCGTATTCTCCATTCACTTCCGTTTCTTGCTCGTGCGTTTCGTCCGCGCGTGCGTGCGCGGGCTTACTGGCCCGCGTTCCACACGTGTGGCAGGATGCGGCCACGCCGTACGCATGGACACACGCCGAATCACCGCCATCCTTCGGCGCGGGCTCCGCCTGCGGTGCCCGCGCTGCGGCCGGGGGGCGCTTTTTCGCGGACCGTTCACGATGCACGAGCGCTGTCCCGCGTGCGGGCTCGTGCTGGAGCGCGAGCAAGGCTACTTCGTGGGTGCGATCTACGTGAATTACGCGGCGACGGTCGGCATCACGGTGGCGGGATTTCTCCTCCTCGATAGCTACAGCGATCTCTCGATCGGAACGCAGATCGCCCTCTGGAGCGTGTTCGGCATCACGTTCCCGCTTTTCTTCTTCCGCTATTCGCGCAGTCTCTGGCTCAGCGTCGACTACGTTTTCAATCCCGAGCCGTCGGAGCTGCGCGAGGTCCGATGATCGCGGCACGCCCGAGCGCCGACGAGGCCGTTCCCGCCGCAGTCGTCATCCGTGGTTTGTCGCATCGATACGGCGAGCGCTGCGCGCTCGCGAACGTCGACCTCGACGTGCAGCGTGGAGAGATCTTCGGTCTTCTCGGTCCGAACGGCGGCGGCAAGACGACGCTCTTCAAGGTGCTGGCGACGCTCACCCCGGCGCAGGAAGGACGCGTCGAGATTTTCGGCGAGGACGTGGCGCGCGCGCCGCTGGCGGTGCGTCGCCGCTTGGGCGTCGTTTTCCAGCATCCCGGGCTCGACCCCAAGTTGACGGTCGAGGAGAACCTACGCTGCCATGCGGCGCTCTACGGGCTCGCGCGCGGCACGTTTCGCGCGCGCAGCGCGACGTTGCTCGCGCGCCTCGGAGTTGCCGAGCGCGCGCACGACCGCGTCGAGACGCTCTCCGGCGGCCTCGCGCGGCGCGTGGAGCTCGCGAAAGGGCTGCTGCACGGCCCGGAGCTCCTCCTCCTCGACGAGCCGAGCACGGGGCTCGATCCGGGTGCGCGTCGCGATTTCATCGACTACTTGGTCCGCCTGCGCGACACCGAGGGCATGACCGTCGTGCTCACCACCCACGGCATGGAGGAGGCGGAGCGTTGCGACCGCGTCGGCTTCGTCAACCGCGGGACGCTCGTCGCCGTCGGGACTCCGAACGACCTCAAGGCCGAGATCGGCGGCGACGTCGTCGTCGTGCAGACGAGCGATCCGGATCGTTTGCGCGAGCGCATCCGCGAGCGGTTCGGCTGCGAGCCGCGGCTCGTCGATGGCGCCCTGCGCGTCGAGTTGCCGCGCGGACACGAGTTCGTGCGCGCCGTCGTCGATGCATTTCCGGGCGAGATCACCGCCGTGACGTTCGGGAAGCCGACGCTCGAGGACGTGTTCGTGCATCTGACCGGACACCAGTTCTGGGCGGCGGAGGGGAGGGAGTCGGCGTGAGCCGCGCCGCCGTCAGCTCCGTTGCCGCGCTCTGGTGGCGAGAGATCATTCGCTTCGTCCGCCAGCGCAGCCGGCTCGTCGGCGCGTTCGCGCAGCCGCTCCTCTTCTGGGTGCTCCTCGGCGGCGGGTTCAGCGCCTCGTTTCGCGCGCCCGGCACACTCGGCGACGTCGGCGCCCTGCAGTACTTCTATCCAGGGATCATCGCGCTCGTGTTGCTCTTCACCGCGATCTTCGCCACGATCGCCGTGGTCGAGGACCGCAAGGCGGGATTCCTGCAAGGGGTGCTGGTCGCGCCGATTCCGCGCGGCAGCATCGTGCTCGGGCAAGCCCTCGGCGGCACGACCCTCGCCGTTCTCCAAGGCGTGCTGTTCCTCGCGCTCGCGCCGCTCGCCGGCATCCCGCTGACGCTCGCGTCGGTGGTGGCGGTGACGGTGGTCCTCGTCGGCGTCTCGTTCGCGCTCACGAGTCTCGGCCTGGTGATCGCGTGGCGCATGGAATCGACGCAGGGATTCCACGCGATCATGAACCTCATCCTGATGCCGATTTGGCTCTTGTCGGGCGCGTTCTTTCCGGCCGCGGGTGCCCCGGGGTGGCTCGGATGGGTGATGCGGCTGAACCCGCTGACGTACGGCATGGCGGCGCTACGGCGCGCGCTGTACCTCGCCGCGCCCGCCGCGATCGGTGACGTTCCGCCGTTCGCCGCCTCGCTGCTCGTGACGGTCGCGTTCGCCGGCGCGACGTTCGCCGCGGCCACCGCGGTCGCGCGGCGCGCGACCTGATCGCGCCGCGTGGTGACCGAGGCGCCGCGATGTCTGATCGCCGCGCAGGGGACGACTAGCGCCGTGATCTGATCGGGAGGTCCGCCGCGGAGTCGGCGCGATACGCTCAGGCGGCCGGAGGTGTATCGCGCTGCGAGGCCGGAGGTGTGTCCCGAGCGCTCGCATCATGCGCGCGCTCGGGACACGTCGCAATCACATACCTGGGCAGAGGCAGTCGCCGCCGCAGAGCTGCAGATTGTCGCAGATCGATCCCGGCGGATCGCACTGCTCGCCCAGATCGCGCACGCCGTTGCCGCACGTGTTCGCCGCCGCGCTGACCGTCGACGGCACGCACAGCTCACGCGGGTGCGTGACCCTCAGCGTGTCGGGGCCGAACTGATTGTCGACGAAGACGGGGTTCAAGCCATGGAACGCGATCGTGCTCTTGCTCGTGCGCGCCTTGTAGCAGAGGAGCGCCGCATTCGGATCGATGAAGCCCTCGTTGTTCTTGTTGGCGGCGACGCACAGGCGATCGACCCGCAGCAGGTCGTACGACCAGGAGCCGAACTGATCGAGCACGGGCACGTGCGCACGGAAGAACCGCCCGCCTCTCGTCCGGTAGCACGTAAAGTGGTCGATCGTCGGACTCGTGAGCGGGGGAGGCGGCGCCTGCACGCTCTTGTTGCTCGGGACCAAGAACACGATCGGGCGGACGACGCGGATCGTGAAGGTGCCGAACTCGTTCGTGACCTGTTGATTCAGCAGCTGCGTGAACGGCGGCGTGCGATTAGTGATGATGTAGCCGACGAGGTGGTCGGCGTCCGACGAAAACGCCCCGCGCTCGTCGCCGAAGATGATCGGGTTACAGAGTCGCTTCACCTGCTTGCGCCAGTTGAGGTTGATCGTCGCGGGACCGAATCGGTCGACGATCGGTAGGTTGAGAATCGGCACGCCGACAGACTTGTCGACCTCGTAGCAGAAGAACGGCGTCGGGCCGGGAGTCGGGGTCGAGGCGGTCTCGGTCGGCGTCGGCGTATCCGTCGGCGTGGCGGTAGACGTGGGCGTCGCGGTGGAGGTCGGCGTTGGGGTCGGACTCTCGGTAGACGTCGGCGTCGGTGTCGGGGTCGGCGTCTCGGTGGACGTCGGCGTCGGCGTCGGGGTCTCGGTAGACGTCGGCGTCGGCGTCGGCGTATCGGTCGGCGTCGCGGTCGGCGTCGGCGTCAACGTCGGCGTCGGCGTTGCGGTCGGCGTCGAGGTCGGCGTCGGCGTCTGCGTCTCCCGCGGATTGCAGATCGGAATCGAGCCGCTGATCGGGAACTCATCGGTCCCGCTGCGATGCCCCGTCCCGTTCGAATAGTTCGCGACGGCTCGTAGTTGCCCGGTAGGGCAGTTCCCGCCGGTATCCACGTCGGCAAAGCTGACCACGTACGGGAGGAAGTCCGATCGAACGAAATTCACGCCGACCGGATCGCAGCCGAACGCGGTGGGACAGATCAGCTGGATCGACGCGCACCGATTCGGACAATCCGCATCGGTCGCGCAGACTTCGCCGGTATTGGTTCCGGTGCTGCAGCAATTCGTCCCGGTAAGACAACCTCCTCCGCCGTCTACGCAGACGCCCGTGCAGTCTGCATCAGTGGTACACGTTGGCCCCCCGACTGGCTGGCACGCCTTCTTCGTCGGCGTCACGTCGGTACATCCCGTCGGACCCGGCGGATCGATGCAGAGGTTGCCGCCCTCGTACCCGCACGCACCCGGCCCCGTACTAAAAGCCAAGGTGGCGCGATAGTAGATGGTTTCACCCTCGACTTTCCCAGAATGCGCCCCGGTGGGCGGAATGGCCGTGCCCAAACATGTCCCGCCCGGGCACTGGCTATCACTCGTACATGCTGCGCCGGCATTGGAGCCCCCGACGCACACGGGATTGCGCACCTCTCCCAAACCCACTGCGACCGATGAGTCCGAACAACCGGGTGGGTTCACGTTCGCCGCAGCGACGAGCGGCAGAAGCGG
>JBGPOW010000253.1:0-6228 GCA_041488235.1 Binatia bacterium
CCGACGTGGCGTCGAAGCTCGAGCCGCTCTGCGGTAACAACAGTATCGAGTCGCCGTTCGAAACGTGCGACGGCACCGAAGATAGTGCCTGCCCCGGCCTCTGCAAGCCGCCGGGCGTGGCATTCGCGTGCACGTGTCCGTTCTGTGGCGACGGTGCGCTGAACCAGGCGACCGAGGTGTGCGACGGCGACGACGACGCTGCCTGTCCGGCCCACTGCGACGTCAACTGCGGGTGCGCCGTGTGCGGCAACAACGTGACCGAGCCGTACCCCGAAGATTGCGATGGGACGGACGACGCGAGCTGCCCCGGCCAGTGCGGCGCGCCCGGCGCCTCGAACGAGTGTCGCTGCCCGCTCTGCGGCGACGGCGTCGTCGATCAGCCGACGGAAGAGTGCGACGGCAATAGCGGCGCGTGCCCGTTTCACTGTGCAACCAACTGTCTGTGCGCGGTCTGTGGCAACGACGTGATCGAGCCGGACGTCGAGACCTGCGACGGCACCTCCGATAGCGCGTGTCCCGGCAGCTGCCTGCCGCCCGGCGACGTGAATCAATGCCGGTGCCCGGTGTGCGGTGACAACGCGGTGAATCAGGCGAGCGAGGAATGCGACGGCGCGGACGACACCGCCTGTCCCGGCCAATGCAGTGCCGCGTGCCAATGCGCAGTGTGCGGGAACTTCACCGCGGAACCACCGGTCGAGCAGTGCGATGGCCTCGACGACGCCGCATGTCCGGGCTCATGTCTGCCGCCGGGCGACGCCAACGAGTGTCGCTGCGGCCCATTTTGCGGCGACGACGTGGTGAATCAGTCTTGGGAGCAGTGTGACGGCTTCGACGATTCGGCGTGTCCGGGACAATGTCTCCCGCCGGGCGACCTCCTCGAGTGCATGTGCCCGACGTGCGGCGACGGCGTCGTCAATCAAGGTACCGAGCAGTGCGACGGTTTCGACGACGGGGCGTGTCCCGGCGCCTGCCTCCCCGATTGCACCTGTCCGTAATCCTAGTATCACCCGGTGGCGCGGCGCCGTTTCCCGAACGGCGCCGCGTCGCTGGATGACATGATCGATCTCGCCCAGAACCTCTGGATCGTCGAGCGCCCGCAGCGCTTCTACGGCCTCGAGGTCGGCACGCGCATGACCGTGATCCGCCTCGCCGACGGCAGCCTGCTGTTGCATTCCCCGGTGCGGCTCGACGCCGACCTGCGGCGCGAGCTCGACGCGATCGGGCGCGTGCGCTACGTCGTCGCGCCGAACCGCGTGCATCATCTGTACGCGGGCGACGTCGCGAAGGCGTATCCGGAGGCGCGGCTCTGGATCGGACCGGGGCTCGAGCGCAAGCGGCCCGACTTGCACTATGTCGCGATCCTCGGGGACGAGGCGCCGGCGGAGTGGCGGGACGAGGTGGAGCAGGTCTTCTTCCGCGGGCGCCCCTACGAGAACGAGATCGACTTCTTTCACCGCGCGAGTCGCACGCTCATCATGTGCGACCTCGCCTTCAACATCGGGCCGCGCGACGCGGCGCCGACGCGCTTCCTCATGTGGCTGATCGGCAGCTACGGCCGCTTCGGTCCGTCGACGCTCGATCCGTGGCTGATCCGCAATCGCGACGCCGCGCGCGCGAGCCTGGAGCGCATCCTCGCGTGGGATTTCGACCGCGTCATCGTCGCGCACGGCGACGTCCTCGAACGCGGCGGCCGCGAGGCGCTGCGCCGCGGCTACGCGTGGCTCCTCGCGTGAGGGCGCGGTGACGGAGTCGTGGGCGCAGCTGGTCGAGGCGTGGCACGACTTCTACGTCATCGTCGGCGGTGCTGCGGCGGGGCTCACGGGGCTCATGTTCATTGTCGTATCGCTCGGGCCGCCCACGATCGTCTACCGCGCGGCGACCGGCGTGCGCGCGTTCGTCACGCCGACGGTCGTGTATTTCGTGACGGTTCTCGTCGTCGCGGCCGTGATGACGATGCCGTCGATCACCGCCCCGACCCTCGCCGGTCTGCTGGCGCTCGGCGGCATCAGCGGACTCGTGTACCTGATCCTCGTCGGAGGCCATCGTCACTGGCGCGAGAGCAAGATCGATCTGGGGGACTGGTTCTGGTACGTGGCGTTGCCGATCGCGAGTTATGTCCTCACGCTCGGCGCCGCGGTCGCGATCTTCATGCGTGCCGCGCTCGGGTTGCCGGCGCTCGGCGCGACGATGATCCTCTTGCTCGTGATCGCGATCCACAACGCGTGGGACCTGGTGCTGTGGATGACGCAGCAGCCTCGGACCGGCGGAGATCGACCGACTTGATTTAGCCGTGCACGCGCTGGACTCCTGAGCGCAGCGAGGAGGCCAGATCATGAGTGACAGCGGAACAGCAATCGTCGTCGGCGTCGGACCCGAGGCAGGGCTCGGCGGCGCGCTCTGCAAACGGTTCGCGCGCGAAGGGCTGCACGTGTTCGTCTCGGGACGCACACGAGACAAGGTCGAGACGCTCGCGACCGCGATCAAGAAAGCCGGCGGGCGCGCAACGGCCGTCGCGGCCGACACGACGCTCGAGAAGGAAATCGTCGAGCTCTTCGACCGCGCCGAGAAGGAAGGGCCGCTCGAGCTCGTCGTCTACAACGCGGGCAATGCGGCGATGGGCGAGCTCCACGACATGCAGGCGAGCTACTTCGAGCAGGTGTGGCGCGTCGGATGCTTCGGCGGATTCCTCGTCGGACGCGAGGCGGTCCGCCGCATGCTGCCGCGCGGCCGCGGCAGCGTGATCTTCACCGGCGCGACCGCATCGATGCGCGGCAAGCCGACGACGACGGCGTTCGCCGCCGCCAAGGCGGGGCTGCGCTCGCTCGCGCAGTCGATGGCGCGCGCGTACGGCCCGCGCGGCATCCACGTCGCGCACGTCGTCGTCGACGGCGGTATCGGCGGCGACAAGATCATCCGGGGCATCCCGCAGTTCGCCCAGGCGATGGGCGAGGACGGTCTCGTCAGCCTCGACGGCCTCGCCGACGCGTATTGGTATCTCCATACGCAGCATCGCGCCGCCTGGACGCACGAGCTCGACATCCGGACGTTCAAGGAATCGTTTTGATCGGCGTCTACGTCCGCGGTTGCTCAGGATTGCCGCGAGCGTAGGCTGAAATGGTGACGTCGTCGTCGCGCGGCCCCGTCGAGCGGGTCTTGGAACGGTTCGCGGTTCCTGCGAAGAGGCGACTGTAACCCATCAGGAGGACCCATGACGCATTCGGGACAGGGACTCATTCTCCGCCTCGCGATCGTGCTCGCCGTCGGCGGCGCCGTCGGCGCCCACGCGGACGAGACGTGCATGTCGCCGTACATGCCGAAGATCACCGGCCAAGAGGACTACGTCTACGTG
Organism: Binatia bacterium; assembly: GCA_041488235.1. Taxonomy (GTDB): domain Bacteria; phylum Desulfobacterota; class Binatia; order UTPRO1; family UTPRO1; genus DP-19. The sequence continues at coordinate 3,350 of JBGPOW010000253.1, forward strand.
TGGACGCTCGGGATCGACGGCGTCGGCGACGGTTCGGACAAGCTCGTCACGGTCGGCGCCAACCCGGCGAACGGCGCTACCTACGGCAAGGTCGTATCCGCGGTCTCGGTAGGCGGCCGTCACGAGGCGCACCACGCCGGCTTCAGCGACGATCGTCGTCACCTCTGGGCTGGCGGCCTCGACGACAGCATGATCTGGGTGTTCGATCTCGCCGCTGATCCCGCGCATCCGAGGATCGTCCGTACGATCGACAGCTTCGTGAAGGACAGCGGCGGTGTCGTCGGCCCGCACACGTTCTTCGCACTGCCGGGGCGCATGCTGATCACTGGTCTCTCGAACGACAAGGACAAGGGCGGGAAGACGGCGGTCGTCGAGTACAACAACGACGGCAAGTTCATCCAGACGGTGTGGCTCCCGAGCGACGGCGAGTACGGCTACGACGCACGCGTGCAGCCGCGCTTGAACCGCATGCTGACGTCGTCGTTCACCGGCTGGAACAACTACATGCGCGACCTCGGCGACCTCATGGGCGACGCCGAGGCGATGAAGCACTTCGGCAACACCGTGGTGGCATGGGACTTTCACGCCCGCAAACCGATTCAGACGCTCGCGGTTCCGGGGGCGCCGCTCGAGATCCGCTGGGCGCTGCAGCCGCGTCACAACTATGCTTTCACGACGTCGGCGCTGACGTCGAAGATGTGGCTCGTCGAGCAGAAGGACGACGGCACCTTCGCCGCGACGGCAATCGCCGACATCGGCGAGGCGAAACAGCAACCGCTCTTGACCGTCGACATCAGCCTCTCCGCCGACGACCGCTACCTCTTCGTCGATACCTTCATGGACGGCAGCTGCCGGGTGTATGACGTCGGCGACCCGCATCATCCGAAGCTGCTCGTCACCCAGAAGATCGGCGCGCAGGTGAACATGGTCTCCGAGACGTGGGACGGGAAGCGCGTCTACTTCACGTCGTCGCTCCTCGCGCATTGGGACAAGAAGGGGAAAGACGGGGAGCAGTTTCTCAAGGCGTACGGTTGGGACGGCAAGCGTCTCACGCCGCTCTTCAGCGTCGACTTCGCGCAGGAGAAGCTCGGTCGGCCGCACATCATGCACTTCGGGCAAGAGCGCTTCTACAAGAACCAGATCTACGCCGCCGCCCCCGGCCGGCTCGCGCGCGCGGAGGACGCTCGCTGACGACGCGCCGACGCATGCAGTGGCCGCGTGCGGCGCGGCGCCGCCCGACGGCAGCGGCCTGCGTCGCCGTCGCGATGCTCACCGCGGCGCGCGTCGGCGGCACCATCGCGGACGCGCACGATGCGACGGATGAGCGGCCGCGCACCGTCGATCCGTCGGAGGCGGCGTACACCTACGCCGTCGGTGCGTTTCGTCCCGAGTACACGCCGCCGGCACCCGGCACGTACGTCCTGCCGCCGATCGCGACGATCTCCGATCATGCGTTGCTCGACGAGAAAGGGAGGACGACGCGTCTCTTCACCGTCGTACGCGATCGGGTCGCGGTCGTCGCGTTCGTCTACACCGCGTGCAGGGAAGCGGCGGGCTGCCCCGTCAGCTTCGCCGTGCTGCACGGGCTCGACCGCGCGATCGCCGCCGACCGCGCGCTCGCAGGGCGCGTCCGGCTGATCACGATCAGCTTCGACCCGGAGCGCGATACGCCGGCGCGGATGGCGTCGACGCGGCGGATGCATCGCCCGCGCAGTGATTGGCGTTTCGTGACGACGCGGGACGAGGCGGCCCTCGCGCCGTTGCTCGCCGACTTCGATCAGCCTGTCGCGAAGCTGCGCTACGTCGACGGGACGTGGACGGGGCTCTTCCGCCACGTCCTCAAGGTGTTCCTCGTCGATCGCGAGCATCGAGTGCGCAACGTGTACAGCACCGGATTCCTCAACCCTGCTTTGGTGGTGAACGACGTGAAGACCGTGCTGCTCGCCGCCGGCAAGTAGGTTCGGAACTCACCGCCGGCGCTCGCGCTCAATCCGCCGTGTCGCGGAAGGCGGTACGGCGTCGTCTCAGCGCTTCACGCGCGCGAGCACCTCGTCGACCATGAGGCGCGCCGCCGCGGCGGCGGCGGTGTCTGGCGTCGTCGGAACGGCGCGCAGATGCGCGATCCACTCCGCGGGGAGGCCATGCTCAACGGCGCCCTCGATGAGTCGCGCCATGTAGATCGTCGACGGGCGGAGCTCGGGATCGCGCCGGTCGGAGACCAACGTGAAGGCGCGCGCCGGGGCGTCGCCGCCGGCCAAGCGCACGACCTCGATCTCGACGCGACGATAGTTGCCGAGCCCGACGCCTTCCGTGAGCTCGACGTGCGCCATCTCGTCCGCCGTCAGATCGTACAGGACGCCGAACACCTCGGCATCGGCATCGGCGGCGAGGTTCGCGAAGCCGTGGCCGCTCGGGAAGAGCGGCGGCTTGTCCACGACGAGCCGCCATCCGCGTGCGCGTGCCGCGTCGGCGGCCGCCGGCGCGATGCCGCGGCGGCCCGCGAACGTCGACCGCTGCATGTTCGAGCCGTAGGCGAAGTAGCCGACGCGCGTCACGTGTCACCGCACTCGAGGCGCACCGCGACCGAGTGTCGCGTGTCGGCAACGAGGCCGATCCAGCAGTCAGCCCAGCCGTAGCGCGTGGCGAGCAGGTCGCGAATGCGTCGGTGCCCGGATGGATTGGGGACGATCACCGCACGGCAGCGCACGACGGCGCCGCCGCGCTCGAGCTCGAGCTGCGGCTCCTCGGCGACGTCGTGCAGGAACGGCCGCTCCGGATTGGCGGCCTCGATCCAGGTGGCGCCGTCGGCGTCCGCGACCCAGGTGCGGGTCGTGTGCGCGCGGCCGTCGGCGGCGCGCGTGTGGACGACGACGACTTCG
>JBGPOW010000254.1:0-6150 GCA_041488235.1 Binatia bacterium
CGACCTGATACAGCAGCGGCTGGAAGAGATGATGGTTCCGGCGGTCGACGAGCGTCACGCGCACGGAGGCGCGCCGCAGCGCGCGGGCTGCGTTGAGGCCGCCGAATCCTCCGCCCACGATCACGACGTCGGGTGGGCCGCGCATCCCGACATCATAGCGTCGTGCGCGTCGCAGTGCGCGAGCAGTGCGCGGCGTCGACACCGGTCGACCGGTGGTGAGTCCGTAGTGATGGAGTGACGCGTCGCGCCTTCTTGCGCGTCGTCCGCCGTCGTGGTTGAGACGGACGCGTGCGCGGTCCCGTTCGTCCCGAGAGGTCCGGAGCCCCTGCGCCACCCACGACGCGTCGCGTCCATCTCGCCGTCATCGTCGTCGTCGCGCTCGTCCTCACCGCGATCGCGTGGCGGGCGCACGGAGCGACGTTCACGGTCAACAGCGCCGCCGACACGACCGATGGCACCTGCGGGCCGCTCGCCGGCGGCTGCACGCTGCGCGAGGCGATAGAGGCCGTCGTCGCGACGCCGGGCCACGACACGATCCGGTTCGATCCCGCCGTCTTCCCGCCTCCCGGTCTGACCGTGATCACGCTGACGAGCCCGCTCCCGATCATCGCCGACGCGGCGGGAACCGCGATCGACGGCGGCGGTGCCCGTTTCAGCATCGCCGGCGCCCTCGCGCAGGGGCTCGTGTTCGCGAGCGCGCCCGGTGCGCCGCTCGCGAACGTCATGGTCACGAACTTTTCCGCCTTCAGCTTCACCGGCACGGCGATCCACATCTGCGGCGGTGCGCCGCCGGACTGTGCGGAGGACGTGAGCGGCGCCGTTGTCCGCAACGTCACGGTCGGCTTCAACGATGGAGACGGCATCCGCATCGCGGGCCGTGTGGTCAAGAAGGCCCAAGTGGTCGACTCGGTCGTGTTCCGCGCCGGCGGGTGCGGCATCAGATTCTTCGCCGACGAGTCGCTCGTCGGCCCGCGCGTCCAGGGAGCAAGCGCCATCGACAGCGGCGACTGCGGGGGCATCCTCATGAAGGCGACGGGCGCCATAGTCGGCGCGACGGTGGTCGACTCGCTCGCCGTGCGCGGCGACGGGGTCGGGATCGCCATCTCCGGGCAGGACGTGATCAAGCCGAAGATCAGCCACGTCGTCGCGAGCGGCAACGCCGGCACCGGGCTCCTCGTTCACGCGGACCGCGACGGCGCGGGCGCAAAGCTCTCCGATCTCCTTGTCGTGGGAAACGGCAGCACGGGTCTCGAGCTCGCCAGCGACACCGGGACGACGGCTGGCGTGAAGCTCGAGCGCGTCGCCGCCGACGGCAATGCGCTTCAAGGAATCGAGCTCTCCGGGCGCACGGTTGGCGCGAAGATCACGCGCACGGCCGTCGTCGGCAACACCAGCCACGGCATCGATGCGACGAGCGGTATGACGAGCGTCGGCATCGACGCGGCGAAAATCAGCGACGTCGTTGCGGCCGGCAACGACGATGGATTCATCCTGCGGGCCGGAGCCAGCGTGCTGCAGAAGATCCATGCCGGGGCCAACACCGGCACCGGCATCACGCTCTTCGAGGGCGACGGCGGCAATACGGTCGAGAAGAACTCGACCTGCGCGAACGGCAGAAACGGCATCACGCTCATCGACAGCCTCGGAAACGTCGTTCGGGACAATGTCGCGCTCGGCAACGGCTCGGCCGATCTCCGGGACGATACGTTCGGGTGCGATGCGAACATTTGGACGGCGAACCTCTTCGGCTTTGGAAGCGACCCGTGCGTTCACTAGCCGTGTTTCGGTACGTCCTCGGGACGCTGGTCGCGCTCACGCTCACGCGCTACGTGGGCGACGTGCAGGCGGCCACGTTCACCGTCAACAGCCTGGCCGACACCGACGACGGCACCTGTGGTCCCGCCCCCGGCGGGTGCACGCTCCACGAGGCGATGGCGGCGGCGGTCGCCACCCCGGGGCGCGACACGATCGCGTTCGACGCGACGGTATTTCCGCCAGGCTCACCGGGCCTGATCAGCCTTTTCCAGGTGACACCCGTCATCGTCGACCCCGCCGGCACGGCGCTCGACGGCAGCGGCGCCGGCGTGATCATCGAGCCCGCGAACCAGATCGGACCATCGCCCGATCCGATCGTGTTCGCGAGCGCCCCCGGCGCGCCACTCGCGAACGTGACCGTCGCCAACGTCACCGTCCGGAATTTCGTCGGATCCGGGATTGTGATTTGCGGCGGCGAGTTCCCCATCTGTGACCAGGACGTGTCGGGGACGGTCGTGCAGAACGTTCTCGCAAGAGGGAACGGTGCCGCCGGGATCAAGGTCGCCGGCCGGAACGTCTCGAAGACGCGCATCGTGGGCAGCGTAGCATCGCACAACGACAGCGTCGGGATCGGCATCGAGGCTTCGCAGTCCGCGAAGGCGACGCGCATCGAGGACTGCACGGTCGGCGACAACGGCATGGCGGCGTCGGGCGAGCCGGGCATTCGCCTGCACGCGATCGCCGGCGTGGCCGACACGATCGTCACGGGCACGATCGCAGCCAACAGCGGAACCCAGGGCATCGAGGTCAGCAGCGACGCCGGTATCGTCAAGACGAAGATGTCGAACGTGACCGCCCTCGGAAACGGCCACTCCGGGATCGCGATCTTTGCGAATGGCGACCTGTCGTCGACGATGATCGCCGGCGCCACCGCGTCGGACAACGCGGCGCAGGGCATCGACATCAGCGGGGAGCAGCTCGTGGCGGGCACGACGCTGAAGGAGGTCGTCGCGAACCGCAATGGCGCTCGCGGCATAGAGCTCAACGCGTCGTTGCATCTCCTCGGCACGAAGATCACGAACGCGAAGGCCGCCCGGAACGGTACCGACGGCATCAGCGCCTTCTCCCTCGTCGATGCGAGTGGCACGCAGATCACGCGCTCGATCGTGACCACGAACGGCGGGTTCGGAGTGATGCTGACCGGCAACGGGAACACCGTGAAGAGCGTCCGCGCCGACGCCAACGGCAGCGGCATCTACCTCGGAGCGCCCGGCGGCAGCAGCAAGATCGAGAAGTGCACGGCGCACGCGAACAACGGGTCGGCCCCGGGTACCGATGGCACCGGGATCAAGGTCGCGCTCGGCAGCACTGGCAACGTCGTCCAGAAGAACGCCGCCTTCGTGAACGACGGGGCCAATCTCGCCGACGACAATCCGAATTGTGACGGCAATGTTTGGAAGAAAAACATCTTCGACGGGGCCGCCACCGCCTGCGTCCAGTGAGCCGACGGCACGCGGTCCGTGTTCGGCTCGGGGTTGAGCGGTACGGAGGACTCATCATGGCCTCCCCCATCGAGTTCTGGTTCGATTTCAGCTCGGGATACGGCTATTTCGCAGCGCTGGAGATCGACGACCTCGCCGCCGTGTTATGCAATGGCCGGCAGGGAGAGAAGCGTCGGATAACCGACATCCTGTCAACCGACAACGCGGTAATGTTTGGTCATAGGCGGGTCATAGGCGACATGAAGGGTCTTTCCCGGGGGACGTAACGCCCCTTATCGGACCTTCGTGCTTCTATCCCTCGCGACAGCGCGGATGAAGGGGATCCTTCCTGGTTCGGCGACTGCGGCGAGGACGCTGGCACGCGCCCGGTAGCGTCGCCAAAGCGCAAGGCGGTGCGACGACCCAATTGGGGCGGCGCCGAGACGACTCAGGTGGTGACGTCGAAGGCGAAGCACTCGCCAGACACGGGCGGCGGGCGAGCCGGGGCGGGCTCGGGTGTTGCCGTCGGGAGGCCAACGTGGCGGAGGATGCGCTCGACGACGACGGGATCCTCGATCGTGACGATGAACCGCAGCCGCCCGCCACAGGTGCAAGCGAGGACGTCGATCGCGAAGGTCGGCCTGAGGAGGTTGGCCCACGCGTAGTACCGCGGCGGAGGCGGCGCGGCCGCCGTCGCGGATGCGGATCCGTCGGCGTCGCCCCGGACGGCAGCGGTCGCAACGACTCGGGCGCGCTCGCGCGCGTGTCCGGCGAGCATGCCGTGATAGAGCAGCAAGTGTGCTCCGCGGCGCGCGGACGGTAGAGCTCGACGGACGGTGCCGCGGCGGAAGCCACACATCGGTGTCCTCGAACGCCGACGTCCGCGCGCGTGTACGAGTACCGAGTACTTCACTCGAAGAACGCTCGGGTTTGAGGGATCTCACCCGCGGCTACCGCGTGGCTTGCCATCCCTCGGTGCTGCCTCGGTCCCAGGGGGAGAAAGTCAAACCTTCTGCAAACCCCTGCCGCGAAATGCGACCGAAGTCGGCGGAATGTAGAGTGGTCCCAGGGGGAATCGAACCCCCGTTTGCGACGTGAGAGGCCGCCGTCCTAACCGCTAGACGATGGGACCAGAAACCCGGATGCGCGGCGGGGCGCCGGGCGGCGCCTCGCCGTTACTGCCGCGTGAAAGCTGAGGAGGCAGGACTCGAACCTGCAATCGCCTGATCCAGAGTCAGGTGGCTTACCAATTAGCCGACTCCTCACCGCCGCTCCCGGTCGACACGAACGGCCGGGAACGACAGCGGCGAAGTGTACCGGCCCGAAAACGAGCGGTCAAGAAAACGCTCCGTCGGAGACCGCTACGTGCGACTGGCGGCGTGCGACGAGCGCTCGCGATCACTGCGCTCACGTGCCGCGAGGAGCGGAAGGAGAACGGGAACGACGAGCTCCGCGACACGCCGGTGACCGCTCACCGCGAGGTGCGCGCCGTCGTGGAGGAGGTGCCGGGTCGGATGCTCGGCGAGCGACGCGTAGAGATCGACGTACGTCGAGCCCTCGTCCGGCTGATGAAGCAGCCGCCTGAGCTCCGGGCTCCACGCGGTCACACGCGCGCCGAATCCGGGGTACAAGCTGTCGCTGTGCGGGACGAGGCCGAGGAACACCAGCAACGCGTCGGTCTCACGCCGCAGCTGATCACGGTGACGGCTGATCAGCTCGAGATAGCGCGCGAGCGTCGCTTTCACGTGCAGGCCGTAGCGCGCCGCGAGCCAGCCGTTCGCACGACGCGTTCCCGGCCACGTCGCGGGACGCAGCCGGTAGAGCGCGTCGAGGTAGCGGCCATCGTACATGACGTCGCGGCGCGAGCTCCGCTCCGGTGCCGCGCGTCGCTGCTCGCGGCGGATGCCCCATTCTTTGCGCCACTTGAAGCCGTAGTTGTACACGGCACGGATCGGCCGCAGCCACGCAGGATACTGGACGAAGTACGCGGCCGGTCCCGTCGGACACTGCCAGACGAGAACGTCGGGACGGTGTTTCGCGACGGCAGCGTGCAGGCGGTCGCGGATCTCGCGGAAGTCGCTGCTCGCGCCGCTCACGACGAAGCGCCAGCGATCACCGACGACGGGCGCGAGCGCCGCCTCGACGTGCGCCGCGAACCGCATCTCGCGGCCGACGCCGTAGCCGCGCGTGTTGCTGTCGCCGAAGAAGAGAACCGTTCGCGTCATACGATCCGAGACGCGACTCCGCGCCTACCCAACTCCACGACCCGCTTCTGACACGAGTGCGGCGTCAAAACCAGCGTGAACGACGTGGCTGAGCGCGTGCATCGTGGTCTACGCCTGGCGGTGCGCGTGTGGTAGAGGCGGCGCACCGCGTTTGCGCGCGAAAGGAGGACGCTCGAATGGAATGGAATCCGTGGATGGTAACGGCGGTCCGCGCCATGAGCCGCGCGCACTCGGCGCTCTATCGCGTGCTCGGCGGCGCGGGCTTCATGAATCGCAACACGCTGATTCTGACGACGCGCGGTCGGAAGAGCGGACGTGACACGGCGGGCATCCCGCTCCTGTACGTCGAGGACGCGGGGCGGCTCTACATCGTCGGCTCGTTCGGCGGCAGCGACACGCCGCCGGGCTGGTACCGCAACCTCGTGGTCCATCCGGAGGTCACGGCCGAGGTGTCGTCGACGCGCGGCCGGTACCGTGCGCGGACGCTGACACCCGACGAAGCGAAGCCGGTCTGGCCGCGGCTCCTCGCCATCTGGCCGCAGTACGCCGACTACCAGAAGAAGACGACGCGCGTGATCCCGGTGATCGAGCTGACGCTGCTCGCCGCGTGAAACCGCGCGGCGGCATCGACCGGCGCGTCGGAGCTGTGCGCCGGCGCGTCGGCGTTGCCGCGCGGGCCGCATCGTGTA
>JBGPOW010000255.1:0-6146 GCA_041488235.1 Binatia bacterium
AGCGGAGATGGCGATTCCGTTACGTGTATGTATGAATTTGTGCGCCAAGACGGCGCACCTAAACGTCCGCTGTGCGGTCCGCCCATTCAGTCGCCGAGCGTGTCCCAATGAATCGTCCAGAAGCGGGGTACAGGCGGCGCGAGCTCGACGTGCCCGCCGAAGCACTCGAAGCTCGGCTTGTGGGACAGGCGCTCCGACACGAGATGCAAGAACTCCTCGACGGCGCGGCCGGCGGGGTCGCCGAGGTCGAGCCGCCGGCGCTGCCCACATTTGGCGCAGCTCACGTCGACGTGCATCGCGGGCGCGCGCTCAGGCCGAGACGGGCGGCCGTCGCGACGCCCACGGGCGCGCGGCCTCGAGCTGCGCGGCGAGGCGGAAGAGCGTTGCCTCGTCGCCGAATCGGCCGACGAAGTGCGACCCGATCGGCAGCCCGCCGGCGTTCCAGTAGAGCGGTACGGACATCGCCGGCTGTCCGGTCGCATTGCAGATCGGCGTGAAGGGGCAGATCTCTCCGGCGCGGAAGAACCCTTTCAACGGCTCGTCCCAGTCGGCGTCGAGCGATCCGAGCGGCAGTGGCGGATCGGTGAGCACGGGCGTCAACCAGACGTCGTGGCTCGTGAAGAAGCGCGCGATGTCGCGCGCCATCGACTGCAGCTGCTGCAGCGCGAGCAGGTACTCTCCCGCGTTCACCTGCGTCCCCATCTCGTGCAGCGCCCAGGTGACCGGCTCGAACTGCTCACGGCTGGACACGAATCCTTGGCGCTGCAGCGCGATGACGTCCTTTGCCGCGGACGCCGCCCACAACGTGACGAACGAGCGGATGAGAACGACGCCGTCGATCGTCGGCGCCGCCTCCTCGACGACGTGGCCGAGCTCGGCGCACAGCGCCGCCGCGTCGCGCACGGCGCGGTCGCACTCGGCGCTGACAGGAACGCCGGTCGGGGCACGCGTGGTGAACGCGATCCGCAGCCGCCCGGGATTGGCGCCGACCTCGGCGCGGAACGGACGCGCGGGCGGCGGCGCGCAGTACGGGTCGCCGGCTTCGGGCCCGGCGACGGCGTCGAGCAGCGCGGCGCTGTCGCGCACGGAAATCGTCAGCGCGTGCTCGCAGACGAGTCCGTTCATGATGTCGCCGTGATCCGGGCCGAGCGGGCTACGCCCACGCGTCGGCTTCAAGCCGAACACGCCGCAACATGCCGCCGGAATGCGGATCGAGCCGCCGCCGTCGTTGCCGTGCGCCATTGGGACCATGCGCGCTGCGACGGCGGCGCCGGAGCCGCCGCTCGAACCGCCCGGCGTCCGTGTCACGTCCCACGGGTTGTGCGTGGCGCCGTAGGCGATCGGCTCGGTCGTCGGCGGGATGCCGAACTCGGGCGTGTTGGTCTTGCCGACGACGATGAGGCCCGCGCGCTTGTAGCGGCGCACGAGCTCGCTGTCGTACGTCGGAACGTAGTTGCGCAGCACGCCGCTGCCCGCCGTCATCCGCGCACCGGCGTAGCTGGCGATCAGGTCTTTCAAGAGAAACGGGACGCCCGCGAACGGACCGTCGGCGAGCGGAGCCGCGGCAGTGGCGCGCGCATCGTCGTAGAGCGTCGTGATGACCGCGTTCAGGCGCGGGTTGACGCGCTCGATGCGGGCGATGGCAGCGTCGACGAGCTCGCGCGCCGTGACATCGCCGCGGCGGACGAGCTCCGCCTGTGCCGTGCCATCGAGCGTCGCGAAATCGTCGCTGCGCATCGCGTCGTCGTAGGGTGAGACTCCGAGTATGTCAATCGGATCAGTGTCAGCGGTCGCGCGACGCGTTCAGGAGCGCCGTCACGTCGGCGCGCGGCGCCGGCGCGAGCAGGCCCGCCCAGAGATCTCCGCGGCGGCTGATGCGGCCGGGGACGTTGTCGATGCGGAAGTCGTCGATGTCGATCCCGGAGGCGACCTCGCGCCACGTCAGGGGCGTCGACACCGACGCCCGCGGCGTCGGGCGGACGGAGTAGATCGACGCCAGCGTCCGTCCCCAGGCGTTTTGGTTGTAGTCGATGAGGACGCGACCCTTCGGACGCTTGGCGACGCGATACTCGGCCGTCATGAGCTGCGCATGGCGACGCGCCTGGTCGTACGCGAAGCGTTTCGTGAAGTCCCACACCTGGTGCTGCGTCGGGCCGCGCACGATCGGGACGTACACGTGCAGGCCGCGCGAGCCGGTCGTCTTCACGTACGTCGGCAGGTCGAGCGCACGCAGCGCGCGCTCCAGGATGAGCCCCGTCTCGCGGACCCCGGCGAACGTGGCGCCGGGTCCCGGGTCGAGATCGAAGTGCAGGTAGTCGGGGCGGTCGACGTCGTCGCAGCGCGCGTACCACTGGTTCAAGTCGATGCAGCCGAGGTTCACGACCCAGAGGAGCGCCGGCAGGTCCTGGATCATCGGAAAGTCGATGACGTTTCGGGACGCGTGCTCGATGGAGCAGGTTTCGATCCACGACGGGCGCGGCGTCGGCGCGCGCTTCATGAAAAAGAACGGACCTCCGGCGCCATGTGGGTAGCGCTTCATCACCATCGCCCGATCGCGCAGGTGCGGCAGGAGGACGGGAGCGACAGTGACGTAGTAACGGATCAGGTCGCCCTTCGTGAGGCCGAGGGCGGGCCAGAACATCTTGCGCAGATTCGTGAGCCGTACTTCGCGCTCGCCGACGGCGACGGTCGCATCGTCGACGTCGGTCGGGATGAGGCGCGCGGCGGCGGTGGCGAGGATCGCGCGCGACGGTTGCCGCCGCGGCATCAGCGATGGCGGTGCGTCAAGCGCCGAAAGATGAGAAGGTGCCGGACGGCGTCGCGCTGCCGGCCTGCCTGCTCGTACAGCAGGGCGAGATTGTAATGCGCGTCGGCGAGATCGGGATCGTGCTGGACGGCGTGCTCGTAGCACGAGAGACCGTCCTTCGGCCGCTTCGCGTCCTCGAGGAGGACACCCAGGTTGTACCAGGCAAGAGCGTTGTCGGGCTCGACCTCGGTCGCGGCGCGGTAGTGAACCTCCGCGCTCCCGAGGTTGCCGTCACAGTGGAGCATCCGCCCGAGGTTGATGTGCGCGGTCACGTGCGTCGGCTCGAGATCGAGCGCGTGGTGATACGCGGCCCGTGCCTCGAGCGGTGAGGTGTCCTCGAGCTCGATCGCCAGATCGCACCAGTCGTCGGCGCTCAAGTCCGGCCGACGTGCGCGCACCGGCGCGCGCAGCCGCGCGACCTTGCACGCGCCGCGCATCACCTGCGCCGCGTCGAAGTTGAAGAGGAACTGCCCCGAGTCGGGTTGCCAGCGGCTCGCACCGTCCCACGCGACCACGCGCCGGCCGTCCGCGTACACCGACACGCGCGTGATCGGGCGCTCGCCGATCTGCCGCCGCAGCGACGCGAGTATGGCTCCGATCTGCCGCACGGGCACGCGTTTTTCGAGGAGACCGCGCATCGTCCGCAGCAGCACGACGTCGACGAAGTCGAAGCGCATGCGGCCGCGACCGTCGCGGCGCGGCGTGACCAAGCCGGCGCCGACGGCTTGACGCAGGCGGCGCGCCGGCACGCCGACGATGCGTGCGACTTGCGCCGTGTCGAGACGGACGCGCGGGTCGGTGGCGCGTCCCGCGAGCACCTACTTTTTGTGGGCGCGACGCTCGGGCTTGGCAGGGGCGCGACGGCGCGCGGCGGCGGCGGGGCGTCGCTTCCCGGCCGATGCGCGCATCGCCGCGGCTGGCGGCTGCTCCTCGTGCTTCGCGCCTCGGTGCGCCAGGCTCTCCTTCAATGCCTGCATGAGATCGATGACCTGCGCGCGTGCCGCGGGCACCTCCGGCATCCGCACTTCCTCGCCCGCCACCTTCTGCTCGACGGCGGCCTTCACGCGGTCGCGATACGTGTCCTCGTACTTGTCCGGATGGAACTCGCGTTCCGAGAGCTGATCGATCAACTTGCGCGCGAGCTCGACCTCGTTCGGCCGCACCTTGGCGTCGCCGCCCTTGTCGACATCGTCGAAGCGCCGGATCTCGTCGGCGTAGTACATCGAGTGCAGCACGAGGCCGTCCTGGTACGGCCGGATCAGCACCAGCTGCTCCTTGCCGTGGCTGATGTACTGCGCGAGCGCGACCTTCTGCGTCGCGTGCATCGCTTCGGCGAGCAGGTGGTACGCCTTCTCGGCGCCCTTGTCGGGGCCGAGGTAGTGCGCGTTCTCGTAGTAGAGCGGGTCGACGCTCGCGAGCGGCACGAACTCTTGGATGTCGATCGCGTGACTCGCTTCGGCGTCGAGCGCCGCGAGCTCGGTGGGCGTGAACGTGACGAAGCGTCCCTTCTCGAACTCGAAGCCTTTCACGATGTCGCCGCGCTCGACGACGCGCTCGCAGTGCGGACAGAACAGCTGCTGCTTGATCCGCGTGCCGCAGACCTCGTGCAGCATGTTGAACGCGATGCGCTCGGAATGCGTCGCGACGTAGAGACGCGTCGGAATCGAGACGAGACCGAAGCTGATCGTGGCCGAGCCGATCGATCGTGCCGCCATGAGCGCCTCCTTAAGGGACCGCCGCCGCCATTGTCAACGTCCTGGGCCGATTTGCGTCGCCATACTTCGTTGCTCGGTCGCTCCGCTGCTCGGCGTAGCGCTGCTACGCCTGCGCTGCTTGCCCTCGTAGGGCAACTCGACCCAGTCCCATCGGCGGCAAAATGCACAGAGTACGATAGCGTGCACGCGTGGCCGGCGTCGACGGGCGTTTCGCGCCTCGCGTGCGGGAGTGGGGCGGCGTGGCGGACGGGGGCGTGGCGGACGGCGCGTCAGTATTCCAGCGGGGCGGCGCGTCCCACGCGCGCGCCCCGCGATATTATCAGGCGCTCGCTTCGGCCGAGGACGACACGTCCTGCGCGCCGGCGCGCTCGAAGATCTCGGTCGCGAGCTTGCGCTCGTTGCGATCCTCGGTATGCACCGAGACGAGGATGTTTCCCTCGCGCAGCTTGCCCTCGTACCGCTTCGCTTCGTATTCCGGAATGCCCATGCCGATGAGCGCTCCGGTGACGCCGCCGACGGCGCCGCCGACCGCCGCGCCGCCCAGCGCCGCCATGATCGGCCCCGCCGCGATGAACGGTCCGAGACCGGGAATCGCGAGCGCACCGATTCCCGCGAGCCAACCGATCGCGCCGCCGAGAATACTGCCCGTGCCCGCGCCCGTCGTTGCGCCCTCGGGGGCCTTCGTATGCTGCTCGTGTCCGAGATCCCGCGTGCCCGCCGTGTCGGGCACCAGCACCGAGATGTCGCTGCTGGAAAAGCCAGCCGTTTTGAGATCGTTCAGCACCTGCTCCGCTTGGAGCTCATTGCAAATTCCGAACACCGCCTTCGACGCCATGTCATGCCTCCCTTTCGCGAAATACGTCAGCGCGCTGTGACTTCGAGCTGATTGTCGACCCGCTTCACGCTGGCGATACCGTTGACCTTCGCCGCGACCTTGTTCCTCTCCTGATCGCTCGCCACCGGTCCGCGCAGCGTGACTACGCCGTCGACCGTGATCACCTTCACGTTCTTCGCGTCCGTGGAGAGTGAGTCGTCGGCGACGATCGCCTTACGAATCTCTTGTGTAACCGTACGGTCGGCGGCGTGCTCGGATTGGTCTTGCGCCGTGAGGGTGTCGCCGCCGCGATCGCGAACGTTCAGCGCCGTGTTGTCGCGCGGCGCCGCCGCCTTCTGCGCTGCTGGGGCCTGCTCCGCCCGCGCCGTTCCCTCGTTCAGGTCACGCGAGCATGCGGCGCCGGCCGTCAGCAGTGCGGCAGACAGTACGAGTGCCATCGTCTTCATCGGACCCTCCCTGAAGCTTCGCTGCGTCGCACATCGCGACGCTCCGGGAGTCGCGAGCGAGTCCCGTGCCAATGAGCGCGCCATGTGAGCGCCGCCGCAGCGCGGCGAAGTGGTGCGGCTTTCGCGCCGTCGCCGGCGTTTCGAAAGCTGAACGGCGGCCGACGAGGGCAGGGGCGCATAACCCGCACGTGTAAGATCTACGAGCGCGCGGCGCGCCGCGGCGCGAAGTCACCCGTCGACGGTCGGTCAGAAACGAGCCGTCGCTGCGCGGGGGCGCGGGTGTCGTCGGGCTGCACCCGACGTGCGCAATAAGGTTCACATGCGCACCACGGGTGCAGCCCGAC
>JBGPOW010000256.1:0-6121 GCA_041488235.1 Binatia bacterium
CCCCGTCGCACTCGCGCTCGCGCTCGTGTCGCTCGTCATCATCGTACTCACGCGGCGGAAGCGTTCCGACGCCTCGTGAGCACGACCACGCGACTATGCGGCAGACAACGTCAGCGCAGGACGAACACCGGCGCGAGGCAGCCGAGAAAGAGCACGATCAGCAGCAGGTAGTCGAGGACGGGAACGTCGAAGTCCAGACCGTCGGCGAATCGTGTGTGCAGGCAGCGCATGATTTCCTCGTGACATCGTCAGCGTGCGTCGCGCGCGGAGCCGATGCAACGGTGCCAAGTGCGCGCGAACCCGCTACGCAATGGCACGGTTGAAGCGCGCCGGTCGGGTGTGGCATGGGATGCACGGGAGGGGTGGTGGTGATGATGAACGTTCGTATGCGCAGGGACGCGCGCGGGGTGCCGCGCGACATGTCCGACGCGCGCGCGGCGTTGGCGCGATTCGTCGCGCAACGCTTGCCGGGTCAGACGCCGTTCGGCATCGCGTTGCACGTCGAGCGGCTGATCGCACGCAAAACGTGTCCGGCGTGCTGGCGGCCGACTGGCTTCGGCATGCAAGCGCGCCACCTCGGGCAGTCGTACGCGCACGCGGTCGGCTGCGAGGCGAACGCGCGCGTCGCCGCCTACGCGACGGTACGCTTACGCGCGGATCCGACGCTCGTGGTGCTGTTGGCTGCGGCGCGCGGCGACCGCGAGCGGTGCGACGACGTCAGCGGCGACGACGAGCGCTGGGAGCTCGATCCGGCGTCGGCCGAGGATTACGAGGAACGGCAGCGCGAGATGAAGGAGCAGCCGCCGCGGATCAGCGCTGGCAGTGCGCCTCGATCGCGGCGATGAACTGATCGGCGTCGACCGGCTTGCGCAAATAGTCCTCGATGCCCAACTGCAGCGCTTTTTCGTCGATCAGGGCATCGCCCGAGAGCACGACGACGGGGATCCTCGCGAGCGCCGGATCCCGCATCTGCTCGGCGCGAAACTCATAGCCGTCCATCCCGGGCATCAAGAGATCGAGAAGGATCACGCACGGCCGGGCACCGCCGCGTAGGTGCTCGTGCGCCTCGGCTCCGTCGCTTGCGATCTGCACGTCGAGGCCTTCTAGGCGAAGGAGCTCTTCCAGCGGCTCGCGCGCCGCCAGATCGTCCTCGATGAGCAATATCCTGTGTCTGTGCGCGGCCACGTGCGATGGTCGACACGACCATGTAGCCAGCGCGCCGCCGCGATCGCAAGGCGCGGCAATCGCTCACGGGGCCCTGCGGTGCCATTTCGCCCCGCGCGCGCGCCGTTGACCATCCCAACGGTTGCAAAAGCGTCGGTGCATAGCGTGTACGTCCGGGAGCGCACTCGCGCGCCCGACGGGTAACTGTGCGGAATCGGCAATCGCGTAGTTGGCGCAAGGCTTGCTCTATCGCAACGCATGCGATCGGGCGGAACGCGATCGACGGCGCCGGCGCGCGATCCGTCGCCGGCGCAGCGCGCGCAGCGGCGCACGCCCGTTCCCGAGAAGCCGATCCTCATCGTCGAGGACGACTCCGATCTGCGTGACGCGCTCACGTATCTCTTGAAGGCGTGCGGTCATCCGGTCGTCGCGGCGGGCGACGGCGAGGCGGCGCTCTTGGAGCTGCGCGGCGGTCTCGAGCCGTGCGTCATCCTTCTGGATCTGTTGATGCCACGGAAAGACGGGTTCCAATTCCGTTCCGAGCAGCTCGAGAACCCGCGGCTCGCCAAGATCCCGACGATCGCCTACTCGGGGATCTACACCGGCAGCAGCTTGCGCGAGAAGGCGGCGGAGCTCGGCATTACGACGGTCCTCGAGAAGCCGGTCGACTACGACGGCCTCCTCGACCTGATCGAGAAGCACTGCCCGCGGGCATGAGACGGCGATGCGGCGCTCGCGAGCTACCTCGATGTTGCTCGCCGCCGTACTGATCGGCGTCGCGGGCTGCACGCTCGGGCGCCGCGAGATCGCGAGCGTGCCGCCGCAGGCCGCTCCTCAACCGGCACCGTCGCCGACGCGGATGCAATTCACGGCGACCGCGTACACCACCCCAGGGACGACCGCCTCGGGCGCGCACACTCGGCGAGGCATTTGCGCCGCCGACCCCGCTGTCCTGCCGTTCGGCTCGCGTATCCGCGTCGAGGGGGCAGGTCGCTACTCGGGCGTGTACGTGGTGAAGGACAGCGGCAGCAAGATCGACGGCCGCGAGATCGACCTGTACATCGCCGACGACGGGGAGGCGAAGCGCTTCGGCAAGCGATCGGTCACCGTGGAGGTGCTGGTCCACGGCAACGGACGATAGTCGTTGACAATCTTTCCGTGGGTCGCCTAAAGATGGCTTCCCACCAAATGCTCGGGGATGCGCGGCCCCAATAGCCGCCTTTCGACGAGAGCGCATGCCCGACTCGGCATACACCGCTGCGTTCGACCAGGCACCGCTCGCGATGGCCTTGCTGGAACCACAGGCGCCGTTTCGTGCGATCGTCGCGAACGCCGCCTTCCTACGGGACGTCGGCCGCGGATCGGCTCTGGACGATCTGCGCCGGGTCGGGCTTCGAGGCGTCTTCGCGGACGACGAGCGCGCGGCAACGTTCGCCATGCTCGCGCAGGTTGCGAAGGACGGCGCCCAGCGTAACTGCCTCGAGTACCACGCTGCGGACCGCTCGTACTGGGAGATCTGTGCGTCGTCGGTCGATCACGACGGCATGCCGGCACTCCTCTACGTCGGCTCCGACGCCACGGCCCGTGAGCGCGACCGCGGCGCCGCGGCCGTCGCCACCGACATCACGCACTACCGCCGGGTGGAGGAATCGCTACGGGTCATAGACGAATTCCTCGCCATGCTGTCGCACGAGCTGCGGACGCCGCTCGCGCCGATCATGGCGTGGATGCAAATCCTGAAACGCGCCGCCGATCCCGAGCGCGTGAAGGCCGCCATCGAGGTCGTCGAGCGCAACGTGCGCCTACAAACCGCGTTGATCGACGATCTGCTCGATCTCACGGCGATCACGCGCGGCAAGGTGGATCTCGAGTACACCCCGCAAGATTTCTGCACGGTCGTCGAGACCGCAGCCGAGACGGTGCGCGCAAAGATCGCGGAGCGGGGCATCGTCCTTGTCTGTGAGCTGCCCGACGTGCCGGTCGTCGTCGAGGGCGACGCCAATCGCTTGCAGCAGGTGGTGTGGAACCTGCTGACGAACGCGATCAAGGTTTCGAGTGACAGCGCCCCGGTACAGGTGTCTCTCGTGACCGAAGGCGACGCCGCGGTTCTGCGCGTGCGCGATGGCGGCACCGGCATCGCGCCCGAATTCCTGCCTCACGTGTTCGACATGTTTCGGCAACAAGAGCGCGGCGCGCGGCACAGCTACGGCGGCCTCGGCATAGGCCTCGCGATCGCCAAGCGGGTGACCGAGCTGCATCGGGGGACGATCGAGGTGCGTAGTGATGGCGTCGGACACGGCGCCGAATTCTGCGTCCGCCTGCCGCTCGCGTCATCGACACCGGTGAACGCGACCGCATCGGCCGCGGCGTTCCACTCGCTGCCGGTCACTACAGTCCTCCTCGTCGAGGACGCGCCCGACACGCGCGAGGCGGCGCACGCCCTCCTCGGAGAGATGGGCGTTCGGGTCATCGATGCAGCCGAGGGCGCCGAGGCCCTGCTCAAGTTGGAGCAGCACGCGATCGATCTCGTGCTCTGCGATCTCCGCATGCCGCTGATGGACGGGTTCGAGCTCATTCGTCGGATTCGCGAGGATCCGCGCCATCGCGGGCTGCCGGTAATCGCGGTCTCCGGCTTCGCCACGGGGGACGACGAGCAGCACACGCGCGACGCAGGCTTCGACGCGTACGTGCGGAAACCCTTCGTCGAGAGCACGCTCGCCGCCGCCGTCGATCGCGTGTTGCGGCAGCGCCGCGCCGAGCGTCGGCGCTCTACGGGGGCGTGATCGTCGCCGCGCCGATCGGCGTGCGCCTCGCCGCGCGACGATCAGTCCGCGCGCCGAGGCCGCTCCAGCCCCGGCGCGCGTCGCCACCTCAGTCCTCGTCTTCCTCGACCTCGGTCTTGCTCTCGACCTTCCGCTTCGAATCGTGCGGATGGCCCTTCTTCACGATCGTTTCCGACTCCCGCCTCTGCTCGACGGCCGGTGCCGGAACGGTCTCGACCGTCGTCCGCTCGTGAACCGCGGGCGCCGACTCGACCGTCGTCCGCTCGGAGTTGTACGTGCTGCTGTGATGCTCCTCGATCTCCTCGGCGGAGACGATCACCGGAGCTGCGACGAACGCAGCCAGCGAAGCGGCGATCGTCAGCGACAACGCTGTACGCATGACACACCTCCTTTGTCGGTGCTGATCGGGGGAGTAGAGGCAGGTTCCATGCCAAAACATCCCCCGCGTCGGGCCGAAAGATTCATGGCGCGGCGTCCCACTCGCTACTTTTGGTGCGGTAAGGCGGTGTAAGAGTTGCACGCGTCTGCACACACGCTGACGCGACGGCCGTACCGGCGCGGGCGCCGCACGCGGTCGCGTGGTACGTCCGTTGCTCGAGTCCCGAGGTTCGATGCGATACATCGCGCTGGCATGTGACTACGACGGCACGCTCGCCCACGACGGCACGGTCGCGGACGAGACGGTGGTGGCGCTCGAACGCCTGCGCGAGAGCGGCCGCACGCTCGTCCTCGTCACGGGTCGCGAGCTCGACGACTTGATGCGGGTCTTCGCACGTCTCGATCTCTTCGATCGCGTCGTCGTCGAGAACGGCGCGTTGCTCTACTGCCCGGCGACGCGCGAGGAGCGCCGGCTTGCGGAGCCGCCGCCACAAGAATTCGTCGACGCGCTCCGGGCGCGCGGCGTGCCGCTCTCGGTCGGACGCGTCATCGTCGCCACCGTCAGCCCACACGAGATCGCCGTGCTCGACGTCATCCACGAGCTCGGCCTCGAGCTGCAGGTCATCTTCAACAAGGGCTCGGTGATGATCCTGCCGTCGGGGACGAACAAGGCGACGGGGCTCGCGGCCGCCCTCGACGGGCTCGGACTCTCGCTGCGGAACGTCGTCGGCGTCGGCGACGCGGAGAACGACCACGCCTTCCTCGCGACGTGCGAGTGCGCGGTCGCGGTCGCGAACGCGCTGCCGACCCTGAAGGAGCGTGCCGACCTCGTCACCGCGGGCGCGCGCGGCGCTGGCGTCGTCGAGCTCATCCAGACGATGATCGTCTCCGATCTGCGCGAGCTCGCGCCGCGGCTCGGGCGCCATCGCATTCTCCTCGGCACGCGTGCCGACGGCAGCGAGGTGACGATCGAGCCCTACGGGACGAGCGTCGTCGTCGCCGGCGCCTCGGGGAGCGACACGTCGACGCTCGCGGTGGTGATGCTCGAGCGACTCGCGGCACACGGATACCAGTTCTGCGTCGTCGATTCCGAAGGCGATTACGAGTCGCTCGCCGGCGCCGTCGTGCTCGGTGCTCGCGATCGCCCGCCGGTCGTCACCGAGGTGCTCGACCTCTTCGAGAAGCCGAGTCAGAACGTCGTCGTGAACCTCGCCGGCGTCGCGCTGGAAGATCGGCCGCGGTTCTTCGCGACGTTGCTGTCGCGCATCCAGGAGCTGCGCGCGCGCCGCGGCCGGCCGCACTGGATCATCGTCGACGAAGCGCACCACGTGCTCCCCGCGTCGTGGGATGCGGCGAATCTGCCGCAGACGTTCGATCGCGCCATGATGCTGACGTCGCACCCGCATCATCTGGCGCGCGTCGCCGCAGCGGCCGCCGACATCGTCATCGCCGCCGGTGAGACGGCGCCGTCGACGATCCGCGACTTCGCCGCCGCGCGCGGCGTGCCGCCGCCGGCCATGCCCGATCAGATCGCCGCGGACGAGCTCGTCGTGTGGAACGTCGCGGAGCCAGCCGCCGTGCCGTTTCGCGTGATCCCATCGAGCGCCGAGCACCGGCGGCGTCGGTGACCGCCTAACCGCCCGCGTAACTTGAGCTCGTTCTTCGCGGGGAGGCGGGGACGCGGGGGGGGGGGGGGCGGGGGCCCCGGTGGGGCCCGGCCACCGATTGGGCCCCCGGGGGGGGGGGGGCCGGCCCCCCGGGGGCCCCCGCCCCCCCCGAGCGCGGCCCACAGTAAC
>JBGPOW010000257.1:0-6104 GCA_041488235.1 Binatia bacterium
CGCATCATACATGTAGATTCCGGTGACTGCATATCGGCTCTTTGGGCGCCGCGGCTTCTCCTCGATGCCGACGATGCGCTTACCGCGGAAAACAGGGACGCCGAAGCGCTCCGGGTCCGGCACCTGCTTCAAGAGAATACGAGCGCCTTCGCGCCCGCGCGCGAATGCTTCCGCGGAGACGCGGAAGTTCCCCTCGATGACGTTGTCGCCGAGCACGACGCACACTCGATCACGATCGACGAAGTGCTCCGCAAGCGCCAGCGCCGCCGCAATACCACCCTCGCCTTCTTGGTAGGTATAGTTGAGATGCTTCAACCCGAAATCCTTCCCGTTCCCGAGCAGCCGCAGGAAGTCTCCCGCGTTGTTACCGCCGGTCACGAGCATGATGTCGCGCACCCCCGCGTTCAAAAGCGCCTGCAGCGGATAGTAGATCATCGGCCGGTCGAACACCGGCAGCAGGTGCTTGTTGGTCACCCGCGTCAACGGATGGAGCCGCGTTCCCAGCCCGCCCGCGAGCAGCACGCCTTTCATGAGAACCGCGCCCTCGGCGTCGGCGTCGGCGGTCGGGAGTGTCGCCGGCTGCACCCGTGGTGCGCACTGATCCTTATCGCGCACGTCGGGTGCAGACGGCGAGACTCCCGACCGCCGACGCCGACGACGACGCTCATTGGCCGAGTACACTCCTGGCGGGCCCCTCGACCGCGCCGAACGTGCGGCGGAAGGGCTCGCGCCCGACCTGGCCCAGGCCGACCAGCGACACGAGCACCCGCGCCTGCGTCTCGTTCGGGTTCACGCGATTCGAGAGGCCGATGTCGATCACCCAGCACTCGCAGTCGGAGATGACGCGGATCCCGCCGCCGACCTCGAGAAATTTTTTGCTGAGCCCGTCATAGCGCGCCTCGAACGCGCCGTAATAGCGCTTGGTGAGGCGCAACAACAAGCCGCCGTTCACCTCCTGCAGGGCGCTGTTGGCGACGAACCGGTAGCCGACGCTCAGCCGACTGCGCCCGCGCAGCCCTTCGATCGAGAAGTCGTCGGTGAAGGTGCGCGGGTCGGAGAGCGCGAGGAAAATGTTGGCGCCCTTCGCCCGTCCCTCGTTCAGGTCATAGTCGGTGCGCCCCTCGAACGTCGCGTACGACGTCGGCGACAGCCGCAGCGCGACGCCGACGTCGGAGGCGCGCGTGGCGCCGCGCGGGATGACCTTGCCCGTCTTGGGATCGGTCTCGTCGATGAAGTCGCCGCCCTTGCTGAGGACGTCATAGCTCTGAAAAATCGAGAAGCGACCGATCTCGTGCGTGCTGTGCTGCGGCGCCTCGGCCGCGAGCGGTTCGCTCTTCTTGCGCAGCGTCGCGCGCGCGCGACCCGCCGGCGTCGATGCGCCGAGGGTGTCGTCGCCTTCGGCATCGTAGCCGGGACCCGTCGGCGCGCGCTTGTCGTCGGCGCCCTCCGCCGCGCTCGACTCAGGCGGCGCGCCGCCGGTCGGCGTCGTGGCGCCAGCGTCATTGCTCGCGACGGTTCCCGCGCCCGTCTGCGCAGCGGGTGTCGCGGCGGACGCCGCCGTCGCGGGCGACGGCGCCGGCTTCGGCGCCACGGTCGCGCGGCCAACGAGGCGGGTCGTGAGACCGTACGTAAAGACGCTGCGCCGGTTCACGCGGTCGACGTCGTCGAAGAGCGGCAGCGCCGCCTGGCGTGTGTCGGTGCGCGGCACGAAGAGGTACTCGAGCGACGGCTCGAACGTGTGCTTCACCGCGTCGAGGCCGAGATGGTGGAACGGATACACGCGTGCGATCTCGGTGTGCGCCTCGCCACCGAGCGTGAAGAGCTCGCGCGTCGCCTCATGGTCGAGCGCCGGCAGGATGCTCGGCGGCTTGCTTCCGGGGTCCGCCGGGTTGACGTTCACCTGTTGCGGCACCGTCGTATCGGACAGCGAGTACGCGGTCTCGCGGAACCCCGCGCGCAGCGCGCCGTACCCGTACGGCGCAACGTGCCAGGGGATCTCCGTCTCCGGACGGAGGTCGAGCCGTTGCCCTTCGAAACCCTGCTCGCGCTGGAAGTTCGCGCCTTCCCCGGCGATGGACACGGCGACGTGGTCGTCGAGGAAGCGTTGCACCGCTGCTCCCTGCAGGCGCGGCGGCACCTGGAACACGAAGCGATCCGGATTGATGAAGTCCTGGTACCACGTACTGCTCGCAACCAAGAGGCCGCGGTCGAAGACGCGGTCGACGCCCACCTGCGAGCGCTCGTATCGTCGCGTCCGCAGTGCGACGTCGGCGCTCGGATTGAAGGTGAAGAGGTTGATCTCGCGCAGGAAGAGATCGTCACTCACGCGGAAGACGTCGGCGAAGCCGCGGAAATCGCCGGGCAGCCACTGGTCATGGACCATGCCCGCCGCCCAGCGGTTCACCGGGATGTTCGGGTCCGCGATGTTGCGATTCACGATGTCGCTCGACGACGCGCCGCGGATGTGCTCGTTGAAGTACGCCGCGTTCACCTCGCCGCCGGTGTCGGGGCTGAGCGCGTAGCGATACTCACCGAGCGCGCCGATGCGCGCGGTGGTCTCGACATCGAGCGCGAGGGTCGCATCCATGCTCTTGTTGATGGCGAGGTAGAGCGGCTGCTCGAGCTGGAAGCCGCGCCGGTTGGAATAGCCGAAGCGCGGGAACAGCAGCCCGCTCTCGCGCTCGCGACGCACGGGGAAGAGCCCGTAGGGGAAATAGAGGATCGGCACTCCCTTGACCTCGAAGACGCCGTGCCGGACGCGCCCGTAGCCCTCGAGGTCGAGCGTGACGCGCTCGCCGCGCACGCTCCAGCTCGGCGCGCCGCCGCCGGAGCAGAGACACGTCGTGAACCGCCCGCCGTCGATGCGGTAGCTCTGGCCGGGAAACTTCTCAAAGTGCGCGCCGCTCAGCTGGTAGTGATTCTTGTTGAGGAAGACGGAGCCGGTGTCAAGCGCGCCCGTCTCCTCCACGAGGTTGAGCGTCATCGCGTCGGCGGTGACCGTGCCTTGCGGATCGGTGAGGACGACGTGCCCTTCGGCCTCGGCGACTTGCGTCGTGCGGTGCACGCGCACGGTGTCGGCGGTGAGCACCATCTCGCCGCGCGTCACCTTCACCGCCCCTTGGGCGGTGATGACGTTCGGCGGCTGGTCGTAGGTGATACTCGCCGCGTCGACGGTCACTTGCCCGTTCGACGCGCGCGCGCCCTCGAGATCGAGAAGGTTGCGATCCAAGGCGCGCGCCGGACTCGCGACCGCGAGGACCGCCGCTGCCGCCGCAAGCCCAGACAGGCGGCCGCGTCTCATGCGCGTGCCGCGAGGCGCGCGGCGGCACGCTCGCGCTCCGCGTCGCGAGCGACCGCCGGGTCGATCGCGGCGAGCACGTCGCCGACGAGAAAGAGCGACCCGGTGACGAGCACGACGTCGTCGCGGCCGCTGCGCGCGACGAGCTCCTCGTACGCGAGCGCAGGATCGTCGACGACACGCAGCGGGCGCGGCGCCGCCGCCGCGACGTCCTTCGGATCGGCGCTGCGCGTCTGCCGCGGCCGGGTGACGATGACCTCGGTCGCGATCGCGTCGAGGGCGCGCAGCATCTGCGGCCAGGCCTTGTCGCGCATGACGCCGAAGAGCACCCGAAGGGGTCGGCCTGTCGCGAGCGCTCGCATCTCCTCCACCAGCACGTCGATCCCCGCCGGATTGTGGGCGCCATCCAATACCACGGCGGGCGCACGCCGCACTACTTGGAGGCGTCCCGGCCAGCGCACGCGGGTGAGCCCGGCGCGCAGTGACGCCGGCGCGGCCGCGAGTGACGGCGCGAGCTCGAGCGCGCGCAGCGCGAGCGCGGCGTTGTCGCGCTGGTGGCGGCCGGCAAGCGCGAGACGGAGGCCGTCGATCGTCATGGTGGCAGAGCGGTACGTGAGGGGTGCGTCGGTCCCGGTGACGGAGCGGTACGCGACCCCATCGTCCGCCGCGGCGACGGAGCGGTCTGCAACCGTTTCGTCGCCCGCCGCGCCGGAGCGGCCTGCGATCGTTTCGTCGGCGGCGATCGTGAAGTCGCGTCCGAGGACGGAGAGGGGGCTCGCGAGCTCGGCGGCGTGCTTCGCGATTACGTCCGCGGCCTCGCCGCGCGCGCCTGAGACGACCGGCACGCCGGGCTTCACGATGCCCGCCTTCTCGCCGGCAATCGCCGCGATCGTGTCACCGAGATACTGCTCGTGATCGTGGGCCACGTTGGTGATGACGGCGACCACCGGGACGACGACGTTCGTGGCGTCGAGGCGTCCACCGAGGCCGACCTCGAGCACCTGCACGTCGACGTGCCGGGCGGCGAACGTGATCCACGCGAGGAGCGTCATCACCTCGAACGCGGTGAGCCCGCGCGCGTCGTCGAGGTCTCGCCGCACTCGTGCGATTCCGTCGACGACCTCGTCCTCGCCGATCGGTACGCCGTCGATGGCGATGCGTTCACGAAACGAGACCAGGTGCGGCGAGGTATAGAGGCCGACGCGCCGCCCGGCGGCGCGCAACATCGCGTCGAGCATCGCCGCCGTCGAGCCTTTGCCGTTGGTGCCGCCGACGTGCAGCGCCGGCGCCGCGTGCTGCGGATCGCCGAGCCGCGCCGCGGCCGCCTCGACGCGCGCGAGCTTCAGGTCGATACCGGCGCGCGCCTCGCGGGCGTAGAGCCAGGCGAGCGTGCGGACGTACGCGTCTTCGCTGCTCACGCGCCGTCGCGACGCCGTGTTCGGGTACGCCGGGCACGCCGATCGGCGCGATCGGCGCCGGCGCCCGCGTGCGCCGTGTCGTCTCGTGGCGCCGGCGCACGCGAGCGACCGTCGTCCGGCCGCTCCGCGGTCGGCGAAAGCCCGTCGACGCGCGGGTGCGCCTCGACGTCGCGAGGACGCTCGGCGCCGCGTGTATCGAGAAGTCGCAACAGGCGCGCGAGCGTGCGCTTGAGCTCGGCGCGCTCGACGACCGCGTCCAGCATGCCGTGCTTCATCAGGAACTCCGAGCGCTGAAAATCGGCGGGCAGCTGCTCGTTCAGCGTCTGTGCGATGACACGCGGCCCGGCGAAGCCGATCAGCGCCCGCGGCTCGGCGACGTTCACGTCGCCGAGGAGCGCCACCGACGCGGCAACGCCGCCGGTCGTCGGGTCCGTCAGCACCGAGACGTACGGCAGGCCCGCGGCGCGCAGCCGCCCGAGCGCCGCGGTGAGCTTCGCCATCTGCATGAGCGAGTAGATGCCCTCCTGCATGCGCGCACCGCCGGACGCGGAGACGATCACCAGCGCCAGCCGCTCGCCGAGCGCGTGCTCGATGATCCGTGTCAGCTTCTCGCCGACCGCCGAACCCATGCTGCCGCCCATGAACGGGAAATTGAAGACGCCGATCGCGACGGCGACGCCGTCGATCTTCCCGGTCCCGGTGAGCACCGCCTCGCGATGGCCGGTGCGCGCCGCAACCTCGGACAGCCGCTGCTCGTAGGGCGGCTCGTCGGGAAAATCGAGGACGTCGCGCGAGCCGAGGCCGGCGTCGTGCTCCACGAACGAGCCGCGATCGAGCAGCAGCACGAGGCGCTGGTCGGCCGTCAGCCGGAAGTGATAGCCGCACCTCGGGCAGACGAAGAGCTTGCGCTCGAGCTTTCGGCGGTTCACGAGCTCGGCGCACTCCGGGCAGCGCGTCCAGAGCTCGGCCTCGTCGGTCGCGTCAGGCCCGATCATGCGAATGCCGCGCGCCGTGCACCGCGGCCGCCATGCGGCCGAGGAACTCGCCGACCGCGGCGACGACGTCCGATCCGCGGTGGGTCTCGACGAGCTGCATGACGGCGCTGCCGACGACCACCGCGTCGGCGACGCGTGCGGTGGCGGCCGCATGCTCCGGCGTACGGATGCCGAAGCCGACGCCGACGGGGAGCGTCGTCTCGCGGTGCACCGTCCAGACCATCGTGCCGACCTCGCCGACGTCCGGAGCGGCGGCGCCGGTGACGCCCGTGATCGAGACGTAGTAGACGAACCCGCGGGCGCGCGCGAGGACGTGCGCCCGGCGCGCGGCGTCGCTCGTCGGCGCCAAGAGGACCACCATTGCGATGCCGGCGGCGTCGAGCGCCGGCTGCA
>JBGPOW010000258.1:0-5962 GCA_041488235.1 Binatia bacterium
CGACGACGGTCACCGCTTGCGTCGTCTCGTCGAGGCGCGTCTCGGTGCGCGTCGCGGTGACGACGATCGTCGCGAACGGTGGCTTGCTGGTGCCTTCGGATGACGTCGCATCTTCCGTGTCGCCGCGGCTCGCTTGTGACGACCCCGAATCGTCCTCCGCCCCGGCGCTCGCAGCGTTCTCCGTGGACGCAGCCGCCGCCCACGCACGCGCCGTCCACGCGACGCATGCGAGCGTCAGCGTCACGACCGCGATCCTCATGCTCAGTGCCTTCGTTCCTCGACGCATCGTCCCCTCCCCTCGCCCGTCAGAGCGGGCGCTCCGCCGGCCCCTCTAGGACGAAGCGGTAACGCAGCTGGCCGTGGCGCTCGGCGCCGTCGGCGATACGGAATCGACTGAGGCGCGCCACGGTCACGGCGGCGGCGTCGAGCACCGCGAACCCGGACGACCGCCCGATGCTCGCCTGCTCGACGGCACCGTCGCGGCCGACGCGGAGATCCACGTCGACCGTCCCTTGCCAGCCCTCGCGTCTGGCGCGTGCAGGGTACACCGGGGTCGGGCAGACGCTGCACCACGGCCGCAAATCGCCGCCGCCGCGGCCGGTGGCGGCAGCCGCGCCGACACCGCCGCCGACGTCGCTCGCCGCGCCGCCGCGGAGACCGCTCAATGCGCCGCCGCTCGCCGCGATGGCAGCGCCGGCCGGCGCCGCGCCGTTCGCCGCATTCGCCGCCGCTGCGTCGGTCGCCGCGCCCGTCGCCGTCTCGATACCGCCGCGCTCCGGCGCACTCGCGTCCGCCGCGCCGGGGAGCACCGCCAGCGCAGCGGTAATCTCGCGCGACGGTGTGGCGTCGCGTGTCGCGCCGTCATGCCCGGTTCGTCGCGCGTTATCCGCGCTCGCGACGCGCCTGCGCACCGGCTTGTGTCGCGGATGCGCAGCAACCG
The DNA here is from genome assembly GCA_041488235.1 of Binatia bacterium. GTDB lineage: Bacteria > Desulfobacterota > Binatia > UTPRO1 > UTPRO1 > DP-19. The sequence continues at coordinate 941 of JBGPOW010000258.1, forward strand.
ACTCCGGCACGATGGCACGGGCGTCCGCGTCGGACGCCGCCGCACCCGCGCTGCGGAGCTCGCGCGCGTCGCTGTCGCCAGCGCCGTTGTCGGCGCCCGCGTCGACGAGCGCGACGAGGAGCGGCCGCTCGCTCGCGATCCGCACGCGCCAGACCGGAAGCAGCGTCAACGCGAGGAGCAGCATCGCGTGACAGCCCAGCGAGACGCCGAACGCCGCCACATAGCGGGTGCCGACCGTCGTGGTCTTTCGTCTGCCTGGCACAACTCCGACCCCGGTCCTCGCAAGGGAAACCGGGGCGGCGGACGCCGACCCGCGTGCTCAGCTAGCCACCTTCCCCCTCGGAAGGCCGTTCTTGGCTCTGCGTCCGCCGCAGATGTCCTGGCTCGGGGATCGCACTCGCGTGATCGCCTTCCCACAGACCGGCGAGCCGGCATGCAGTGGCATCGAGATCACGCTCGTCCCCCCTCACAGTTGCGGGGCAGCGCCGGCATCCCACCGGCTTCCCTGCGACGGACGGGTTCAGCGACGCGCTTAGTACGACCCCTCGTTCCTTGTCAATCGCACACGGTCCGAGTACAGGGGCGCGCGTGCCGATACGGGCGACGATCGTCGTGGTGCCACGCGAGCGCTTCAGCTTCGCGCGCGAATCACTCGAGAGCATCTACGCACACACACGGCCGCCGTTCGCGCTCGTGTACGTCGATGCCGGCTCGCCGCGCGCGCTCGCGCGGCACCTCCGCGCCGCCGCCGCGACGCGCGGCTTCGACCTCGTGCGCAGCGACGCCTACCTGACGCCGAATCGCGCCCGCAATCTCGGCGCCGCACGCGCGCGGACACCGTACATCGTTTTTGTCGACAACGACGTCCTCGTGACACCGGGATGGCTCGACGCACTCGTCGCCTGCGCTGATGCGACGGGCGCCGGGCTCGTCGGCCCGCTCTGCTTCGAACGCGCTCTCGGCACCGAGGTCGTCCACCAGGCGGGCGGAACACTGTCCTTCGTCGAAGAGCGCGGGCACCGCGTGTTGCGCGAGCGTCATCATCACGCGGGGACGCACGCGTCAGCGTTGCCGACGACGCTCGAGCGCGGGCTCTGCGACGTCGTCGAGTTCCACACGATGCTGATCCGTCGCGACGTGCTCCAGGGGCTCGGGCCACTCGACGAGCGTCTCACGACACGCGAGCACGTCGATCTCTGCCTCGCGGCGCGACGCGCCGGCGCAACGATCTGGTTCGAGCCCGCCGCCGTGATGACGTACGTCGCACCGCCGCCTTTCGCATGGTCGGACATCGGCTACTTCCGCCGGCGCTGGAAGCGGAGCGCGGCGCTCGCGAGCCTGCAGTACTTCGCTCTCAAGTGGGGCGTCGCGGTCGAGCACCGTCATCGCGTCTTTCTGGCGCGCCACCGCCGGCGCCTCATCGTCGCGCTGCTACCGGCGCTGCTCCGTCACTTCCTGCGACTCCGCTGAACGACGACGTCCGCGCGTCAGCCGGCGACGGCGACGCCGTTCTTGCCGCCGAACTTGATGCGGTACATGGCGGTGTCTGCGGCGCGGAAGAGATCGTCGGCGGTGTTCGCGTGCGTCGGATACGTCGCGACACCGAGGCTCGCGGTGACGGTCGTGATGTCGACGTCGGAGCCGTCGGGATGCGCGAAGGCGGCGACGGCGTCGCGGATCGACGTTGCGACGGCGGCTGCCGTCGCCGTCGGCGTCGCGGGGAGGACGACGACGAACTCGTCGCCGCCGAAGCGCGCCGCCATGTCGCCGGGACGCAGGCACTCGGTGATCAAGCGGCCGACGGTCGCAATCGTGCGGCTGCCGACGAGATGGCCGTGGGTATCCACTACGCCCTTCAGGCCGTCGAGGTCGAGGACGAGCAGCGAGACCTTGCCGCCGCGCGCGAGCGTCGCCGGTAGCTCGAGGTTCAAGCGCCGGGTGTTTCCGAGACCGGTGAGGTCGTCCGTGAGTGACTCGCGCTCCACCTGGCGGTAGAGCTGCGCCTGCGCGATCGCTCCCGCCGCCTGCATCGCGAGCGTCTGCACGAGGCGCAGCTCGTCGGCCGTGAAGCACCAGCCGCCGTGCTTGTTGATCACCTGCAGCACGCCGAGCAGCGCGTCACGGTGGACGAGCGGCACGCAGATCATCGTGCGCGGGACGAGACCGGTCTTGCGCGCGATCGTCGGGTCGTGTCGTGGATCCGTGGCCGCGTCCTCGAGGCAGAGCGGCGTCCGATGGCGCGCCACCCAGCCGGCGATGCCGCGATCGAGCGGCTGGCGCACACCGTCGACGACGCCGGGGCGGAGCACGTGCGACGACGTGAAGACGAGGTCGCGGCCGTGCTCGTCCCGCAGCACGAGCGCGCGGGTGCGGCTCGGCACCGCGATCTCGACGCGCCCGAACGCGGCCGCAAGCGCCGCGGCGTCCTGTGCGACCGAGAGAGCGAGCGTCGGCGCGAGCGCCGCCGCGACCGCCTCGAGACGCGCACGGTCGTCCTCGTCGAACGGCCGGCCGTCAGGACGGTCGCGCACCTCGACGAGACCGATCTCGGCGTCGTCGCGCCGCAGACCGACGGCGAGCCGCTGCGGGTCCGCGGCATTTGCGATGGCGCCGCTCGCGGCGATGCCACCGACGAGGCTCTCCTCCGACAGCATCTCGCTCGCCGCGAACACCAGTTCGCCGCGCTCGGCGTCGTGGAGCATGAGCGAGAACGCCTCGGCCGACGTCACCGCGGCGATCGTCGCGAGCACGTTGCGCACCAGCTCCGCGAGATCGAGCGTCGACGTGATCGTGCACAGGCTCTCGTAGAGCGTCTCGAGCTCGCGCAGCCGGCGCGTGACGTCTTCCGACAGCGGGGCCATCCGCGTTCGGTCTACACCAAACCCGCCGCGCTTCGCGACGGCGCGGCCGGTGCCCGCCCCGCCGCCGTGAAGCGCAACGTCGCCGAGATCGAGCGACGCGGCTTCGTCATCCTCGAGCATTTTCTCGACGCCGACGACCTCACGGCGATGCGCGCCGCGCTCCGCCCGCATCTCCGCGCCGAGCTCCGCGGGTGTCGCGGCCGTGCTCACTCATGGACTCGTGAAGGAGGATCGCGTGCCGCGGAAAGAGATCGAGTGGGCCCGCGAACGGATGAAGCGCTTCAAAACAAACCCGGGACGGCATACGTACGAGGAGGAGACGAGCTAACGATGGCGAAGCGACGAACCACGACAGACGCGGTAGAAATTCTCGAGCGGCGCTTCTTCAGCGGCAAATCCGCAAAGACCGCTCTTCTCGAGCAAGAGCGGACCAACGCGGCGATCGCCCGAGGCATCTACGCGTTGCGCAAAAGAGCACGCCTTACGCAGGGGCAGCTTGCGAAGCTCGTTGGCACGACGACCTCCGTCATCTCGCGCCTGGAAGACGCTGACTATCGGGGCCACTCGCTGTCGATGCTTCAGCGGATTGCTGCCGCTCTCGGATCATGCACGTTGGACTTCCGAGTCGTCGATGGCGTCGCACGTTAACCGGCGAGGCCGGGCAGCGTTCGTGGAATTATACGGAATTGTCTAAATCAAGTTCGGTGCCTTGAGGCACGCGGTCACAGGAGAGTAAGGTAGAAGCATGCCTCAACCCATCGTGACGTCGTCGCCGAATACCCTGAGCGGGACACCAGTCTTCGCAGGCACGCGCGTGCCTGTACAAGCGTTCATCGACTACCTCGCGGGCGGCGAGACCATCGACGAATTCTTGGCGGGCTTCCCGACCGTCAAGCGAGAGCAGGTCGTCGCCTTCCTCGAAGAAGCCACGGCCCGAATGATCGCGAAAGCCTCTTGAGGGTGCTTCTCGACGAGTGCGTTGATCGACGCCTCGCCGCCGACATCCAAGGGCACGACGTGAAAACGGTTCCGGAGGTCGGCTGGGCGGCGCTCAAGAACGGTGAGCCTCTTGCGCGAGCACAACGTGACTTCGAAGCGTTCGTCACCGTCGACCGCAACCTCTCCTTCCAACAAGACCTGTCGCGGTTCTCAATTGCGGTGATCGTCCTGCGCGCTCGCTCCAACCGCGTCGCCGATCTACGGCAACTCATTCCCGATCTGCTCGCGACATTGCCTGCCGCCAGGCGTGGTGAGGTCACATGGGTCGGCAGCGAACAACGCGTTTGAGTGACTGCAACTCGGCCGCCTGGTCGGCTGAAGCTTGGCGTTCGCGGAGGTAGCGTGGCCAAACCGAACGTAAAGGTGTTGGAAGCGGTGTTCTCGACCGACGACGTTCAAGTCCATCACATGGTCCTTGCGCCGGGAGAGGAGGTGCCCTGGCACTTCCACAACCACGTCCGGGACACGTTCTACGTGCTGTGTGGCCCCGTCACGATCTTCACGCGCGAACCTGAGGCCACGACGATCATCGACACGGGCGACGTCTTTCAGACGCGCGATCGACAACCGCATCGAGTCGTCAACGTCTCCGACCATGAGGTGTCGGTCCTGTTGGTGCAGGGCGTCGGAAGGTTCGACTTCCAGCCGCTCTCATCGTCAGAGGGATAGAGCCGTTGACGCCCGCGCTCGCGTGGGCGCAAGCTGCCCGCGTGCAGCCCGAGACGCGCTACGCGCCCAGTAAGGACGGCTACGTCGCTTATCAGATCGTCGGGCATGGTCCGCTGGACTTGGTGTTCATTCCTGGGTGGGCCAACAACATCGAGGTGATGTGGGAGGAGCCGACGCGCGCGAGTTACTTGGCCGCCTCGCAACGTTCAGTCGGCTGCTCTGCTTCGACAAGCGGGGCACGGGCGTCTCCGACCCGGTCCCGCTCGCCGCGCTGCCCACGCTGGAGGAGTGGATGGACGATGTGCGCGCGGTCATGGATGCCGCGGGCTCGAAGCGGGCGGCGCTCCTCGGCTCCAACGAGGGCGGTCCGATGGCCATGCTCTTCGCCGCCACCTACCCGGAGCGTGTGTCGGCGCTGATCCTGAACGACGCATACGCCCGGCTCCTTCGCGACATCGACTATCCCTGGGGCTTTCCGCCCGACCTGGTGCCG
>JBGPOW010000259.1:0-5934 GCA_041488235.1 Binatia bacterium
CGGCGGGCTCGAAGGCGTCGGTTATACGATCGCGCGCGACGACGTCGCAAGCGGGAGCGAGTCGTGGTCGCGAGCCGGGGCGGTTGGCCGCGGGCGAGAACGGGGTGCGCTGGGCCGGCACGCGCGCGCGGCGGTTCGCGTCCGCGCGGGCGTCACGGGCGCATGCGGGCGTCTACGTACGTGCGCACGTCGTGGTCAGCGCGCAAATTCTACGGCCCCGCGCATCCCGTTCTCGCCCGCGGCCAACCGCCCCGGCTGCGGCTGCGACGGCTACGGTCGGCGGCGCACGCGGACGGCGTAGAAGCCGTCGAGGCCGTCGCGGTGCGGGAACGTACGGAGCGCGCCGCTTGCGTCGACGAGTGCGGCGGCGCCGGGCGGAAGATGGGTCGCCGCGTTCTCGCGCTCGAGCTCGGGATGCGCTGCTAGCCAGTGCTCCACGACCTGCTCGTTCTCCTCGGGGGCGATCGTGCACGTGGCGTACACGAGCGCGCCGCCGGGTGCGAGATGAGGCGTCGCCGCGTCGAGAATCTCCGCTTGCAGCGTCGCCAGCCGGCGGACGTCCGCGGGACCGCGAGACCAGCGCATCTCGGGGTGAGCGCGCAGCGTGCCGAGGCCGCTGCACGGCGCGTCGACGAGAATGCGGTCGAATCGCAACGCCGGCGCGAGCGGCAGGCGACGCGCGTCGGCGGCGGCGACGGCGAGACGCGCGACCCCGAGTCGATGCCCTCCGGCGGCGATCGTCGCCGCGCGCCGCGGACGGACGTCGAGGGCCAGTACGAGACCGGCGTCACCGGCGAGCTCGGCGAGATACGTCGCCTTGCCGCCGGGAGCAGCGCAGGCATCGAGGACGCGCGCGCCGGCCGGTGGGTCGACGAGGCGCGCGACGAGCTGCGACGCCTCCGATTGCACGGTGAAGTCGCCGCGCGCGTATCCGGAGAGGAGTTGCGGTGCCGCGGATTCCACGACAACCGCGTCGGGCGCGTGTCGTCCCGGCGTCGCAGCGATTTCCTGCGCGGCGAGATCGGCGAGGAGGCGATCGCGCCCGCCCGGCCGCGCCCGCAAGACCGTCGGCGCCGCCTCGTTGTCGGCGGCGAGGAGGAGACGCGTCTCCTCGGCGCCGAACGCCTCGAGCCAGCGTGCCACCAGCCACTCCGGATGCGAGTAGGCGACGGCGAGATGGCGCACCGGATCGGCGGCGTTGGGGAGCGGCAGCGCCGCGCCCTCGCGTGCGGCGCGACGCAGGACGGCGTTCACCAGCCCCGCGGCCGCCGGGGCGACGCCTTTCGCGAGATCGACGCTCGTCGCGACGGCGGCATGCGCAGGGATGCGATCGAGGAGGAGGAGCTGGTAGAGCCCGAGACGCAGGACCGCGCGCACCGCCGGATCGAGCGCGTCGGCGGGCCGTGCCGCGAGCTGCGCGAGGTGCCAGTCGAGACGTCCCTGCCAGGCGAGCGTCCCGTAGACGAGGCGCGCCGCGAGCGCACGGTCGCGGGTGTCGAGCCTGCTCTCGGCGAGAGCGGCATTGAGCGCGACGTCTGCATAAGCGCCGTCGCGCTCCACACGGCGCAGCACGGCGAGCGCGACGCCGCGCGCGTCAGTGCCCGTCATCGACGCGCGCGCCGATCGTCAGCCGCGCGCCGGCGACGAACGCCCGCGCGTCGACGGCACGCTTTCCTTCCGCTTGCACGGTCAGGAGATCCAACGCGCCGTCGCCGGTCGCGACCCGAATCGCGTCGCCGAGCGCGACCACCGTCCCCGGTGCGACGCCAGCCGGCGGCCGGACGGACGCGACGCGAGCGCGGAGCACCTTGAGCGTCCGTCCCGCGAGGGTCGCAAACGCCGACGGCCACGGCGTGAACGCGCGCACCTTGCGCTCGATGACGAGCGCCGGCTCGGTCCAGCGGATGCGGCCATCCTCTTTGCCGAGACGCGGCGCGTACGTCGCGCGCGCGGCGTCCTGCGCGCGCGGCTCGAGGCCGTCGGCGCGGAGGCGCGCGCACGCGTCCGCGAGCGCCCGTCCACCCGCGATTGCGAGCCGCGCCGTCAAGCTGCCGGTCGTATCGTCGGGCTCGATCGCGACCGTCTGCTGGAGAAGGATGTCGCCAGCGTCCATCTCCTCCGACATCAGCATGATCGTGATCCCGGTCGTGGCGTCGCCTGCCAGGAGCGCCGCCGCGATCGGCCCCGCGCCGCGGTGGCGCGGCAGCAAGGACGCGTGCACGTTGATCGGCGCGAGCGTCGGCAGCGCCAGCATCGGCGCGGGCAAGATGCGGCCGTACGCCGCGACGACGAGGACGTCCGGCCGCCAGCTCTCGAGCGCCGCGAGCACGGACGGGTCGCGAACGCGCGCCGGGCGAACGAGTGCGACCCCACGCGCCAGCGCCACCGCCGCGACCGGCGACGGCGTCGCCGCGAGGCCGCGCCCGCGCGGCTTGTCGGGCTGCGACACGACGCCGACGAGGTCGGTGCACTCCGCCAGCGCCTCGAGGCTCGGCACCGCGAACTCCGGCGTGCCCATGAACACCGACCGCAGCGGGCGATCGAAAGACCAGTGCAGTCGCGCCGCCATCCCCGGAGCGTAGCGCGAAACCACACCGAGCGCAGCGAGCGGGGGCGAAATCCCCTAAATCAGGCTCTCGCGCCGCGCCGTGGGCTCGCGACCCTCGCGCTCCAGCTTCTTCAGGCGGCGGCGGTAGAGATCGCGTTTCAGGCGGCTGATGCGATCGAGGAAGAGCTTGCCGTCGAGATGGTCGATCTCGTGCTGCAAGGCGACCGCGAGGAGGCCGGTGCCCTCGACCGCGATCTCCTGCTGATCGGGGGTGTAGCCGCGGACGAGCACGCGCGCCGCGCGCGTCACCTCGGCGACGTAATCGCGCACCGAGAGGCAACCCTCCTCCCACACGATCTCACCCTCGCGCTCGGCGATCACGGGGTTCACGATCTTGAGGAGGTGCTTCCCTTTGTTCTCGTGATCGACGTCGAGAACGATCACCCGCTGCGACAACCCGATCTGTGGCGCCGCGAGACCGACGCCGGGCGCCGCGTACATCGTCTCGACCATGTCGTCGATCGTCTCGACGAGCGCGCCGTCAATGTCCGGAACCGGCGTCGCGACGTGTTTCAACACCGGCTCGGGATACGTAAAGATCCGGCGAATCACGGGTTTTCATAACATGCTGACAGGATCGACATCAACGACGAGGCGCACCGTGCGTGCCGCGCGCGTCGTGCGCCACGACGTCACGAGCTGGCGTACGACCTGGTGCAGAGCGGCGACGCTCGTCGACGCCAGCAGGATCTGCCACCGATACCGATTGCGCAGACGCTCGAGCGGCGCCGGCGCCGGCCCGCGCACGGCGACGCGCGCGTCGAGGCCGTGCCCGGAGCGCGCGAGATCGATCGCTGCGCGCTCGGTCGCGTCCGCCGCGACGCCCTCGAGGCGCAGGACGACGAGGCGCGCGAACGGCGGATACGCGACTTCCTTCCGGTGCGCGAGCTCGTTCGGCGCGAAGCTCGCGTAGTCGTGCGCCGCCGCGGCGACGAGGCTGTGATGCGCAGGCCGAAACGTTTGGATCAGCACGCGCCCGCGGCGGTCGCCGCGTCCGGCGCGTCCGGCGACTTGCGTCAGCAGTTGAAACGCGCGCTCGCCGGCGCGGAAGTCGGGCATGTTCAGCGCGACGTCGGCGAGGAGCACGCCGACGAGCGTGACGCCGGGCACGTCGTGCCCCTTGGCGACCATTTGCGTCCCGATCAGCACGTCGAGGTCGCCCGCCGCCCACGCGCCGAGGATGCGCCGGTGCGCACCTTTGCTCCCCGTGGTGTCGCGATCGAGACGCCCGACACGCGCGTCGGGGAATCGCGTCGCGACCTCGGATTCGATGCGCTCGGTTCCTTCGAGCGTCGCGCGCAGCGTATCGCGTCCGCAGCTCGCACACGGCGCGCGCGCCGGCCGCGCGAAGCCGCAGTGATGACACAGCAGTACCGCCCGTCGCTCGTGCAAGGTCAAGCTGACGCTGCACGACGGACACCCCGCCGGCTCGCCACACGCGAGGCACTGAACGGCGCGCCCGAACCCACGGCGATTCAAGAAGAGGAGAACCTGCTCTCGCCGCGACAACGTCTCGGCCATCGCCTCGAGGAGCCGCGCCGAGAGCAACATCGAGACCGGCGCCGCGTCGAGCGCGACGTTCGAACTGACGCGAGCGGACGGCGTCGCCGCCGCCTTCGGCACCGCGCGCGTGGACGCCGCGGCCATTGCGACGCCGCGATCCGCGCGTCGAAGGTCGAGGATCTCGACGTCAGGCAACGGCCGGCCTTCCACGCGTCGCGGCAGCGACAGTAGGCGGAACTTGCCGTCGAGCGCCTGCTGGTAGCTCTCGACCGACGGCGTCGCGGAGCCGAGGATCGCCGCGGCGCCGGCGAGCTTTGCGCGGACGATCGCGAGGTCACGGGCGTTGTAGCGGAGACCCTCGTCCTGCTTGTAAGCCGGGTCATGCTCCTCGTCGACGATCACGAGGCCAAGGTTTGCGAGCGGCGCAAAGACCGCGGAGCGCGCGCCTACGACCATGCGCGCCTCGCCGCGCGCGATGCGCCGCCACTCGTCCCAGCGCTCGCCGGGACCGAGGCCGCTGTGAAGCACCGCGACACCGGTTCCGAAGCGTTGCTGGACGCGGTCGAGGAGCTGGTGCGTGAGGGCGATCTCGGGGACGAGAAACAGCACCGACTGGCTTCGTGCCTGCGTGCGCGCCGCCGCTTGCAGGTAGACCTCCGTCTTGCCGCTGCCGGTCACGCCGTGCAGGAGAAAAACCTGGAACCCGCTCGTGCCGGCGATGGTCTCGACCGCGACGCTCTGATCGGACGTGAGCGTCGGGGGCGCGACACGGTCGGTGTGTGAGATCGCCTCCCGGTAGCGCTCGTGGCGCGAGGCGTGAACGATACCGCGTCGTGCGAGGGCCGTCGCCGCCGCGCGTTCGGTCGCTGCCAGGGCGCGCGCCTCCACGGTACGATCGAAAGCGCCGATCAGCCGCTGGTATAGCGCGCGTTGGCGCGGTGCTCGTCGCGCGAGGACATCGAGCGCGTCGGGGTCCAGCTCGGCTACGAGTGTGAACACGGTCTCGAACCGCGTCGTCGCCGTCGGCCGGCGGAGCTGTTCCTCGATCACCACGACGTCGCGCGCGGCGAGCGCGCGCAGCACGCGCGGCACCCGCTGGTCGTGCAGCGCGCGTTCGAGCTGCTCGGCCGAGCTCGGGCCGGCCCGGCGGATATGGGCGACGATAGCCTCCTCGAGCGCGCCGGAGGCCGGCTCCTCGAGCGCGCGCTCGCCGAGACGGACGACACGCGCGCTCCGCGCGCGCAGGCCGGCAGGGAGCGCCGCCGCGAGTACGTCGGCGACCGAGCTGCAGTAATAGTCCGCCGCCCAGCGGCAGAGCGCGAAAAGATCCGGCGTGACGATCGCCTCGTCGTCGAGCACGCCGGCGATCGAGCGAATGTTCGGCAGATCCGGAGCCGCGTCGGTGACCTCGACGACGATGCCGGTTTCGTGACGCCGTCCGAGCGGAACCAGGACTCGCACACCGGGGCGGACGCGACGGCGGTCGGACTCCGTCACGCAGTACGTCAGCAAGTCCTTGCCGGGGATCGCTGGAACGAGCGCCACGGCGGCGAACGCGCGTGCGCCTGCGTCACACGCGAGCGGCTGTGACACGGCGCGAGTTATGGCGCCTGCCAAAGGAGGTGTCAAAGCGGACGGCGAGCGAACGTCGGCCGACGGCGAATGAACGCTATGGTGATGACACCCGTCATCGCGATGGCACACGAACGCAGCGCCACCGCGCACGGCACGTGACGCGTCACGCTCAGCGCGCAGTGGGTGTCGCGACGCCCGGTGCGGCGTAACGTCGTGGAACGTCTCTTGCTGCCGGAATGCGCCATGAG
>JBGPOW010000260.1:0-5911 GCA_041488235.1 Binatia bacterium
GCCGGGGGACAACATCAAGCTCGTCGTGCAGCTGATCATGCCGATCGCGATGGACGAGGGGCTGCGCTTCGCGATCCGCGAGGGCGGCCGCACGGTCGGCGCCGGCGTCGTCGCCAAAATTCTCGAGTAGAATGTGAACGAAAAGATCCGCATACGCCTGCGCGGCTACGATCACCGGCTGCTCGATCAGTCGGTGCGCGAGATCGTCGACACCGTGCGCCGCACCGGCGGGCGGGTCGCCGGTCCGATTCCGCTGCCGACACACATCGAGCGCTTCACGGTCAATCGCTCGCCGCACGTCGACAAGAAATCGCGCGAGCAATTCGAGCTGCGCACCCACAAGCGGCTCCTCGATATCCTCGAGCCGACGCAGCAGACGATCGACGCGCTCGGCAAGCTCGACCTCTCGGCCGGCGTCGACGTCGAGATCAAGCTCCAATAGCGGGGCGGACGACATGGTGACGGGAATCATCGGGAAGAAGGTCGGGATGACGCAGGTGTTCACCGGCGAGGGCAACCTCGTGCCGGTGACCGTCGTCCAGGCGGGGCCGTGCACGGTCGTGCAGACGAAGACGGAAGCGCGCGACCGCTATACGGCCGTCCAGCTCGGGTTCGCGCCGCAGAAGGAGAGCCGTGTCGGAAAGGCGATGCGCGGCCACGTCGGCAAGGCGGGCAAGGGGCCGTTTCGGGTACTGCGCGAGTTCAAAATCGGCGCCGATTCGCAGCTCGAGGTCGGCCAGGACGTGCGCGTCGGCGACGTGTTCACGGCCGGCGACGCCGTCGACGTGAGCGGCGTCAGCAAGGGACGCGGCACCGCGGGCGTGATGAAGCGTCACAAGTTCAGCGGCTTTCCCGGCTCGCACGGTACCCACGAGTACTTTCGTCACGGCGGCTCCATCGGCAATCGCTCGTACCCGGGCCGCGTGTTCAAAGGGAAGCGCATGGCGGGACGTCTCGGCAACGCGCGGGTCACGGTCGAGAACCTCCAGGTCGTCGAGGTGCGCGCCGACCAGGATCTGATCTTCATCCGCGGCGCGATCCCGGGCGCGTACGGCGCGACGGTGATCGTCCGCAAGCACGCCGGCTCGCGGCGTACCGCGGGTGCCGCGGCAGGAGCGGCCAATGCCTGAGCGCGAGGCGCCGCAGCCCATCAAGCCCGGCCAGTCCATAGTGGCGCCCGTCTTCTCACAAGCACGCGCCGAGGTCGGCACGATCGAGCTGTCCGCGACGGTGTTCGCCGAGCCGCTCCGGCGTGCCCTTCTCGCCGACGTCGTGCGCATGCAGACCGCCAGCCGGCGCGCCGGCACCGCGGCGACGAAAGAAAAAGGCGAAGTGCGCGGCGGCGGCAAGAAGCCCTGGAAGCAGAAGGGCACCGGACGGGCGCGCGCGGGCAGCATCCGCTCGCCGCTCTGGCCCGGCGGCGGGACGGTCTTCGGCCCGCACCCGCGCGACTACGCGTATGCGATGCCGAAGCGCGCGCGGAAAACGGCGCTGCGCTCGATGCTCGCGCAAAAGCTCCGCGAGAATCGCCTCACGATCGTCGATCGGCTCGAGCTACCCGAGACGAAGACGAAGCACTTCGCCGAGCTCCTGCGCGGCCTCGGTATCGAGGACAGCGTCCTCGTCGTGATCGCCGACGCCGACGCGCGGCTCGAGCTCGCCGGCCGCAACCTGCCGGACGTCAAGGTGCTGCGCGCGACGGGCCTGAACGTCTACGATCTCCTGCGCTACCATCACCTCGTCCTCACGCGCGCGGCGCTCGATGCCATCACCGAGCGGGTGGCGGCATGAAGCGCGAGTACTCGATCATCTCGGCCCCGGTCATCACGGAGAAGGGCACCTTCGTCAACGAGATCGGTAACCAGGTCGTGTTCCAGGTGCGGCCCGACGCGAACAAGCTCGAGATCAAGCACGCGGTCGAGCGTCTCTTCAAAGTGAAGGTCCTGAAGGTGCGCACCAGCAACGTGCTCGGGAAGGTTCGCCGCGTCGGACGCTCCTCCGGGAGGCGTCCGAACTGGAAGAAAGCCTACGTCACGCTCGGCGAAGGCCAGCGCATCGACTTCTTCGAGCAGGTGTAACGCGCATGCCGACGATCCTCTACAAACCGACCTCGCCCGGACGCCGCTTCCGCAGCGGCTTCGACTTCGCGGAGATCACCCGCGATCATCCGGAGCCCTCGTTGCTGGCGCCGATCCGCAAGAGCGGCGGGCGCAATAATAACGGACGCATCACGCTGCGCCATCGCGGCGGCGGCCACAAGCGCCGGTACCGCATCATCGACTTCCGCCGCGACAAAGAGAACATCGCCGCGCGCGTCGCCTCGATCGAGTACGATCCGAACCGCTCCGCACGCTTGGCGCTCCTCCACTACGCCGACGGCGAGAAGCGCTACATCCTGGCCCCCGTTGGGCTGCGCGTCGGGGATCGCGTGGCGGCCGGCCCCGAGGCCGACATCCGACCCGGCAACTGCCTACCGCTACGGGCGATTCCCCTCGGCACGATGATCCACAACATCGAGCTCCGCGCCGGGAAGGGCGGGCAGATGGTGCGGAGCGCCGGCGGCGCGGCGCAGCTGATGGCGAAGGAAGGCGAGTACGCGCTCGTGAAACTGCCGTCGGGCGAGCAGCGCCTCGTCCGTATCGAGTGCCGCGCCACCGTCGGCCAGGTCGGCAACCTCGAGCACGAAAACATCTCGATCGGCAAAGCGGGACGCACGCGCTGGCTCGGACGTCGCTCGCGCGTCCGCGGCATCGCGATGAATCCGGTCGACCACCCGCACGGCGGCGGCGAGGGCCGCTCGAAGGGCAACCATCCGCAGACGCCGTGGGGCATGCCGACCAAGGGCTACAAGACACGGCAGAACAAACGGACGAACCGCTTCATCGTCATGCGGCGCAAGAAGTAAGCGCGGGAGCACACGTGGCACGTTCGGTCAAAAAAGGTCCATTCGTCGACGAGCACCTCCTGAAGAAGGTGCAAGCGCTGAACGCGGCCAGCGAGCGCAAGGTGACGAAGACTTGGTCGCGCCGCTCGACGGTCATTCCCGACATGATCGGCCACACGTTCGCCGTCCACAACGGCCGCAAGTTCATCCCGGTCTTCGTGAGCGAGAACATGGTCGGCCACAAGCTCGGCGAGTTCTCACCGACGCGGACCTTTCACCAACACTCCGGCGCGCGCAAAGCCGAGGTGAAGCCCTCCGGCGGTCCGCCGCCCGGAGCGAAGAGCTGATCGATGGAGACGCGTGCCAGCGTGCATCACGTCCGCATCGCGCCGCAGAAGATGCGGCTCGTCGTCGACCTCATCCGCGGTAAGGGCGTCGAGGAGGCGATCGGCATCCTCGAGTTCAATGCGCGGCGCAGCGCGAAGGTCGTCGCCAAGACGCTCAAGTCGGCGATCGCGAACGCGGAGGCGACGCAGAACGTCGACGTCGACACGTTGTACGTGAAAACCGCCTATGTCGACGAGGGCGCGACGCAGAAACGGTCTTTGGCGCGCGCGCATGGCCGCGCCACGAAGATCTTCAAGCGCTCGAGCCACGTGACGATCGTCGTCGACGAGCGAGCGTCATAAGGAATCGCATGGGACAAAAGGTACATCCAAAGGGCTTTCGCCTCGGTGTGATCGAGAGCTGGGACTCGCGTTGGTACGCCGGCAAGGAGTACGCCGCGCTGCTGCACGAGGACATCCGCGTGCGCACGTTCATCAAGCGTCGCCTGTACCATGCGGGAATCTCGAAGATCGAGATCGAGCGCGCCGCCAACAAAGCGAAGGTGAACATCCACACCGCGCGCCCCGGCATCGTGATCGGCAAGAAAGGCGCCGAGATCGACAAGCTGAAGAGCGAGCTCAACAAGCTCTCCGGCCGCGACTGTTTCATCAACATCCACGAGGTGCGCCGTCCCGACATTGACGCGCAGCTCGTCGCGGAGAACGTCGCGCTGCAGCTCGAGCGCCGCGTCGCCTTCCGCCGCGCGATGAAGGAAGCCGTCGCGCGCGCAATGCGCATGGGCGCCCTCGGCATCCGCATCCAGTCGTCGGGACGCCTCGGCGGCGCCGAGATCGCGCGCCGCGAGTGGTACCGCGAGGGTCGGGTGCCCCTGCATACGCTGCGCGCCGAGATCGCCTACGGCTTTGCGCAGGCGTACACGACGTACGGGGTCATCGGCGTCAAGACGTGGATCTTCCGCGGCGAGGTGCTGACGAAACAAGAGGAGGAGCAGCGCACGGCGATCGGCGCCTGAGCGCGCGAGAGACATGCTCGCACCGAAAAAAGTCAAATACCGGAAGATGATGAAGGGGCGCCGCCGCGGCACCGCCTGGCGCGGCTCGACGCTCGCCTTCGGCGATTTCGGCCTGCAGGCGACCGACCGCGGGTGGCTCACCGCACGCGAGATCGAGGCGGCGCGCGTCGCGCTCACCCGTCACATCAAGCGCGGCGGCCGCGTGTGGGTGCGCATCTTCCCCGACAAGCCGCTCACGAAGAAGCCCGCCGAGACGCGCATGGGCAAGGGCAAGGGCTCGCCCGAGGTGTGGGTCGCGGTTATCAAGCCCGGCCGCATGCTGTTCGAGATGGAAGGCGTCGCGCCCGAGATCGCCCGCGAGGCGCTGCGCCTGGCGGCGCAGAAGATCTCGATCCCGACCCAGGTACGTGAGCGTGGAGGAATGGCCGGTGCTGCCTAGCGAGATTCGGAACATGTCCGAGGGGGAGCTCGAGGCGCGGACGCGTGAGCTCGAGGAGGAGCTGTTCCTCCTGCAGCTCCGCCGCGCGACGAGCCAGCTCGAAAACCCCATGAAGGTGCGCGCGGTGCGCCGTGATCTGGCGCGGTGCCGGACCATTCACCGCGAGCGGGCGAAGGTGAGCTGACCATGCGCGGCATTCGCAAGACGCGGATCGGGATCGTCGTCAGCAACAAGATGGACAAGACCGCGGTGGTCACGGTGGACCGCCGCGTGCAGCACGCGAAATACCGCAAGTTCCTCACGCGGCGGCAGCGCTACAAGATCCACGACGAGCAGAACCAGTGCGCAATCGGCGATCGCGTCGCGATCGTCGAGTGCCGGCCGCTCAGCCGCGACAAACGTTGGCGACTGAGCCGCGTGATCGACAAAGCGGTGCAGCTCTAGCCGGCGGAGGCGGAGGACCGGATCGATGGTGCAGGCTGAAAGCATATTGGACGTCGCCGACAACTCCGGCGCGCGCAAGGTCCTCTGCATCAAGGTGCTCGGGGGCTCGCGTCGTCGCTACGCCTCGATCGGTGACGTCATCGTCGTCTCGGTGAAAGAGGCGATTCCGAACGCCAAGGTGAAGAAGGGCGACGTCATGAAGGCCGTCATCGTGCGCACCGCCAAGGAAGTCGGGCGGCCGGACGGCTCGTACATCCGCTTCGACAACAACTCGGCGGTGCTGATCGACAACCAGCGCGAGCCGATCGGGACCCGCATCTTCGGCCCCGTCGCCCGCGAGCTGCGCGCGAAGAAATTCATGAAGATCATCTCGCTCGCGCCGGAGGTGCTCTGATGAAGGCCGGTGTCGCGCGTGAGGGCAGGCCCCCACGCAGCAAGATCCGCAAGAACGACACGGTGATGGTCATCGCGGGCAAGGAGCGCGGCAAGACCGGTAAGGTCATGCGCGTGATCGGCGAGAAGCACCGGATCGTGATCGAGCGCCTGAACATGGTGAAGCGGCATCAGAAGCCGCGCGGCGCGCAGCAGCCCGGCGGCGTCGTCGAGAAAGAGGCGTCGATCGAGCTCTCGAACGTGATGATCATGTGTGACCGTTGCAACGCGCCGGCGCGCATCGGCGCGCGGCGGCTCGAGGACGGCACGGCGACGCGCGTCTGTCGCCGCTGCGGCGAGGTGATCGACCGGTGAACGAGCCAGCGCGACTGCGGGCGCGGTACGGGAGCGA
>JBGPOW010000261.1:0-5836 GCA_041488235.1 Binatia bacterium
CGGCTCTCCTCGTACATCGGGCACACCTCGGCCGGCAGCGGTTTGATGAGCGTCGCGAACGCCGACCAGTAGAGGTCGAGCGCGGTCACGCGCGCGCCGATGAAGAACGGGCGACCGGCATCGTACTGGCGGCGGAGCTGAGTGGTGAAAAGACGCAGCAGGTCGTCGAGACGGCGCTCGATCTCCGCCGGCGTCTGCAGGCCATATCCGTAGCGCCCGCCGACGTACTCGCCGACCGGCTGCAACGGCGATCCGTTCGTCAGAACGGTGTGCGCCATCTGCAGGCGGCGGCACCAGCCGAAGCCGAGCTCGCCGCAGAGCTCGTGCAGATAGCCGAACATGCGGGCGCGCTCGTCGGCGTCTGCGGGAATGAGGGCAGGCTCGGGCGCGAGGCGCTCCGCGAGGTGGAGAATCGCGCTCCAGGTCGTGCGCGGCGCCTCGTCGTCGAGGATCGCGACCGGCGCGCTCGTCTGGCCGGTCCAATCGCGCAGCGCGGAGTTGTCGCCCATCACTCGCTGCGGCACGGGAATCCAGGGGATCTTCTTCACGTCGAAGAGAGCCTTCGCGCCTTCCGACCACGGGTTCGGGATCCCCTTCGAGACGACGAGCCGCAGACCCGGCAGTCTGCGCGCCTCGTTCACCTCGACCCACGGCATGGCCATACTCGATCCTCCTCGGCGCGCGACCGTACTCCTTTCGCGGCCGTGACGGAACGCGCCGACGAACGGTGCGATCGTGGGGACGTTGCGCGAGCTGTGATAGACGAGCGTCATGCCGGAAGAACCCGAGATCGAGACCGCGGAGCTGCGCGAGCGCATCCGCGAGGAAGCCGAGCGCGAGGGCGGCACGTTCCTGCGACAGATCGCGATTACGACCGCGTTCCTCGCGGTCTTCGCGGCCCTCGCTGCGCTGAAGGCGGGCGACACCGTGAACGAGGCCTTGGTCTTGAAGACCGAGGCGACGCGGTTGCAAGCGCAGGCGTCCGACGTCTGGGCGCACTACCAGGCGAAAGCGATCAAAGGCGCCGTCGCGCGCGCCGCCGCGGCATCCTACGAGGCGGCAGGTCGCGAGCCGCCCGCCGATCTCACCGCCGAGATCGCGCGGCACGCGAAGGGCGAGGCCGATCTCGAGGACGACGCGCGTGCCCGCGAGCACGAGCGCGACGAGCGCTCGCACGAGGCCGACGCGCTCCTCGCGCAGCACCATCGCTTCGCCCAGGCCGTCGCGCTCTTCCAGGTCGCGATCGCGCTCGGCGCCGTCGCGGCGTTGACCCGCCTGCGCGTGGTGTGGTTCGGCTCCATCGTGCTTGGTGCCGTCGGCGTCGGGCTGTTTGCGCTGCCGTTCATGTATCACTGACCGACGCTGGAGTTCTTGACTCAGCAGTCAATAACGCGCATTCTCCACGGCGATGGTTCGGCCGCGGCAGTTCGACGTCGAGAAAATGGAGGAAGCGCTTCTCGACGTTTTCTGGTCGCGCGGCTATGCGCGCACGTCGATCGACGACCTAACGCAGGCCACAGGCCTGCTACGCGGCAGCTTGTACGCAGCGTACGACGACAAAGAGGCGATGTTCCGCGCCGCCGCGCGGCGTTACGTGGCGCAGCTCGCCGCCGCGATCAGGACCGACAAGAAGGGTCTCGACGGCGCGCAGCACGTTCTCGACACCGTCGTGCGACTCACGGTGCGCGACCCTGGGCGGCGCGGCTGCCCGATCCTGAACGCCATCCCCGAGTCGCATGTGTTTTCCGCGGAGACACAGGAGCAGCTGCAGGTGGCGCTTCGTTCCATGCAGGCGCTGATGCGTGCGCGTCTCCGTGAGGCGCAGACCGAAGCGGGCACGGATCTCGATCTCGAGCCGCTCGTGGCGATGCTCTTCGCCGCGTCCGTCGCGATCCGCGTGCTCGGTCGAGCGGGCCACGAACGCAGATTGCTTCAGAACATTTCCAAGGGCGCGATCGAAGCGGCGCGACGCTGGTTCGAGAGCGAGAAGGAGTGACCATGCCGATCAGCGACCAAGAACGCGAGCGCCGCCAGCTCCTCGTACGCGCGCACTACGCCGCCGAGAACGACCACGATCTGGAACGGATCATGGCGACATTCTCCAGCAATGCCGAGATGCAGTACAACCACCAGTCCTTTCCCAGCGACGACACCATCCGCTGGGCGCACGGATACATCGGCATGAGCGCCGCCGCCGGGGCCTTCAGCGACCTCCGAGCCGTCATCGACCACGAGCACTTCACGGACGAGGAGACGGTGATCGAGGGTCGGCTCTTCGGGAAGCACAGCAACGAGTTCCTCGGCTACCCGCCGACGGCACGCACGTCGAGCTGCCGTTCGTCGCCTTCTATTGCTTCGACGACGACGGCAAGCTCTCGTCCGAGCGCGTGGTCATGAACCTCGGGCCGCTACACGGCTCACCATCGACGGACCCGTTGCCATCGGGCGGGAGTCAGTCGCGACGCCACCAGCGCGCGACGTCGAGCTCGACCGCATCGAACGGCTCCGCACGTACCGCGTCGTCGCCGGCGTGCATCGCGGCGACGAGCCAGTGCTCGCCCTCGCGGCGGTAGATCTCGATCGTCTTCGTGAGCGGATCGACGATCCAGAGGTGCGCGACGCCTTCACGGGCGTAGATGCGCATCTTGCGGCTGCGGTCGATGCGCGCGGTGCTGGGCGAGATGATCTCGCACGTCCAATCCGGCACCAAGGTGAAGGCAGCGACGTCCCCGATCGCGGGCATGCGCTCGCGGCGCCAGCCGGCGACGTCGGGCACGAGGACGTCGTCGCCGAAGTGCAGCTCGGGCTCGTAGAGGATCCACCAGCCGCCCGGAGCCGGTGGGACACCCGGTGGACCGTCGAAGCGGTTGAACAGCGCGCTGACGATCGCGGCGCCGGTGCGGGCGTGCGGTGACGCCGGACGCGGATTGGTGATGAGCTCGCCGTCGACGATCTCGGCGACCATCGTATCCGGGACCTTCATCAGGTCCTCGTACGTCGCCTTGCGCTTCGGCTTCACGGCGAGAACCTTAGCACACGGTTGCAACGACCGGCGACGCTACGAGAACGCATTGACATCGATCGCGCAGGTCCGGTTGACCTGCGCGTGCTCCTGCGCGACAGAGGGCGTCATGACGACACTCGCAGGGAAAGTCGCGCTCGTGACCGGCGGCGGCCGCGGGATCGGCCGCGGCATCGTGCTCGCGCTCGCAGAGGCGGGTGCCGACGTCGCGGTCGCCGACGTCGATACGCTCGCCGCCGGCGCTCAGCAGTACGGCGACAGTCGGGTCAGCGGCTTCGAATGCGCACAGCGCACCGCCGCCGAGGTCGGCGAGCGCGGCCGCCGCGCGGTGGCGATCGCCGCCGACGTCACATCCAAGGCGGATTGCGCGACGATGGTCGCCGATACGGTGCACGAGCTCGGCGGTCTCGACGTGCTCGTGTGCAACGCCGGAGTCGTCAGCCTCGCGCCGGTTGCGGCGATGGACGAGGCGACGTGGGACCTCACGTTCGCCGTCAACGTGAAGGGCGTCTTCCTCTCCTGCCAAGCGGCGATTCCGACGCTCGTCGAGCGCGGCGGCTGCATCATCACCATCGCGTCGGTGGCGGGGAAGAACGGCGCCCCCGGTTTGGCGCACTACTGCGCGTCGAAGTTCGCCGTCGTCGGCTTCACGAACGCGCTCGCGAAAGAGCTCGCGCCCGCGAACGTCCGCGTGAACGCGATCTGCCCCGGCATCCTGCGCACGCAGATGTGGGAGTATCTCGCCGAAACGCTGAAAGCTCCCGGCGAGACGCGCGACCAATCGTGGGAGCGCTACGTGAAGCAGCTGATCCCGCTCGGACGGCCGCAGACGCCGGAGGACGTCGGGCGCGCCGCGGTGTACCTGGCGACGGCGCCGAACGTGACCGGCCAGGCGCTCAACGTCGACGGCGGCATCGAGCTGCACTGACGCCGGGGCGATGGTGAATCTTCTCGAGGTGGCGCGCTACCGCGTCCTCTTCGCCGACTGCGACCCGATGCGGATCATGTACTACGGGTCGTACTTGCGGCTCCTCGAGATCGGCCGCGCCGAGCTCTTCCGGAGCCTCGGGCATCCGTTCGCCGAGTACGTCGCGCGCGGCCGCTATCTCGGCGTGATCGAGGTCACGTGTCGCTACCGCCGCCCGGCGCGCTACGACGACGAGCTCATGATCCACGCCGCGATCGCGAGCTTCGGCCGCGCGCGAGTGGAGATCGCGTACGAGATCGCCGCCGCCGACGGCGCGCTCGTCGCCGCGGCGACGACGGTGCACGCGCTCGTCGACGACGACGGTCGCCCGCAGCGCATCACCGCCGAGTTCAAGGCGGCCGTCATGGGGGCGCAGGACGCGGCCCTCGCGGCGGCGCGGACGTCGGGTTGACTACCGTGCTGCGCCTGGCAGAGAGGCGGCCATGACCGTACGCGCAATTCCCGAAGGCTATCACACGGTGACGCCGTACCTGGTCGTCGAGGGCGTCCCGAAGCTGATCGAGTTTCTCACCCGCGCCTTCGACGCCAAGGAAGTGTTCCGCATGGCGATGCCCGACGGCACGATCCGCCACGCGGAGATGCAGATCGGCGACTCGCGGGTGATGATGGGCGAGGCGCAGGGATCCCACCGTCCGATCCCGGCGATGCTCCACCTCTACGTCACCGACGCCGACGCCGTGTACGCGCGCGCGCTCCGCGCCGGCGCGACGTCGATTGCGGCCCCCGCCGACCAGTTCTACGGCGACCGCACCGGCGGCGTGCAGGATGCGTCCGGCAACCAGTGGTGGATCGCGACGCACAAGGAGGACGTCCCCGCCGACGAGCTCGCGCGCCGCGCCCAGGCGGCGCAGCGCTAGCCGGGCTTTCCTGAGCTCACGGAATGAGGCACCTTTCTCCGCGATGCTACGCCGCCTCGGAATCCTGATCGTCGCGCTCGTCGCCGCGAGGCTGCTCGCGGCCTGCATTTGGCCGACCATCAACGACGTCCGCACCGGAGGGACGCCGCAGTACGCCGATCTGCAGCCGCAGCGCTTCGCGCAGCCGTACGATCGCGTGTTCGAGGCGGCGCTCGCGACGGCGCGCGCGGAAGGTTGGGACGTCACCACGAACGACCGCGAGCGCGGAGAGATCGCCGCCGTCGCAACGACGCGCTTTCTACGGTTCAAGGACGACGTCACGATCAGCGTCACCCACGACGGCGACGGCGCGCTCGTGAACGTCCGCTCGCACTCGCGGGTCGGCAAGGGCGATCTCGGCGCGAACGCGCGACGGATCCGGCGCTTTCAGGCGGATCTGGCGCACCGGCTCTAGGGATCGCGCGATCGTGCCGGTCGTCTTCGTCCATGGCGTTCCCGACACCGAGCGCCTCTGGCAGCCGCTGACCTCACGGCTCGCCCGCCGCGACGTCGTGTGCCTCTCGCTGCCGGGGTTCGGCGGTCCGGTGCCGGACGGATTCGACGCCAGCAAGGAAGCGTACGTCGACTGGCTGCTCGCCGAGCTCGGCGCGCTGCCGCCGCCGATCGACCTCGTCGCGCACGACTGGGGCTCGTTGCTCGCCGTTCGCGCCGTGTCGCTGCAGCCGCAGATCGCGCGCAGCTGGGTCGGCGGCGCGGCGCCCGTCGACGCCGAGTACGAGTGGCATCCGACGGCGCAAATGTGGCAGACCCCCGGCGTCGGCGAGGCGTTGATGGAGCAGATCACGCCCGACGCGATGCGCGAAGGTCTCGTCGCGGTCGGCGTGCCCGACGCGTACGCCGCGAAAGCCGCCGCGTTCGTCGACGACCGCATGAAACGCTGCATCCTCGCGCTTTATCGGTCGGCGGTGC
>JBGPOW010000262.1:0-5817 GCA_041488235.1 Binatia bacterium
GCGCCCGGTGTGCCCGCGGGGCCCCGCCCGCGCGGCAACAAGTCGCCGGCCTCGCGGGCGGGCCCCGGGGGGAACTCCCCCCCGCCGGCCCGCCCCGCGCGGGGGCGCCGCCCCCCCCGCCCCGCCGCACGCGACGGTACACGCTCGACGGCACGCGCGGCACACGTCACAGCGCGGTAGCGGCGCGCGCGCTGAACGCCGACGCCGCACGCGCGGCGGGAGCACGCGAACGACGTGCGCAGGGACGTAGAATTTGGCGCGCTGGCCACGACGTTGGCGCGTACGCCGACGACCGCATGCGCCCATGACGTCCGCGCGGACGCGACCGGCCGCGCGCGCGTGCCGGCCCGGCGCACGTCGTTCGCGTGCTCCCGCCGCGCGCCGTCGCCGCCCGTTCAACGGCGCGTCGGTCACATGCGTCCGGTCACGTGCGTCCGGGTGCGCGCGGTCGGCGAACGGAGAGTACCCTGGCGGGTGGGTGGGCGATCGGCTATCGTGGCCGGCTGTGACCAAGGTCCGTGGGGGCGTCGCCGCCGGCGCGAGAGAGCGGGATCAGGCGGTCGCCGACGCGGCGGCTGTAAAGCCGAAGTCGACGTTTCGCGAGTACGCCGAGGCGCTCGCCGTCGCGTTCATCCTGGCGCTCTTCATCCGGACGTTCATCGTCCAAGCGTTCAAGATCCCCTCGGGATCGATGCTGCCGACTTTGCAGATCGGCGATCACATCCTGGTCAACAAGTTCCGCTACGGGATTCGTCTGCCGATCCTCGGCGAGCGCGTCGCCAAATTCGCCGACCCACGCCGCGGCGACATCATCGTGTTCGTCTACCCGGTGGATCCCCACAAGGACTTCATTAAGCGCGTCATCGGTGAGCCGGGCGACACGGTCGAGATCCGCCACAAGCAGATCTTGGTGAACGATCAGAAGATCGACGATCCGTACGGGCACTTCGTCGACGGGCCGGGCGACCAGAGCCGTCTCACGCCGCGCGACAACTACGGACCGGTGAAAGTCCCGCCCGACAAGGTCTTCGTGATGGGCGACAACCGCGACCGCAGCTACGACAGCCGTTTCTGGGGCTTCGTGCCGCTCGACGACGTGAAGGGGAAGGCGTTCGTCATCTACTGGTCGTGGGACGGCGAGGACCGTTGGGTGCGGTGGGAGCGGATCGGCGGGTTGATACACTGACGTGAATCCGCGCGTTTCCCGCGCTGAGCACGAGCCCGGCAGCGGCGATCGACGTACCGTTCTTCTCGCATTCGTCGCTGCCGTCGTCGTGCTCGCGGGATTGCAGTTCGCGACGCCGAATCTCATCGGCAACGACTCGTACTTCCACATCCGCTACGCGAAAGTGATCCGCGATGCCGGTGTGCGCGGGTTTCCGCCGCCGTTTCCGTGGCTGCCGCTCACGATCCTGGCGCCGGATCGGTACGCGGATCACCACATGCTCTTCCACGTGTGGCTCGTGCCATTCACGCTCGGCGACCTCCGGGTCGGCGGCAAGCTCGCCGGGCTCGCGGGGGCGGTGGCGTTCGTCGCGACGTTTCTTTGGTTTCTGCGACGCCACGGCGTGGGTCTCGTGCCTCTCGCGCTCCTGGCGCTCGCGGCATCGTCGGCGGACCTGCTCTTCCGCCTGAACATGACGCGCGTGCAGGCGTTGTCGCTGGTGTGCCTGTTCGCCGGATTCCACTTCGCGTTGCGTGAGCGTCTGTGGGCGCTCACGGTCGTGGGATGCGTGTACGCGTGGCTGTACGACGGGTTTCCGCTGCTGTTCGTGCCGATCGTCGCGATCGTCGGCGCGACCTGGGTCTGCGAGCGCCGATTGCCGCTCGCGATCGTCGCCGCCGCGCTCGTCGGCGTCGTCGCGGGGCTCGTGGTGACGCCGTACTTCCCCGAGTACTTTCGGTTCATCCTGCATCACTTCGGCGACAAGCTGCTGCCGGGCGAATCGGTGCGGATCGGGCGCGAGTGGTTCCCGTACGACCCCGCGAGCCTGCTTGCGAACGCGCTGCCGGCGATGTTCTACGTCGCGTTCGGCGTCAGCGTCCTCGCCGAGCGGGGCATCCGCCGCGATCGCGACGCGCTCGCGGCGCTTGCGTTGACTGTCGTGTTCCTGGCGCTGATGCTGCGCTCGAAGCGCTTCATCGAGTATTTCGCGCCGACCGCGACGCTGTTCGTCACGCTCGCGGCGTGGCCGGTGGTCGCGGCATGGCCGCGCCGGCGCCGCGCGGCGCTGATCGGCCTCCTTGCCGCGGTCGCGGCGGCGAACGTCGGCGGCGTCGGATGGATGCTGCTGCAAAAGCGCAACGAGACGCCCCACGACCGCTTCGCAGCGGCGGCCCGCTACGTCCGTGCCACGGCGCCCCCGGGCGCGATGGTGTGCACGACCGACTGGGACGATTTTCCGTGGCTCTACTTCGACGACGTCGAGAGCACGTATCTCGTCGGCCTCGATCCGACGTATCTCCTCGACCGGCACCGCGACGCCTACTGGCGCTGGGTGGACGTCTCCGACGGGCGTCTCACGCCGCCGTCGCGGGTGTTCAGGGACGTGCTGCCGTGCGCCTACGTGCTCTCGGATCGGGAGCATGTCGCGTTTCTCGACCACGCGGCCGCCGATCCTGGGCTCGAGCAGGTCCTCGCCGACGACCAGATGGTGCTCTTCCGCGTAAAGCGCGACGGGCCGCCGCCGCTCTATCCCAAGGAGTTGAACGACGGCGCACGTGCCGGCTAAGGCGGAGGTTCGCTCCATATCGCAAGGGAGGCATATGATCCGAAGCAGCGTCGATCGTGAGCCCTAGGGGACCGGGTGACTGACGAACGGCACCGTGCTACGGGTCGAGCGATCGAGCGTGAGCCGACGTCCCGGAGGAGGGGCCCGGGCGCGAGTGAGCGGACGCGGCGTTCGACAAACCAAGGAGGATGACGATGCAAAGATTGCTACGCAGCATCGCGTCGAGCGTGCTGCTCGTGCTCGCCGCCGCGTCGGTCGGTGCCCAGGTCAACCCCGGCGACACCGTCAACAAGGCGAATGCCGACAAGGTCAAGGATCTCGTCTCACCCGGCATGCTGTGGTGCGTTCAGCACGGGTGGCCGATGAAGATCGTCGCGCCGCAGCCGATTCCGCAGCGCAAAGCGTTCACTGAGGCGACCGAGAAATACTCGAGCCAAGTGAAGCTGACGCCCGACGGGCTCGGTCTGCTGAACTACGTCGCCGGGCGCCCATTTCCGCAAATCGACACGAACGACAAGGTCGCGCCGATCAAGATCATGCACAACTTCAGCATGCAGGTGACGATCGACGATCTCGATCTGCGCAACTTCGACGCCGATACCGGTCCCATCTCGGACGATCGGCCGCTGCAGGTCGAGCGTCACTTCCTGATCGACCATTTCCGGCGCCTCTCCTACATCGGGCGGCTGTACGTCGATCCGAAGCCGACGATGGAGAACAAGGAAGGCTTCCACTACAAGGAGACGCTGCACCCGCTGATCGAGCCGTTCGATCTGAAGGGCGTCGGCTTCACGTACTACCGGTACACCGACCCCGCGAAGCAGGACGACAGCTGGCTCTACCTGCCGTCGCTCCGACGCGTACGCCGGCTCTCGACGGCGCAGCGCTCGGACGCGCTCTTCGGCCAAGACACCGATCAGGACAGCTACGGCGGCTACGCCGGGCAGATCGCGTGGATGGACTGGAAGCTCCTCGGCGAGAAGGACGCCCTCGCCGCGATGCACACCACCCCGTTTCCCGTGAAGTGGGCCGACGGCGCCAACGACTGGGCGTTCGATGGCGAATGGGAGAAGCGGCCGGTGTACATCGTCGAAGGCGCGTCGAAGCTCCCGCAGTACGCCTACTCGAAGCGCGTCCTCTACGTCGACAAGGAAAGTTTCGCGATCCCCTACAGCGACATGTACGATCGCGGCGGCCAGCTGTGGAAGGTCTGGGTCAACAACTTCACGTACCGCAAGGAGGCATTCCCCGGGGCGGCGATGAAATACGACGAGATCACGCCGATGATTCCGGCGATCGTCATGGTCGACATGCAGTTGCAGCACGCGACCAAGGCGTCGCTGCCGAGCCACCGCTTCCCCGGCGAGCCCGGCTGGTACTGGCACCAGGGTGCCGCCGCCGGCACGACCGAGGATCAGTTCACGATCGCGGAGCTCATCGGCTCCGGGCATTGAGGTTCGTCACGGAGGCGACGGGCGCAGACTGAGCGCCGTCGCCTCCTGACGTTTGTCGATTCGCGAGCCAGCAGCAGTCGCCGCGAAGCACGGTCTGCCCACTTTCCTTTTTGTTCCCATCCCGCTAGGAGACCCTTCTCGCCCGCGGTGCGTTCCCACCTCGGGGTTCCAATGTCCGAAGGAGGAAGCATGACTCGATCGATCGCAGGAAAAGTCTGGTTGGCGGCCGCCTGGGCGGCCGTCTTCGCGGCCGGGCCGGTATGCGCTCAGGTGCAGCCGGGCGACGCCGTCACGAAGGCGAACGCCGACAAAGTCAAAGATCTCGTGTCGCCGGGCGTGTTCTGGTGTGTGCAGCACGGCTGGCCGATGAAGATCATCGACGCCAAGGCGATCCCGCAGCGCGTCGCCTTCAAGGAGGCGACGGAGAAGTACTCGGGACAGGTGAAGCTCGGGCCCGACGGTCTCGGCTTGCAGAACTACGTCGCCGGCCGGCCGTTCCCGACGATCGATACGAACGACAAATCGGCGCCGATCAAGATCATGCACAATTTCAGCATGCAGGTCACGATCGACGACCTCGACCTCCGCAACTTCGACGCCGACACCGGCCCGATCTCGGACGAGCGGGCGCTGCAGGTGGAGCGCCACTTCTTGATCGACCACTTCCGGCGGTTGTCGTACGTCGGACGCCTCTACGTCGATCCGAAGCCCGAGATCCCCAACAAAGAAGGGTTCCAGTACAAGGAAACGCTGCATCCGCTGATCGAGCCGTTCGACCTGAAGGGCGTCGGCTTCACCTATTATCGCTATCTCGATCCCGCGAAGCAGGACGACAGCTGGCTGTATCTGCCGTCGCTGCGTCGCGTGCGGCGCCTCTCGACGGCGCAGCGCTCGGACGCGCTTTTCGGCCAAGACACCGATCAGGACAGCTATGGCGGCTACGCCGGGCAGATCGCGTGGATGGATTGGAAGCTCCTCGGCGTGAAGGACGCGCTTGCCGCGTTCCACACGTCGGCGTTTCCCGTGAAGTGGGCGGATGGTGCGGCCGACTGGGCATTCGACGGCGAGTGGGAGAAGCGGCCGATGTACATCGTCGAGGGCGCATCGAAGCTGCCGCAGTATGCCTACTCGAAGCGCGTCATTTACGTCGACAAGGACGAGTTCGTGATCCCGTATAGCGACATGTACGACCGCGGCGGTCAGCTCTGGAAGGTGTGGATCAACGACTTCTCGTACAAGAAGGAAGCGTTCCCCGGATCGCCGGTCAAGTACGACGAGGAAGTGCCCTTCGGCGCCGCCATCGTCATGGTCGACATGCAGCTACAGCACGCGACCAAAGCGTCGCTCCCGAGCCATCGCTTCCCCGGCGAGCCCGGCTGGTATTGGCACCAGGGGGCGAACGCGGGTACGACCGAGGACCAGTTCACGATCGCGGAGCTCATCGGCTCCGGGCATTGATTGATTTCGGCCCCGTGCGCGCGGCGCCCTCACGGGCGCCGTCCGCGACGACCGGGTCGTGCTCCGGTGGCCGTCGCGGCGCGAAGTGAATTCGCGCCGCTCCCTCGGCGCGGCTACGCCGCGCTCGCGCGCGCGATGATCGCCGCGGGCTGGAGTTCATCCCCCGCGGCAAA
>JBGPOW010000263.1:0-5797 GCA_041488235.1 Binatia bacterium
CGACAAGTCGCCGATTTGCGGACGATTCGGCCACTCGAGCGCTCGAACAGCGATGAGCCTGCGATGCCGTCACTTTGTAGGATGTACACTGGGGACACGAAAAAACTACATTCAGCGCCGACGGGCGAGCAGGATCGCGCGAGTACAGCCGCGGTGTCACTGCACGGCGTCACACGCGTCGCGGCACGGGCGTTGCTGACCGTCGCGGGCGCCGCGCTTTCAGAGGGG
This sequence comes from Binatia bacterium, assembly GCA_041488235.1. GTDB lineage: Bacteria > Desulfobacterota > Binatia > UTPRO1 > UTPRO1 > DP-19. The sequence goes on from JBGPOW010000263.1 coordinate 229, forward strand.
CCCTGGATGTGGAGCGGAAGCACATGCGGATCGCGCAAATAGCGCCTTTGTACGAGCGCGTCCCGCCCCACCTATACGGCGGTACCGAGCGGATCGTGAGCTACGTGACGGAGGCGCTCGTACGCCGCGGGCACGACGTGACGCTCTTCGCGAGCGCCGATTCGAAGACGCGCGCGCGCCTCATTCCAGGATGTCCGCGCGCATTGCGGTTGGATTCCGCGGTCGTCGATCCGCTCGCCTACCACCTGGCGCAGTTGCGACAAGTAATGGATCGTGTCGAGAGCTTCGACATCATTCACAATCACATGGACTACCTCGCGTTCCCGCTGATCGCGGCGTCGCCGACACCGATCGTGACGACGCTCCACGGGCGGCTCGACCTGCCTGACCTGCCGGCGGTCTTCGCCGCGTATCCCGACGCGGCGTTGATCTCGATCAGCGATGCGCAACGACGGCCGTTCGCCGGTGTCGACTGGCGCGGCACCGTGCACCACGGCCTGCCGGTCGGGAGCTACACGTTCGGTCGCGGGGACGGCGGCTACTTGGCGTTCCTCGGACGTATTTCGCCCGAGAAGCGCGTCGAGTCGGCGATTCGCGTCGCCGCGACCGCCGGTATGCCGCTCAAGATTGCGGCGAAAGTCGATCGCGTCGACGCCGAGTACTACGAGAAGGAGATTCGCCCGCTGCTCGGCAGCGCCGACGTCGAGTTTCTCGGCGAGATCGGCGGCGCCGACAAGGTGCGCTTTCTCGGTGCGGCGCGCGCGCTGCTCTTCCCCATCGATTGGCCCGAGCCGTTCGGGTTGGTGATGATCGAGGCGCTCGCCTGCGGGACGCCGGTGATCGCGCGCCGGCGGGGATCGGTGCCGGAGGTGGTGGACCACGGCGTCACGGGATTCGTATGTGACGACGACGAGGCGATGATCGCGGCCGTGCGCCGGATCGACGAGATCGATCGGGCGCGGTGCCGGCACGTCTTCACGTCGCGCTTCAGCGACACCCGCATGGTCGACGATTACGAGCGCATCTACGCCGAGACGATCGGCCGCTTGACCGCGCGCTCGGCATGATCCATCGACCCGCGGAGGAAGAGGTTCAGATCGGCGACCAGTACTACCTGGTCGCGAGCGCGCGTGCGTCGCGGCGCACGAAGCGCATCTTGAGCCACGGGGACATCTTCGGCGTCTTCGACGTGAGCGGCGACGTGCCCTCGGCGGGCCTCGAGGACCTCGGCATCTTCTTCCATGGGACTCGCCACCTCGATCGTCTCGAGCTCTACGTCAATCGCGAGCTGCCGCACTTTCTCGAGTCGCACGTGAGCGCCGACAACGTCGAGCTCGTGACGGATCTCACCAACGCCGACGTGATCGTCGACGAGCACGTGCAGATTCCGCGTGACACGATCGCCGTCCGACGCGTGAAGACGCTGGCCGGCGACCGCCTTCACGAGCGCATCGAGCTGCGCAACTACTATCCCGAGCCGGTACGCTGCGAGCTGCTCATGCGCATGCATGCCGACTTCGTCGACATCTTCGAGCTGCGGGGGATCACGCGCCCACGCCGCGGCACGTACGCGACGCCGGTCGTCACGTCGGACGGGGTCCGCTTCGCGTACCGCGGCTGCGACGGGCGCGAGCGCCGGACGATCGTCACGGCGACGCCCGCGCCGGCGTCGGTGAGCGCCGACGGCTTCGTGCAGGCGGTGGAGCTTCCCGTGGGCGGCGTGTGGACGGTCGAGCTCACCGTCGAGTGCGGGTTGGACGGCGTCGCGAGCGGCCGGCCGCGTGCGTTCGCCGACGCCCGCGCGGCGCGACGCGAGGGCGAGCGACTGTGGAGCGACGGCCAAGCGCGCCTCGTCTCCAGCAACGAGTTCCTGAACGACTGGATCTCGCGCTCTGCCGCCGACGTTGCGATGCTACGCTCGGAGGACGGCAACCCCTGCATTTACGCCGGCATTCCGTGGTTCGCGACGCTCTTCGGCCGTGACAGCATCATCGCCGCGCTCGAGACGCTGGCGTTCGCGCCGCAGATCGCCGCCGGGACGTTGCGCCGTCTCGCGGCACTGCAGGGAACCGAGGAGAACGCCGAGCGCGACGAGCAGCCCGGGAAGATCGTCCACGAGGTGCGCGACGACGAGATGGCGGCGTGCGGCGAGGTGCCGTTCGGTCGCTACTACGGCAGTGTCGACTCGACGCCGCTCTTCATCGCGCTCGCGGCGGCGTACGTGCGGCGCACCGCCGATCTGGAGCTCGCGTCCGCGCTCTGGCCGCACCTCGAGCGCGCTCTCGAGTGGATCGATCGCTATGGCGATCGCGACGGCGACGGCTTCGTCGAGTACGCGCGCGAGACGCCGCGTGGCCTCGTCAATCAAGGATGGAAGGACTCGCACGACGCGATCTTCCACGCCGACGGGCGCCTCGCGACGCCGCCGATCGCGCTCGTCGAGGTGCAAGGCTACGTGTACGCGGCGCGGCGCGGCCTCGCCGAGATTGCGCACCGGCTCGGCAAGGCCGAGCTTGCCGACGAGCTACGCGGCCAAGCGGCGGCGTTGAAGACGCGCTTCCATCGCGCTTTCTGGCTCGAGGACGAAGGGTTCTATGCGGTCGCCCTCGATGCGGAGAAGCGTCCTTGCGCGATCGTGACCTCGAACCCAGGACATTGCCTGTACACCGGGATCGTGCCCCGCGCCGCGGCGCCCCGCGTCGCCGCGCGCATGATGGAGGACGATCTCTTCTGCGGCTGGGGCGTACGGACGCTGTCGTCACGCGCGCCGCGCTACAATCCGATGAGCTATCACAACGGCTCCGTGTGGCCGCACGACAACGCGCTCCTCGCGGCCGGGCTCCGTCGCTACGGCGCGGCCGCCGAATCGTTGCGGGTCGCGACCGCGCTCTTCGACACCAGTCGATGCGTCGAGGACGCGCGGCTGCCGGAGCTCTTCTGCGGCTTCGACCGCCAGGACCACGGCACGCCGGTGCCATATCCCGTCGCCTGCCGCCCGCAGGCGTGGGCGGCGGCGAGCGCCTTTCTCTTCCTCCAGTCGATGCTCGGCGCGAAGTTCGACGTGCGCCGTCAGCTGATCGTGTTCGATCGGCCACAGCTGCCGTCGTGGCTGCAGTGGCTCACGATCCGCAACCTGACACTCGGCAGCGCGTCGATCGACCTGCAGGTGAGCGGCGCCGGTCGGGCGAGCAGCTCCGTCGAGGTGCTCCGCCGCGACGGTGACGTCGACGTGCTCGTGCGGAAGTAGCGCGAGATGCGGCGACCGACGGTCGCGTCAGCCGACGGCGCCGGCGGTCAGCCGACGCCGTTGGCGCGGATCGGCTCGCGCGCCTTCTCGGACGCCGGAGCCGCGCGGAGCTCGGCGGGGCTGCGGCCGCGCTCGAACGCGAGTCGCAGCACGGCCAGAATCTGTTCCTTTCCGACCGGCTTCGTGAGGTAGGCGAACGCTCCTTCCGCCTCGGCGCGCGCTTTCCACTCGGACGATGACGAGCCGGTGATGAAGATCACCGGCACCCGCGTGCCCTTCGCGCGCACCTCGTCCAGGACGGCGAAGCCGCCGCCCGGCATGCGGATATCGGTGAAGACGGCGCCGAACCGGGCGGCTTCGAGCTCTCGAATCGCCTCGTCGGCGTCGCGTGCGCTGCGGACGGCGAGACCACGCTGCTCGAGGAGGTCGCACAACGCCGTCCGGAACGAGTCATCGTCGTCGATGACGAGGACGGCCCTGGTCGACATCGCGCTCGTATTCGCCGCCATCGCGCCCATGGGGAGTCGGGGAGCAATGGACGTGCCGTCGGGCGCCGTCACCTCCGGCGCGGCGCCATCGGCGGAAAGCTCATGCCCGGTGCGGATTGGGAATACTCCTACCGCAGATGCTGCGAAAAAACGTGCAACGCTTACACGTACCTTTGAACAGAAGAGGCGGGCTCCGGTGTCGATCCGATGACGGTCGAGGTGCAAGCGGGGGGTGACGCGGTGCGCTCCCCACTCGCCGTCCCTCGAACCACGTCCACGCGGTCTCAGGGGATCGCACGATGGACATCGCGGGACGATGCTTCGCAACCTCTCGAACTCCGGCCCTCGACGTGGCTGCGCGATCGCGCTCCCCCGATTTGGCCCCGTCTCTCCCCTGACGTTGTTCGTGCGCCGCCCCAGTTGCCACATTGACGCTGCGGCCAGGGCCTCCGTACGGTCCGGGCGTGCCAGGTGCCGTCCCGCCTGAGTTGGGAGGTCGCATGCGATCACCATGTAAGTGCCGTGCGCATGGAATGCGCGAGCTCGCCGCGTTCGTCGTTTTCGCGCTCGTCTTCGGCGTCGCCGCGTCGGCGCACGCGGATGCGCTGAAGTGCAAACGCAGCGTCGCGAAAGCTTCCGCGGCCTTCGCCCAAGCGAAGGTCAAGGCACTCCAGAAGTGCGAGGACGACGTCCTGAAACACACGATCGCCGGACCGTGTCCCGACGCCACCGCGTCCGCGAAGATCGCGAGGACGGAGAGCAAGATGCGCGGGAAGATGAGCAGCGATTGCGGCGGCGGCGACCGCGTCTGCGGTACCGCCGACGACGAGGCGCTCGGCGGCATCGGTTGGGGCGGCGGCACGTGTCCGAACTTCGAGCACGGCTCGTGTGCGAACGCGATCACCAACTGCACCGGCATCAGCGACTGCCTCGCGTGTGTCGACGAGGCCGCCGTCGATCAGGCGATCGACCTCTACTACGGCAGCCTCGATCACGGCACGACGAACACGGACGTGATCAAGTGCCAGCGCGCGATCGGCAAGTACACGACGAAGTTCGTCGTGGCGAAGTCGAAGGCGCTGCAGCGTTGCGAGGACGGCGTCCTCACCGGCAGCATCGGCGGCTCGTGTCCCGACGCGGCGAAGGCCGCGCCGGCGATCGCGAAGGCGGAATCGAAGAAACGCGTCGCTATCTGCAAGGCGTGCGGCGGCCCCGACCGCCTGTGCGGCACGAGCGACGACTTGACGCCGACGACGATCGGCTTCCCGGGCAGCTGCCCGAACGTCACGGTCCCCGGCGGCGCCTCCTGCGGCGGGGCGGTCACCGACCTCACGAAGCTCGTCGATTGCGTCGACTGCGTCAGCGAGTTCAAGGTCGACTGTCTCGCCGCGCTCGCCGCGCCGAGCCTGAAGAGCTACCCGGCCGAGTGCAACAACGGCAGCCCCGGGCCGACGCCGACGGCGACACCTGGCGCCGGCGCGACACACACCACGACCCGTACCGCGACGCCCGGCGGTGGCGGGACCCCGGCACCGACGACGACGCCGGGCGGGCCATGCGTGCTGCCGAACCCGCTGCCCGAGGTGCTGAGCTTCGTCGGCCGGCCCGGGGTCGATCTCGACACCGGCTGGACGGGCCAAGCGCACGACGTCATCACCGACGACGCGGCGCCGCTCAGCGCCGCGCGGCTGACGAACTGCGACACCAACACCGCGTCGCCGACGTGCGGCCAGTGCACGCTCGACGGTCCGGTACTCTTCCCGGGGCCGGCGAAGAACTGCTTCTGCTACGATCTCGCGAACCCTGACGCGAGTACGCTCGCCGTCTGCGATCC
>JBGPOW010000264.1:0-5785 GCA_041488235.1 Binatia bacterium
ACAGGCGCAACCCGCTCCGGCGCCTGCTCCGGCACAGCAACCCCCACCCTCGCCCCCGCCGCAGCCCAGCGCCTTCGAGCAAATGCGTGAGATGTTCGAGCTGTTCAAGATGTTTCAGCAGACGCAAACGCAGCCGGACCGCAGGCCCCGCCCTCCTTACTATCCACAGACCGACGGCCAAGACTACCGACCCCAGCCGCAGCAGCCACCGCAACCTCCGCCACGGCAGTTGACGGTTTCCGAGCAGATGCGTGAATCGATGGGGTTCGTGCGCACGGTCGTCGACGCGGTGCGAGAGATCGACACGTTGATGCCAGGACAAGGGCAGCAAGCAGCATCCGGGGTGGCGGAAGACGATGACGACGACAACCCGATCAGAATCATGGAAACGGGAGCGGGCAAGATAAAGCTCGCCCTCAACAAAGAAGACGGCTCTCTGCGCTGGGCCGAGACGGGCATGATGGCTCTGCCTGGCTTTCTCAAATGGCTAGGCGAGCAGCGTGAGGCGATCCAAAAGGCGAGCAACGAACGGCAGATCCAGCAACACCAGCCAGTGCAACAACAGCTTCCGCTTGGCTACGTCGAGGTCGGCCCTGGCTACAAGCCCCCACCCGGGTACGTGGCGATCCCGGTCGATCAGACGGGCGCTCCGCTCCCGCCGCCGCCGGCGTACATGCCGCCGCCAATTCAGACCGAGCCGGCGCCGGCACCGCAGCCGGACAGACGGACGTGGGGCGCGCCGACGATTCCAGATCCGAACTCGGTACAGTAAGGAGAGGGCTCGGCCGTGCGCTACCGCATCGCGATGTCCATCGAGGTGGAGGCGCGCGACGATCGCCAAGCCCACGAGTACGCGCTGAAGCTCGCGGAGCTGCTCAAGTCGCCGCTCGTGCGGATGACGGTCGAAGACGACGGGATCCGTCTCTCTGGAGGCGACGGCCGACCGATCGTCCACCAGCCGCAGCGCGAGTTCTAAGGGCATCCAGCGTCGTCCTGGACGGATCCTAGGCGTCGGGCGTAGTCTTCGGGCGTGCGCCTCTACGAAGTGCAGCTCGGTGACAGCCAAGCGAGCATCGCGGCAAAACCTGAAATGGCCGGCTGCCCCAAATGTGGGGGGGCGGATTTCGTTCGTGCCAACCCCCACAAGCCAACCCACACACACCCAAACGGCTACGTCTCTTTCCTGGCGCTGCACGTCGGAGAGAAGCTCGCGCTTCCGGAGAAGTGGTTCAACGGCGACCTCGACGCGCGCCCACGCTCATACTTCGCCGCGCTACCGCACCCAGACGGCGTGACCCCCAGTAAGCTCGGCGTCGGGGCCGCTGGAGTGCTCGGGGACTACGCGGCGCTCGACGTCGCCTCCGCGAAGGTCGGCGCTATCGCTGCGCTGAGCGATCAACCGTTCAGCGCCGCTGTGAACGACACGGCAGCCGCTATCGACGCATCGGTTCAAGAGGTTGCGGGCGTTGGGGCGCCCGCGGTGTACGCGATCCCGTACGCGCAAGAGGTACGAAGAGCCACGAACCAAGCGCGGCAGCGCAACGTGGCTTTGTTGGCGGCCATCGCTGCCGGCGATCAGTCGGCGGGATTTCAGGCGCGCTCCGACATCACGCACGAGCTCTCGGGCGCGCTCGTCTCCGCACGACTCGCGCTGCAAGCGTTTTACGGCGACGCAGGGCAGACGCCGATCCCGACGCCCGTCGTTGCCGTAGCGCAAGCCGCCGCCGCGGCCATCGGCGCCGATCCGAATTTCTGCACGTCGATCGCGCAACCTGGAAGCGCCGTCAACGCGGCGGTGCACTCCTTCAAGACGGCCTGGAACGCTGCGAATCCTGGAAGTCCGGTGCCGATCAACACCGGCACCTACGAGCAGGCAACCGCCGACGCGATCGCGCACGTTCTCGGCACGGCGCCCGTCGCGTGCGCAGCGCGCGCGACCGTACCGGCCTTTCAGTCGCCGCCTGGAACGACGACGCTGACACCGCCACAAGAGCCGCAAGGGCTCAGCACCGGCGCCATCGTGAGCCTTGGGTTGCTTGGCGCGGGAGTCGTGGGCGGTGCGCTCTACCTCGCGACGCGCGAGCCGCCGGCGCGCGTGCGAAGGGTTTACCCACGTCCTCGTAAACGTCCCGGCCCGAGCCCGATCAGACGAGAACGATACGACACCATCGGACCTTGGAAACGGGCATGATCGAAAAACCGGTCGAAGGTGTGAAGACCGACACGCGACCGCATCCCGCGGGAGGCAAAGGCGCGCGGCTATCGCTGAAAGAGGTTGCAACCCGTGCGTGGAAGGCGCGCATGAGCCCGCGTCTTCGTGCGTGGGCTACGCAGCAGCTTGCAAAGCACGGCGTCTCGACCGGCGGGCGGCGTCAAAAAGGGAAAGCGATCCTCGACGAGTTCCGCGCGAAGGTGCCGTACATCGCCGACCCGGTGATGGGCGAGTTCATGGAGACGCCAGAGCAAACGCTTTGTCTCGATGAAGGCGGCTTGTGTTTCATCGGTACGGACTGTGACGGTGCGGCCATTACGCTCGCCGCTGCGATGATGTCGATCGGGATCCCCGCCATGATCATCGGCAGCTCGCACAAGGAGCCGTACGACGTGCCGACGCACGTCTTCATGGCGTTCGAAGACGAGCTCGAGACGTGGGTGAAGATGGACGGCACGACGAAACATCCGGTAGGAAAAGTCGCGCCGCACCTGCGCGAGTTTTGGGTGGAGCCCGGTGTAGAAGCGAAGGAGCGCGGCGAAGGCGACTTCGTCGGCATGAGTGGCGGCGAGGGCATGCTCGCCGGCACCGTTAGCCTGCTCGATCTGCGCTACCCGGGTATTCGGTAGTACAACACACGTACACCGCACGTTGTACTTGACACGACTATTTTCGACGTCGAGCGCGCGCCGGATCGAGCGCTGAACCGAGTCGAGCGGATCGCCCGTAACTAGTTGTTACGGCTACTGTTTCGAGTCGTCCGTTGTCGAGCGTGTGGAGATCGATCCGACACCGTAACCACGACTGCTGTCCACGCAACTGCGTGTATTACTGGACGCTTCGATCTCCTGTTGCGATTCTTATGCGGCACGCAACGGCGTTGGAAGCCTTCATGGGTCTTTATGATGATCGACTGGCAGACCTCAGCGAATCTCGACGTGTCACTCAGCGTCGTCCGCGAGGACCGCAACGGGCAGCCCCCCCGAACATCAGACCGTCGATCGACGAAGCGCCACGTAAGCTGCCAATGGTCATTCCATTCGGCCGAAGAACTCGCGCCGTAGCGGCGCGAGAGGAAGCAACAGCAATGAGAACCGTGAAAGCTCGCCGCAAGCATCGCCGTACCTCCAAGAAGGCTGCCCGCAAGCGCCCGCGTCGGCGCAAGGTTCACGCGGTAGCCGTTGCGGCCCCGCGTCGGCGTCGGCGTCGAGCCAAGAAGGCGGCGGTCGTCACGCGGCGCCGTCGGCGCAAGGTTCACGCGGTAGCCGTTGCGGCCCCGCGTCGGCGTCGGCGCAAGAGCCGGCGCAAGGTTCACGCATGGCGGGGCGACAAGGCCGGCCATGCAAAGGCCGCGCGGAAGGGCCACCGTCGCCGCAAGGCACGCAAGAGCAGCCACAGGCGCCGCAAGGTGCACGCAACGGTCGTGGCAGCACCCCGTCGCAAGCGTCGGCACTCACGTCGCCGATCGCACGAGTCCATGGTGATGGAGACGCCGCGTCGCTCGCGTCGTCGATACCATGCTCGCGCATCGAGCAGCGGCGCGATGGGCGCAGCCGAGTTCGCAACCGCGATCATCTCGGCAGGCGTCGGATTCGTCCTCGCCGACGGAGTCGACCGCTTGCTCGCGACGTACGATCCGAGCGGCAAGCCGGAAGACAAGCCGAAGGACAAGTTCACGTCGGACGGTACGGGTACCCTCGCCAACACCCTCAACATCGCGGCGATGCCGGACTGGAAGCGCATCGCAGCCGGAGTCGGCCTCACCGCCGCCCCGGCCGTCGGATCCCTGTACATCAGGAATCCGATGCTGAAGAGTGGAGCCGAGGGACTCGCCATCGGTGCGGGTGTCAACTTCTTCAAGACGCTCTGGAACAACGTGTTCATGCCGATGCTCATCGGTAAGGACACGACCACTCCAGTGCTTCAGAAGTCATACCTCGCTCGGCTCTACCCGGCCGAGGTCGCGGCGCACATCAACCGGACGTCGCTGAAAGACAAGGACGGCAAGCTGCCGCCTGGGCCGTACAACCCGGCGGGCGTGTTGTCCGATCCGCCCGACGTGGGCCCCTTTGCCCTCGCCGGCGACTCGCCGTACCCGGACGCCGCGCAAGCGCTTCGGGCCGGCGTGAGCGGCGACTCTCCGTACCCGAACATCGATCAGGCGCTTCGAGGCGGCCTGAGCGGAGACAGCCCGTACGACGATGCCGCATCGGCACTTCGCCGTTCGGCAGGCGTGAACGCACCGTGGGAGCCCGGGCCACCCCCCGGTGTCGGACCTGGACCGCAAGCACAGCCGCACACGGATCCCTCGTGTGGATGTGTCGGCGACCAGTTCGCCAGCTTCCTCGGCGACGCACCCAAAGAGGAGAGCACTCTCTTCGACGTAGGTGCTCCGAGCTGATCACGTACGAAACGCACTCCTGCCCCGGTAGGCCTCGAGCCCCGGGGTTGGGGTGTCAGAAAAACAACCGCCCGCGGCGGCTCAAGGAAACGGCGGGCACGTAGGAGAGAAATCAGATGGCAACCAAAGGCAAGAGCATCCTCGGCAGGCAGAAGTACCAGTTCGAGCGGGAGAAGGTCCGCCGGATGCAGTTCGGCCTCGGCGCAACGCCCGGCGACTTGGGCGCAGCGAACAAGTGCATCAAGTGCTCCTTCGGCAACATCCCCGTGATCGAGGAGGTCGTGTGGACCATCCCGATCCCGCTGACGTCCGAGGAAGCGCTCGCGACGCTCGGCGACACGGTGAACCTGCTCTCGGGCAGCTCCAGCGTTCCTGGTGTGGCGTCGATCGACTCGACGTTCCTCATCAACGGCATCCTCCAGACCGACATCCTCGCGCAGGGCATCGGCGTTCACATCTTCTGTGAGCCGATGAGCTTCTCGACCATCGGCAACGCCTTCGAGGCGCCGTCGACGGTGGCGGTTCCCCCGCCCTCGCCGGACGTGTACACGGACAACGACGTCTTCAACGGCGCGCTCGGCAATGCGTTCGCCGGTGCGACCCCGACAGCGACGGTCACCCCCGCCGTGTTCGAGTTCGGTGCCGACGTGTGGCGCGCGGGCTGGAACTTCATCAACGCCTACCAGTTCCAGTGGAAGACCTCGCAGCGCGAGCTCGTCCTCAACGAGCTGGCGGCGGACGTCTCGTACTTCGGGTCCTTCGCGGACGCCGAGGCGAGCGGGACCTCCGAGGTGCCCATCATCGAGTTCGTCGCCGCGGTCAACGCGACGTACCGCTCGAAGGGCTCGGCGACGATCTTCCTGCCGGTCTCCTTCCGGCGGGTCGGCAGCGTCAACGGCACCAGCGCGACGACCAACGCCGGTGTGTTCCACCCGACGCGCGATTTCGATCTCGCGCCGGTCACCTGGGGCGGTCTCCGGTGGCAGGGCTACGGCTGCCGCGGGCAGATGTACCGGCCGATCGAGAGCCCGTGCTTCCTCGAGCGCGGTATCCCCATCGGGATGCTCTTCGTCGTGCAGGACGCCGTCCACCAGGCGCTCATGCTCCAGGCGGTCACGATCAACAACGAGCCCCTCGGCACCAACATCTCGCCGGACGAGAACTACTCGTGC
>JBGPOW010000265.1:0-5775 GCA_041488235.1 Binatia bacterium
CAAGTCGACACCACGGGCGACGTGCGCCCGGGCGCGCGGCAGACGGGCGTCAACGGCGCGATCGTCGTCCCGATCCGCGATGCCGCCGGCGCCGTGCGCGGCACGCTCGGCATCGGCGTGCATCGCGAGTACGAGTACGGCGAGGATGAGGTCGCGAGACTCTTGGAAGAAGCAGCGCGCATTCAATTCGCGTAGCGTCGCTGTGCACGCTTTGGCGCGCGCCTTACGCCGGGCGTGGCGGACGCACGAGCACGTCGATCGGTGCACCCACCCAGATGTCCCCGGGCTCGATCACCTTCCAGTACACGCCGCGCAGGTTCTGATCGCGGGTCGACGGCGCTTGCACGAATCGCAACGCGTCGTCGCCGAAGCGGCCTTTGAACTTGACGCAGCCATTGTGCGGCTTCGGCGTCACCTCGACGGTCGCGGCGCCGACGCGGAGTTGCATCCCGGCCGGGAGGTTTTCGGCCGAGATGTCGAGATCGACGAAGAGATTGTCGCCGAAGATGGTGAGCGGCTGGCGGTTGGCGATGAGAGCGGCGACGTCGTGGCGCATGACGGCGAGCTGCGCTTCCAGGTCGCGCGGCGGCCGGCGACTCCAGCCGTCGCCATGGACACCGTCCTCGCAGGTCGCGCGCACGCGTTCGCAGGTATCCCGAACACCGTCGGCGCGCCGATACACGATCAGCATCAACCGTCCATGATCGCGCGCGGCCGGCGGCAGCGCGCGTAACGCAGCATCGAGCGCCGCACCCGACCGATGCTGGTCGGCGTCGCCGACGGGTCCGTACGCCTCGCGACGGAGGTCACTCATGCGCGCCTCTCGTGCCTACCGTCGCGACGTGTAGCACGATTCCGATGGCGTGCGGGCGGCAGGGACGTCGCCGCGGGCGTGCGCCGGCGCGGCGAGCGCGGTAGAAACGTCCGTCAAATCCTGCCTGACGTCCGCCGCGCACGCGCCGGACGAGAGAGGAACGCCGATGCCACTCGTCGATCTCCGCCGCGACGGCGACGTTTTCGTGCTGACCATGCGCGCCGGTGAGAACCGCTTCAATCGATCGTCCGTGAACGCCCTGAACGATGCGCTCGATGCCGTCGAGGCATCGAGCTCGCCGGCGGCGCTCGTCACGGTGGGCGAGGAGAAGTTCTTTTCCAACGGGCTCGACCTGTCTTGGATGTCGGGCGACGGCCGCGACGAGGGCGGCCGCTTCGTCGGCGACGTGATGCGCCTCCTCGGCCGTTTCCTGCTGTTACCGCTGCCGACGGTCGCCGCCGTCAACGGCCACGCGTTCGCAGCGGGCGGCATGCTGGCCCTCGCGCACGATTTTCGCGTCATGCGCGCCGACCGCGGCTTTTTCTGTCTCCCGGAGATCGACATCCAATTTCCGCTCGCACCCGGGATGACCGCGCTGATCGCGTGCCGGCTTTCGCCGCTCGTCTTCCGCGACACGATCCTCACCGGCGCGCGCATCGGCGGCACCGACGCGCAGGCGTTCGGCATCGTCGACGAGGCGGTCGCCGCCGACGAGGTGCTGCCGCGCGCCATCGCGCGCGCCGCCGCGCTCGCCGGCAAGGACCGGGCGACCTACGGCGCCCTGAAACGCGGCATGTATGGCGCCGTCTACGACGTGCTGGCGAGCGGCGCGCCCTGAGGACGCGTCGCGCGATAGAGGGAGAGCGTCCCGAAGATCGTCGCGAAAGCGGTCGTCTCGCGGACATCCACGAAGCCGGCGTCGCGTAGGAGGTCCGGCAACGCGCCGGCGACGCTCTCCGCGGTCGTCGCGAACCCGTCGAGCAGCTGGACCCCGAAGAAGAGCGCCCGCATGAGCGCGTTCTGCGGCCGTCCCCAATCCGCGACGTGTAGCTCACCGCCGGGAGCGAGCACGCGCCACACCTCCCGCAGCGTTCCCCGCTTGTCGGCGGGCGAGAGGTGGTGAAAGAGCAAGCTCGAGACGACGCGATCGAAGGCGCCGTCGCGATACGGCAGCGCGTACGCCATTGCGCGCTGGAGCTCGACGCCCGTCCCCGCCGCCACGCCTTTGGCGTGCGCCTGTCTCAAGATCTCCCCGTCGCCGTCGACGCCGATGACGCACGCGCCCGACGCACCGTCGCAGAGCATGAGCGTCAGCGTTCCCGTCCCCGCTCCGAGATCGAGGACACGCATCCCGCGCGTCACGGCCGCCTGCGCAACCAACGCGCCCTTGAACGTCGCCTCGCGCAACGTCGCGCGCAACATCGGATCGTAGAGCCGCGTCAGCACCCCGAACCCGAGCGCCGGCACGTACGTCCTCTCGATCGGCGCGCCGACGCAGCCGCCCTCCCGTATGCGCTCGTCCATCGCGTCCGCCTTATGACGACACCACCGCCCCCGCAACACGACGCGATCGCACCCGATACGCAGTTTGACTTTTGGCGGATTTGCGGCAGCTTTCGCCGAGGCGGCGCAACGCCGCCGAGGAGGACGACATGTCCGAAGCTGCCGTGAACCACTACAAGGCGGACCTTCGCGCCATCCAGTTCACGCTCTACGAGCACCTGCACGTCGAACAGCTGTTCGCGCACGAGGCGTTCTCGCATCTCTCGCGCGAGGAATGCGACGCGACGATCGAGCAGTGCCTGCGCTTCGTGAACGAGTACACCGGACCGTTGAACGGCCCCGCCGATCGTACCGGCTGCGTGCTCGAGAAGGGCGTCGTCCGCACGCCGGCGGGATTCAAGGAGGCGTGGCGGAAGCTCTTCGAGCTCGGCTTCATGTCGTTTGCGATGCCGCTCGACTCCGGCGGCTTCGGCGGCCCGCACGCCATCGCCGTCGTCCTCGAGGAGCTGCAGAGCGGCGCCAACACCGCGTTCAACATGTACCCGGGCCTCACGCACGGCGCCGCCGACGTGATCGAGGTCTTTGGGCTGCCCGATGACAAGGCGCGCTTCTTACGGCCGATGATGGAGGGACGCTTCTCCGGCACGATGTGTCTCTCCGAGCCGCACGCCGGCTCCGACGTCGGAGCGACGAAGACGCGGGCGAAGCTCGTGTCGGGTCACGTCTACGAGATCGCCGGCACCAAGTGCTGGATCTCCGCCGGCGACCACGACCTCTGCGAGAACATCGTCCACCTCGTCCTCGCACGCATCGACGGCGCACCTCCGGGCACGAAAGGGCTCTCGCTGTTTATCGTGCCGAAGATCTGGGTCAACGACGACGGCTCGCTCGGGAAACCGAACGACGTCGTCACCGCGTCGATCGAGCACAAGCTCGGCATCCGCGCATCGGCGACCGCAGTGCTGAACTTCGGCGAGAACGGCGGCTGTCGCGGCATCCTCGTCGGCGGCCAGCCGCACATGGGGATGCGGCAGATGTTCCGCATGATGAACGGCGCCCGCATCGCCGTCGGCGTCCAGGGGCTGTCCGTCGCGTCGACGGCGTACCTGAACGCCCTCGCCTATGCGCGCGAGCGGCTGCAGGGCTCGTCGGTCAAGAATTTCAAGGATCCGGATGCGCCGCGCGTCCCGATCATCGAGCACTCGGACGTCCGCCGCATGTTGCTCGAGATGAAGGCCAAGGTCGAGGGCATGCGCACGTTGGCGGTGAAGCTCGCGCTCCACTTCGACCTCGCGCACGCGCTCGCCAAGACCGACGAGGCGAAGGCGATCTACCATCAGGGCCAGGTCGATCTCCTGACACCGATCGTGAAGGCGTACTGCTCGGATCAGGCGTTCCGCATCGCCGAGCTCGCGATCCAGACGTACGCGGGCGCCGGCTACGTCACCGACAATCCCGTCGAGCAGTACTGCCGCGACGCCAAGATCTTCTCGATCTACGAGGGCACGAATCACATTCAGGCGCTCGATCTCGTCGCCCGCAAGCTGCAAGAGCACGGCGGCGACAACTTCCGCCACTTCCTGCGTGAGATCGCCGAGTTCGTCGAGGCGCACGGGCAGCAGCCCGGCATCGGCGGCGAGGTGCGCGCCCTCGGCGACGCGACCGACGCCCTCCAACGCGCCGCCGGTGCGCTCATCGAGTTCTTCATGGGCGGCAAGATCGACCAGGTGACGCTGGCCGCAAACGCGTTCCTCGAGAGCATGGCCGAGGTCACGATCGCCCACCTGCTGCTGCAAGCGGCGGTGATCGCCGACGCCAAACGCCAGGAGGAGGGCGACGAGCAGAGCCAGGAGGACTACGACTTCTACTCAGGCAAGGTCATGGCCGCGAAGCACTTCGTGAGCTACGTCCTCCCCGGCCTGCATGCGAGGATCGGCGCGATGATCGCCGGCGACCGCAGCGCGCTCGACATGTCCGACGGCGCGTTCTCGACGGCGTACTGAGGACGTTCGCAGCACCCCTGAGCTTGCGGCGTGGCAGCGCCGCCATTGCGGCGCGGCACCACGGCTCAGTGCTTGACGACGGCCTTCGGTCCGAGCGCGCGGCGCTTCACGCTCGCGAGCGCGGCGACGTAGCTCTCGCGAATCGCGGTGCGCAGCGAGTGCAGCGGAAAGGGATGGCCGCCCTTGTCGCGCAAGTAGTAGATCGTCGTCACTCGCGAGCGACTGCCGTCGGGCGAGGGGTCGATCGTGTACTCGGCGGAGTTGTCGGTGAATTGCGCCTGGATCGTCTTGAACGAAAGCTTGCGCTTCTGCGGCTCGATCGTCCATTCGATCGTGGCGCGGTTCGGGCGTCCGAGAACTTGATTGGTGATGTCGATGGTCTTCGTGTTGTCCTTGTTGGATACGAGCTTCGACTCGGTCACCCCCTCGACGAACTCGGCGTGATGCTCGACGTCGCTGAACGCCATGAAGAGGGCGTCGGCGGGAGCGTTCACCAGCGACACGAACTCCATGCGCACGGACCCGTCTTTGAGCGTGTCCTCCGACCGGGAGAGCATCAAGTCCTCCTGGTGCTCCCAGTCGAATCGTTCACGCAAGCAGGCAGCAGACAAGAGCAATACGGCGAGCATCCAACGAGAGGCCGAATGCGTCATACCAACCTCCGTCTCGTGACTGTGTGGCGATGTCGGCGGGGAAGGTACGCCCGAACGGGCAAGGGAGCAAGGATCTCCCTACCATCGCGCACCGCCACCTCGACGCGGCGAGCGGGCCGACCAAGATCGCCCAAGCCCTCGGTGCCGCGAGCTCGGGGATCGCCCGCCGAGCTGCGGCACCGAGGCCGGGTTACCTCGACCGTGTCACGGACAAGAACCCGGGACTATCCGGTCGCCCAGGATGGCTCCTACGAACGTCGTGGTGCCGTCGTCGAACACGGTGCCCTTGACGCCCGCGAACGAGATCCTCCCGAACCCGTTCGCCGCCTCGATCGTCGTACTTTGCGTGAGGCAGACGTCGTCCACCGTACGGTTGGTCGTGACCAGAATCTTCCGACCGGAGTCGAGTGTCGTGTCCTCGGTCAGGGAGACTCTGCCCGTCGCGGTCAGGTCGATGTTGCTGCTGTTCGGAATTCCGACCTTGGTTGCGTCGGTCGTCAGGAGCGTGTGATCGCTCAGGCGGAGGTGTTTGTCGCCGACGACCGACACGCTCGCCTTGGTATTCACGACGATCCGGAATGAACCGACGCGGGCGCGTGCGATGTCGATGCTTCCATTGGCACCGCGTGCATTGATTTCCACCCTATTGCGCGCGAAGAGCGTGAACGGTCCGTTGGCGTCGAAGATCGCGGGCGCCACCGTGACGTCTCCTGTACTCGCCTTGAGCACGAGCTTGTCGCCGGCATGCAGGTTGGTGGCACCCTCGCTCAGATCGATCGATCGCTTGCTTTGGAGGATGATG
>JBGPOW010000266.1:0-5768 GCA_041488235.1 Binatia bacterium
GACGCCGCTGCCGACGCGGCCGCCGGCGGCGACGATGCGGCGCTCGGCCTCGCCGCGCGTCAGCGACTCGAGGGCGCCGGTCAGAACCAGCGTCTTGCCGGCGAGGACGCCCGTCGGCGCCGCGGGCGCTTGCGGTGCGACTCCAGCCTTCAACAAGCGCTCGACGACCGCGCGATTGTGCCGCTCGCTCGTGAAGCGGCGCACGCTTGCGGCGACCTCCGGACCGATGCCGTGGACGGCGAGCAGATCCTCCTCGCTCGCGTCCATGATTGCGCCGACATCGCGGAAGCGGTCGGCGAGGACCTGTGCCAGATGCTCGCCGACGTGCCGGATGCCGAGCGCGTAGAGAAACCGGTCGAGCGGTGGCCGCTTGCTGCGCGCGATACCGTGGACGATGTTCGCGGCCGACTTCTCGGCCATGCGCTCGAGGTCGGCGAGGGTGGCGGCGTCGAGGGCGTAGAGGTCGGCGAAGTCGCGCACCAGGCGGCGCTCGACGAGCTGATCGACGAGCTTCTCGCCGAGGCCGTCGATGTCGACGGCGTTCCGCGACGCGAAATGGCGGATGCGCGACTTCAGCTGCGCCGGACACGCGGCGTTGATGCAGCGATACGCCGCTTCGCCCTCCTCGCGCACGACGGCGCCGCCGCAGCCGGTCACGGGGCAGACCGTCGGCATCTTGAACTTTCGCGGCCGCCCCTTGCGACGCTCGGCGATCACGCGCACGACGTACGGGATCACGTCGCCGGCGCGCTCGAGGAGGATCGTGTCGCCGCGGCGCACGTCCTTGCGCGCGATCTCGTCCATGTTGTGCAGCGAGGCGTTGCGCACGGTGACGCCGCCGACGGCGACCGGCTCGAGGACGGCGATCGGCGTGATCGTGCCGAGACGCCCGACCGACGGCACGATGTCGAGCACCTTGGTCTCCGCTTGCTGTGCCTTGAATTTGTAGGCGATCGCCCAGCGCGGCGAGCGCGACACCTGCCCGAGACGCTCCTGCAGCGCCAGGTCGTCGACCTTGAGGACGACGCCGTCGATCTCGTGCGCGAGCTGCTCGCGCCGCGCGGCGAGGTCCTGGTAGCGCGCGAGCGCGGTGGCGACGTCGGCGCAGCGGCGGTTCTCGTCGCTCACCGGCAGACCCCACGCCGCGAGCGTCGCGAGGAACTCCCACTGCGTCGCGAAGTGCGCGCCCGCGAAGCTGGTGCCCGTGACGCTGGTGGCATTGATCGCGCCGGCACTGTGACAGAAGACCTCGAGCGGCCGGCCGGCGGTGACGCGCGAGTCGAGCTGGCGGAGCGAGCCGGCGGCGGCGTTACGCGGATTGGCGAACAGCGGCTCGCCGCGCTCGGCGCGGTCGGCGTTGAGACGCTGGAACCCGGCTTTCGAGAGCAGCACCTCGGCGCGGACCTCGAGCCGGTCCGGGATCGGCGGCGCGCCGCGGCGCCCACGCAGCGCGAGCGGCACGCTGCGGATCGTTCGCAAGTTCGCCGTCACGTCCTCGCCCGTCGTGCCGTCGCCGCGCGTCGAACCGACGACGAACCGTCCGCCCTCGTACACCAGCTCGACCGCGACGCCGTCGAGCTTCGGCTCGGCGACGAACGCGACTGGATCCTCGGTGCGCAGCGCGCGCCGCACGCGTCGATCGAACTCGAGCACCTCCTCCTCGCTCATCGCGTTTGCGAGCGAGAGCATCGGCTGGGTGTGCCGCACCGTCGCGAAGCGCTCCGCCGGCGCCGCGCCGACGCGTTCCGTCGGCGAGTCGGGACTGCGGACGGCGGGATGCGACGCCTCGAGCTCCTGCAGGCGGCGAAAGAGCGCGTCGTACTCGGCGTCGGAGATCTCGGGCGCGTCGAGCTCGTAGTAGCGCTCGTTGTGGTGGACGATCTCGCGTCGCAGGCGCTCGACCTCGCGCCGCACCTCCGCCGGAACGTTCGCCGCGCGCTGCGCCATCACCCGAGAAATGGCGGCGGTGGGGTTGGATTGCAAGGCACCGCCAGGCAAGATCGATGCTTTGCGCGTGGAAGGAGGGCGGATGATCCGAACGATCCTAGCGGCGGTGCTGATCGCCTCGAGGTTGTCGGTCGTGAGCCCCAGGGAGGCTGCGGAGCAGCCTCGGCCCGGTGAGGAAGCAAAGTCGCCGCCGCCGGAGCAGCCGGCGAGCGGCGGCGTGCAGCTCGACGTCGCGCGCACGAAGCTCGCGAACGGTCTCACGGTGCTCGTGCACGAGGACCGCTCGACGCCGGTCGTCAGCACGTACATCTTCTACCGCTCCGGGTCGCGCAACGAGCACCCCGGCCGCACCGGAATCGCGCACCTCTTCGAGCACATGATGTTCAACGGTGGCATCCACACCGAGGGCAAGTTCGACCAGATCATCGAGACCAACGGCGGCTCGACGAACGGCTACACCACGCGCGACTTCACCGCGTACATGGAGAGCTTTCCGGTGCCCGCGCTCGAGCGCGTGCTGTGGACCGAGGCCGATCGGATGCGCGCGCTCGCGATCACGCCGAAGAACCTCGAGCAGGAGCGCGGCATCGTCAAAGAGGAGCGCCGGCTGCGCGTCGACAACGATCCCGGCGGCAAGCTCTACGAGGAGCTGTACCTCGCGGCCTACGTCGCCAGCACGTATCGCTGGAACCCGGTCGGCTTCATGGCCGACCTCGACCTGATCACGCTCGCGGACGCGAAGGAGTATTTCCGGACGTACTACGCGCCGAACAACGCGACGCTCGTGCTGGCGGGCGCCGTCTCGCCGGCGGACGGATTCGCGCTCGCGGCGCGCTACTTCGGAGACATCCCGGCGCAGGAGCCGCCGGCGAAGGTCGTCGACGACGAGCCGGCGCAGAGCGGGCCGAAGCTGATCCGCTTCCGCCAGGCGGCCGAGCTGCCCGCGCTCGCGATCGCCTATCACGCCGTCAACGCGAGCCACGCCGACCGGCCGGCGCTCGACGTCTTGCAGTACATTCTCTCGCAGGGCGAGAGCTCGCGGCTCTACCGCGCGCTCGTCCGCGGCCCCGAGCTCGCCACCAGCGTCGACGTCAGCTTCGAGTCGGCGATCGACCCCGAGCTCTTCTGGGTGTACGCGCAGGCGCGTCCGGGAAAGTCGCTCGACGCCGTCCAAGCGGCGATCCTCCGCGAGTTGGCGAAGGCGCGGACGCAGCCGCCCGACGCGCGCGAGCTGCGGAAGGCGAAGAACCTCCTGCAAGCCGGCTACGTGCGCGGCCTGAAGACGGTCTCGGGCAAGGCCAATCAGCTCGGCTTCTACGAGACCGTCTACGGCGACTACGGGGAGATGTTTCGCGAGGTCGGCCGCTGGGAGGCGGTCACCGCCGCCGACGTGCAGCGCGCGGCGCAGACGTACCTCGACGAGCGAGCACAGACGATCGTCGAGCTGATTCCCGGCGGCACGCCGCCGGCGCGGATGCGCGGCGGCCCGAGCGGCACGCCGCCGGGCGAGAGCGGACCCGCCGGTCCCGGCGCGCTGCATCGCTGGCAACCGGATGGCGACCTCTTCGGTACGGAGACGCGCTCATGACCCGGCATCAGCGAATCGACCGCCGAGCGTCGCTTGCGTCCCTCATCGTCGTCGCGATGCTCGTCGGCGGCTGCCGCGGCGGCTTGATCCATCGCACGGCGACGCGCGACCTGACGACGCCGCCGCCGGCGGGACCGCCGGCCGCCGAGTTCCACGTGCCGCCCGTCACCGAGCGCACGCTGCCGAACGGGCTCACGGTGCTTGCGGTCGAGTACCATGAGCTGCCGATCATCGTCTTCCATCTCCTCATGCAGGGCGGCGCCGCCGACGATCCGCCGGGGAAGGAGGGCATCGCCGAGCTCACCGCCGATCTGATTCGGCAGGGTACGACCCGGCGGGGCGCCGAGGAGCTGGCGCGCGAGATCGAGTTCCTCGGCGGCAACGTCGGCGGCGACGCCGGCTACGACTTCTCCACCGTCTCCGCCGAGTTCCTGCGCAAGGACATCGACCAAGCGCTCGATCTCTTCAGCGACGTCGCGTTGCACCCCGCGTTCCGTACCGACGAGTTTCGCCGCGCGCAGGGTCTGGTGCTCGCCGGCATCGTCGCGTCGCGCGAGAGCCCGAGCGCGATCGCCGACCGCT
The DNA here is from genome assembly GCA_041488235.1 of Binatia bacterium. Taxonomy (GTDB): domain Bacteria; phylum Desulfobacterota; class Binatia; order UTPRO1; family UTPRO1; genus DP-19. Next base: position 4,118 of record JBGPOW010000266.1, read on the forward strand.
GCTTCCAGGCGTTCGTCTACGGACGGCATCCATACGGCCACCCGACCGAGGGGACCGAGGCGAGCGTGCATCGCTTGACCGCCGGCGATGCGCGCGCCTTCTACGAGCGTCACTACGGTCCGCGCGGCGCCGTATTGGTGATGATCGGCGACACGACGGCCGACGATCTTCTCGCCCGCGCCGAGCGCGCGTTCGGCAGCTGGCACTCCAGCGCCGCGCCCGGTGCGGCGCTGCCGGAACCGGCGCGGGTGCGCGGGCGCAAGCTCTTGCTCGTCGACAAGCCCGACGCCACCCAAGCGCACATTCGCGTCGGCAACATCGCGATCGCGCGCACCGACGCCGCCTTCATTCCGGCCGCTGTGACGTCGACGGTCCTCGGCGGCGGGTTCGGCTCGCGGCTCATCGACGAGCTGCGGGTGAAGCGCAGCCTGACGTACGGCGCGTGGAGCTACTTCGCGACCCACAAACGGCCCGGCGATTTCCGCGCCGCGACCTTCACCAAGGTGCCGACGACGGGCGAGGCGCTTGGGCTGACGCTCGATCTCCTGAAGCAGTTCGCCGCCGGCGGCGCCACCGCCGACGAGCTGGCGCGCGCCAAGAGCTTACTCACCGGGCAATATCCTCTCCAGCTCGAGACGCCGAACGCAATCGCCGGGAAGCTCGCGGAGCTGACCGCCTACGGCCTGCCGCGCAGCGATCTCGAGAACAATCCGCGGCGCATCCTCGCGACGTCGGAGGCCGACGTGCGGCGGGTTGCCGCGCAGTACGTGCCCGTGGACGACGCGGCCGTCGTCGTCGTCGGTCCGGCGTCGACGATCGCGCCGCAGCTCGCCGCGCTCGGCACCTTCGAGCGCACGACACCGGAGGCGTGCGGACGCCCCGACGGTCCCGTCGCGATGCCGTAATCGACGCCAATGACGGGAGACACGCCCGCCGAAACAGGGGATGGATTACCAATTTCCCTGCGCGTATGGAGGTGCGGCCCGTATGCCCGTACAGCGCCCGTCACGTCCGGTGTTGTTGATCGACGACAACGAGGACGTGCGCGTCTCGATGAAGACGTTGCTCGAGATCGACGGCTACCAGGTGGTCGCCGCCGGCGAGGGTGAGGAGGCGCTGACGAGGCTGCGCGGCGGGCTCGATCCCTGCGTGATCCTGCTCGACATGCTGATGCCCGGCAAAGACGGCCTCCAGTTCCGCGCCGAGCAGCTCGCCGATCCGCAGTTCGCGACCATTCCCACGATTGCGTACTCGGCGAACCCGGGGCTCGAGAGCAAGGCCGTTCTCCTTGGCTTGCCGTTCATCAAGAAGCCCGATCTACCGGGCAGCGTGCTCGACGTCGTCGAGCGCTACTCGCGGCGCGACTGACTCTTTCTCGCGCAGCACTCTGCGCGCGGCTGCGTCGTCTCGAAGAGAAGACGAAGAGCGTGACGTCGGTGCGCCGGGCGGCGGGGAGCGCCTCGCAGCCGCAGCAGATCTAGCCCAACGCGGCCCCGTGGGGATTCGTCCGTACGTCGCGGCGCCTTCCGCCGATGTACGATCTATTCGCCTGCGAGGCGCTCCCCGCCGCCCGGCACGCAGCGCGGTACGCGCGTCGCCCGGCAACGAAGCGGCGGGGGGGGGCTGCGCGCTGGGGGCCCCCGGCGGGGAA
>JBGPOW010000267.1:0-5754 GCA_041488235.1 Binatia bacterium
CGCCGCACGCTCGGACTCGACGCGCCCTTCGATCTCGTGGGCTACTCGCTCGGCGGCTGGATCGCGGCGCGCTACGCGACGTGGTTCCCGGAGCGGCTGCGGTCGCTCACGTTGATCGTGCCCGCCGGCATGCCGGTGCCGGGAAAGCCGCCGGCCGCCGACATGTTCCTCATGACGCCGGAGCAGCTCTTCGCGACGCTCTTCAACGACGTCACCAACGCCGGCGAGGTGTTCGTCGACATCCAGGATACCGACGTCATCGTTCATCTGTTCGAGGAAGCGTCGACAGTCGCCGGCCTCGTCTGGGAGCGGCGCTCCGATCGCAAGCTCGAGCGCCGCCTCGCGCGCGTGACCTGCCCGACGCTCGTCGTCGGCGCCGAGAACGACCGACTGGTGCCGAACGAGGCGTCGGATCGCTACGCTGATCTCCTGCCGAACGCGCGCCTGCGGCGCATTCCGGGCACCGGGCACGCGATCGTCGTCGAGCAGCCCGAAGCGACCGCGCGCGCGGTCCTCGAGTTCCAGGAGGCGCTGTAAATGACCCGCTCGAGCCGTTCTCTGCAGTTCTTCCACTTCGGGTTGATGCCGTACCCGTACATCCCCGACGGCTCCGAGATCGAGTCGACGTGGGTGACGCTCTCGAACAAATACTACGACCCGAAGATCGGCCACCGCCTCTACAACGAGTACCTCGACCAAGCGGTGCTCGCGGAGAAGCTCGGCTACGACGGCACGTGCGTCAACGAGCACCACCAGAACGCGTACGGCACCATGCCCGACCCGAACGTGATGGCGTCGCACATCGTCGCGCGCACGAAGGACATCCGCGTCGGCATCATCGGCAACGCGCTGCCGCTGCACGGCAACCCGCTGCGCGTCGCCGAGTCGGTGGCGATGCTCGACGTGATCTCCGGCGGCCGCATCATCTCGGGCTTCGTGCGCGGCACCGGCATGGAATACCACTCGATGCGCTCGAACCCGGCGACGTCGCGCGAGCGCTTCTGGGAGGCGCACGACCTCATCATCAAGGCGTGGACCGAGGACGGACCGTTCGACTGGCAATCGAAGCATTTCGACATCCCGTACGTGAACACCTGGCCCAAGCCGTACCAGAAGCCGCACCCGCCGATCTGGCTTCCGGGGCAGGGCTCGTTCGAGACGATCCGCGAGGCGGCGAAGCGCCGCTATCCGTTCATGATGGTCTTCGCGCCGCTCGGCTTCACCAAGCTCAACTACGACATGTACCGCCGCGCCGCCGAGGAGTTCGGCTACGAGCCCGCGCCGGAGCAGCTCGCGTTCTGCGTCGGCACCTACGTCGCCGAGACCGACGAGAAGGCGCACCAGGAGGCGAAGGAGCACGTCATGTGGCTCTTTCACACCGGCCTGAAGACGCCCGAGCAGTACTTCTTCCCGCCCGGCTACACGAGCGGCGCGTCGCTGCGCGGCATGCTGCGCGGACGGGGCAAGTTCAACATCAAGCCGTTCTGGGAGCTCACGTACGAGGAGCTGATCGCGCAGCAATACGTGATCGTCGGCTCGCCCGCGACCGTTGCGGAGAAGCTCGCGATCTACACCGACGAGCTCGGCGCCGGCATTCACGTCGCCGGCGGCATGCAGGTCGGCACCATGCCGCACTGGAAGGTCGTGAAGAACATGACGCTCTTCGCCGAGGAGGTGATGCCGCACTTCCGCCCGCCGGGAAACCTGCCGGCGTGGAAGCGCGGCGTGCCGGTGCCGGGGACGCCGGAGTCGCTGCAGCGACGCGCCGCTTCGTAGCGGCGCGTCGCCCCACGTCGCCGCGCCGTTCTGGTGCGCGGTGTCGTGTTGCGCGACTACGGCGCGCCCGCGAACGTATCGCACGCGTCGACGCAGCCGGTCTCCAGGTCGCGGCGTAGCCAGTCGGCGCGCTGGCGCGACGAGCCGTGCGTCCACGACTCGGGCTGCACCGTGCCTCCGGCGCGGCGTTGCAGCCGGTCGTCGCCGACCGCGGCGGCGGCGTTCAATCCCTCCTCGACGTCGCCCTCCTCCGGCAGTGACGCCTCCTTCGATTGAGCCGGCACGCCACGCGACAGGCAAGTCGGTCGCGACGGCGCCGGCTCAGGCGGACGTCGTCAGGATGCGTGCGAGGTGCGCGGCGACCGTCTGCGGATCCTCGAGCTGCGGCCAGTGCCCGACGTCGTCGAGCCGCACGAGGTCGGCCTCGGGCATCCGTTCGGCGATTTGCGCCGCCATGTGCGCGCCCGACACCGGATCGAGCATCCCCCAGATGAAGTGACGCGGCACGCGCGTCGTCTCGAGTGCCGCCACCCAACGAGCCGCGTGACGCTCGCGGTCGCGGATGTATTGGATCAAACGGTGGCCGATGCGGTGGCCGTCGCGTCGCGCGACCGTCTGCCACTGCTCTGCGAGCGCGGCGTCCGTCGGCTGGTGTGCGGGCGCGTACGTCGCGCGCAGCGCCTGCGCGAACGTCGCCCCAGTCATGAGGTCGGCGAGCTTCGGGCCCTGCACGGGATCGAGCAGCATGAGCTGGCCGGGTTGCGGGCGGTGGAGATCGGGATAGATGCCACCGTTCAAGAACGTGACGCTCGCGAGCGCGACGTCGAGTGTGCCAGCGGCGTCGCGCGCCAGCAGCTCCTGCGCGACGGAGACGCCGTAGTCGTGGACGACGAGATCGGTGTGCTCGACGCCGTGGCGCCGCCACAGCGCGACGGCGAGGTCGGCTTGTTCGTGGATGCTGTAGGCGTGGTCGGCGGGCTTGTCGGAGTCGCCGAAGCCGAGGAAGTCGAACGTCAGCGCGCGCCGTCGCGCGACGATCGTCGGCCAGACCTCGTGCCAGTCCCACGACGACGTCGGGAAGCCGTGCAACACCGTGCACCACCGACCATCCCCATCGACGCGCGCGAACACGCTCCAGGTGCCGCTTGCGAGCGTCACCGGTGCACGCCCGCCGGCGTACCAATCATCGAGCGTCATCGCCGTGACGGCGGCGCGTCGACCGCGAAAATGTCGCGGCCGCTGCGGAGGTAGACGGCGTCAGGACGGATGAGCTGCACCTCGAGACCGCTCGCGGATTCGCCTTGGCGCAAGGTGACGGTGCGGTCGCCGATGCGCAGCGTCGCCGTGCGCCCACCGGCGTTGTCCGCGGAATCAATGGCGGTCACCTCGACGCGCACGCCCGCGGGCGTCCAGCCGGACGATTGATGCGCGCCTGCCGCGGCGCGCGCGTTCGCGCGCGCGTCATCGTGCGCGGCCGCGCCGCTGCGTCGTGATGGCGCCTCCGCCGCGCGCGCGTTCGAACGTCGGGCCGGCATTGCTGCCCCGCGTGCGTCCGCGGGCCGCGATTGCAGCTCCGCGGCGGGTGCATGTGGCGATGGCGCCTCTACCGCGGCGGCGCGCGGCGCGTCGCCGGCGGCGCTTTTCTTTTCCACTCGACCCCACGGCTGCTCCTCGGGCGCGACGGCGTCCCGCGCCGGTTGCCCGGAGTGAATGCGGGTGGCATCGGCGATCGTCGCCGACGATGGGTCGCGCGGGTGCGGCGCAGCGGCGTGTGCCGGTGGCGCTGCCACGTGCGCCGCCTCGTGAGCGGGCTCCGCCGGCGCTGGAGCAGGTGGTGCCGGGCGCGACGTGTGCACCGCGACCGCGGCAGCGCCGATCGCGATTCCGACGCAGAGGGCGAGCAGTACGCGGACGAGCACGCGTGAGGCGGTGCCGGGACGCTCGTCGCGCGACGTCGTTGCGGGCGGCGGCGCCGCGCCGGCACGCGCCTCGATCTCTTGCACTGCTTTGAGGATCGTCGTCACGCCGCACCCTCGCGCCGGCGGCCGAGCGCCGGCGGCATGTAGGCGCCGGCGGTGCCGTATAGGACGACGCGAGTCAGCGGCCCGACGCGCCCGTCCGGCGCCAACTGATGGGTGCGCTGAAACGCGATCACCGCGGCCTCGGTCGCGGCATCGAACACACCCGTGTCCGCGCCGCGGAGCGCGCCGACGCGCCGGAGCAGGCGTTGCAGGCGCGTGACCCCGACGCCGCGAGCTCCGCGTGCGAGGACGGGTCCGAGGCTCTCGAAATCGCGCCACAGGATCTCTGCGCGCCCCGACCAGAGGCGCTCGAGCGTGTCGTCGTCGATCGTCGTTTCTGCGCCCGTGAACGAGAGCGTGACGCGCCCGTCCGCCATCGCGACGAGCGCCGCGTAGCGTGGGGTATCGACGCCGGGGACACGGAGCGTGAGCATCGCGGGGAGGTCGAGGAGGCGGAGCATGCTGCGGTTGCCGGTCAGTGTCACGTGCTGCAGTCCGCGACGCCACGCGACCGAGTCGAGCTCGTCGGGGAGGCGCGCCTCGTCGGCGACGAGCGGGCGCTCGCTCCACGCCGCGAGCAACGCCGCCGTTGCCGTGCGCGCCGTCGCGGCGGCATCAGCGGTCGTCAATCGTGCGACGAGGTCGTCGGGCGAGAGCGGCGCCGGGCGCGCCGCCGCCGTCGTCGCGACGCGCGCCACGGGCGGCTCCGCCGGTCGTGCGTCGGCGGCAGCGGCGGCGGGCGGCGACACGTCGCGCGGCGCGGCGCCGGCGGCCGGCCGCTCGGCGGCCGCGAGCGCGACGTCCGCGGACAGGCGCTCGACGCCGGTGGAGGCGCGCTCGACGCCGGTGGACGGGCGTTCGACCGCGCCGGGGCCGGCGTTCGCGTGCGCGACGGCGGGCGGCGCCGGCGCCACATCGATGCCTGCGGCCGCGCGCGTCGACGCCGGCGGCTGCGTGAACGCCGACCAGCGCCCGCTGAGCCAATCGAGCTGCGGCGCGCCGAGGATCACGAGACCGACGCCGACCGCCAGACCGGCGGCGGCAATCGCCACCTTGCGTGCCGACGAGAGCGTGCCGGGAAGCGGCACCGCTTGGATCTCACGGTACGCTTGCATGATGACCCACCGATTCACCCTCGGCGTGCGGATCACGTACGCGGCCAGCAGCGCGCGATGCGCGATCATGTTGATGAGCCGCGGCACCCCGCCCGAGATCGAATGGATCAGGCGCAGCGCCGGACGGGTGAAGAGGCGCGTCTCGGCGGCGCCGCTCGCGACCGACACCCGGTGGCGGACGTAGGCGGCCGTCTCGCGCGCCGAGAGCGGCCCGAGATGCCAGCGCAGCGTGATGCGCTGGTTCAGCTGCGCGAGCTCGGGATCGAGGAGGAGCTTCCGCAGCTGAGGCTGGCCGACGAGCACGATGCGCAGCAGCTTCTGGGTATCGGTCTCGAGGTTGAGGAGCAGGCGGATTTGCTCGAGCAACTCGATCGAGAGCGCTTGCGCCTCGTCCAGGATGACCACGGACGTCCGTCCGGCGCGATGCTGCGACATCAGGTACGCGTGCAGCTGATCGACGAGCTCGCCCTGGGTTTGATCCCCGACCGGCAGCTTGAACTCGCGGCAGATCCGCCGCAGCAGCTCGAGCGCGGTGAGCGGCGGCACGAACGTGTACGCCGACGACACGTTCGGCCCGAGCTCGGAGAGGAAGGCGCGGAGAAGCGTCGTCTTGCCCGTGCCGACGTCGCCCGTGATGCAGACGAAGCCGCTCGACTCGCTCAAGCAGAGCTTCAGGTGCGCCAGCGTCTCCGCGTGTTTCGAGGAGAGAAAAAGGTAGGTCGGGTCCGGCGTCAGCCGAAAGGGCTCTTCGCGTAACCCGAAGAATTGCTCGTACATCTGCGCGCCTCCCTCGCATCGCCGCCGAGGTGTCGCCTTCCATAGTGCAACCTGCGCACGCTTGC
>JBGPOW010000268.1:0-5739 GCA_041488235.1 Binatia bacterium
CGGCGCCGTCGTGGACGTCGTAGAGCGTCGGCAACGTCACGGTGCGGAGATCGCCCTTGGCCAGTGCCTTGATCTTCGCGAGGTCGGCGTTGCCGATGACGGGCGCCTCGAGCTCGAGCTGGTGGCAGTGGCGCGGAGTTTCCTCGAAGAGGTTCTGCTCGACGCCGAGCGTCGCCTTCAGCGACATCACGAGCTCCTCGCGGATCGGGTCGATCGGCGGATTCGTCACCTGCGCGAACAGCTGCTTGAAGTAGTTGAAGAGGAGCTGCGGCCTGTCGGAGAGCACGGCGAGCGGCGTGTCGGTCCCCATCGAGCCGACCGCCTCCTGGCCGTTGACCGCCATCGGCGCCATCAAGAGGCGCAGGTCCTCGATCGTGTAGCCGAACGCTTGCTGGCGGGTGAGGAACGTCTCGGCATCCGACGCCGGCACCTCGGATGCGGGGCGCGCCGGCAGTGAATCGAGACGGACGAGCTGCTCGTCGAGCCAGCGGCGGTACGGCTGGCGTGCCGCCATCGACGCCTTCAGCTCGTCGTCGTCGACGATGCGCCCCGCCGCGGTGTCTACGAGGAACATGCGCCCGGGCTGCAGCCGTCCCTTCGCGAGCACGTTCTCGGCGGCGATGTCGAGCACGCCGACCTCGGACGCCATTACGACGAGGCCGTCCTTGGTGACGACGTAGCGCGACGGGCGCAGGCCGTTGCGGTCGAGCACGGCGCCGATCACCGTGCCGTCGCTGAACGCGATCGACGCCGGGCCGTCCCACGCCTCCATGAGACACGCGTGGTACTCGTAGAACGCGCGCTTCTCCGCGCTCATGCTCTCGTGCTTCTGCCACGCCTCCGGGATCATCATCATGACCGCGTGCGGCAGCGAGCGGCCGGTGTGGACGAGCAGCTCGAGCGCGTTGTCGAACATCGCCGAGTCGCTGCCGCCGGGGCTGATGATCGGGAAGAGCTTCTGCATGTCGTCGTCGAAGAGGGGCGACGCGAACATCGACTCCCGCGCGTGCATCCAGTTGATGTTGCCGCGGAGCGTGTTGATCTCGCCGTTGTGGGCGAGGAAGCGGTACGGGTGGGCGCGATCCCACGACGGGAACGTGTTGGTGCTGAAGCGCTGGTGGACGAGCGCGAGCGCGCTCGCGAACGCGGGATCCGTCAGGTCGCGATAGAACTGCGGGATCTGGTCGGGAAGGAGAAGCCCCTTGTAGACCAGCGTCCGCGTCGACAGGCTCGAGACGTAGAACGACTCCGAGTCGCGCAGGCTCGACTCCCGCACCAGGCGCTCGACGCGCTTGCGGATCACGTAGAGCTTGCGCTCGAGCGCGTCGCCGTCGGCGGTGTCGCGTCCGCGGCCGATGAAGATCTGGCGGATCTCCGGCATCACGCGCCGCGAGAGGTCGCCGCACTTGGTCTTGTCGACGGGCACGCGCCGCCAGCCGAGGAGGCGCTGCTCCTCCTCGCGCACGACCTTCTCGAAGAGCTCGAGACACTCGTTGCGCTCGTTCACCTCGCCGGGAAGGAACACGAGCCCGACGCCGTACTCGCCGCGTGGCGGCAACGTGATGTCGAGCGGCTCGCAGACTTTGCGCAGGAACGCGTCCGGCACCTGCACGAGGATGCCGGCGCCGTCGCCGGTCAGCGGATCGCAGCCGCAGGCGCCGCGATGGGTGAGGTTCTGCAGGATCTGCAGACCTTGCTCGACGATCGTGTGCGAGGCGACACCCTTGATGTTGGCGACGAACCCGACGCCGCACGCGTCGTGCTCGTGCATGGGATCGTAGAGGCCTTGTCGCTTGGGGGGTCGTCGTCGCTCTTCCATGACGTGTTCCTCCGCCTACATGCCCTTCAAGTGATGCACCGTCTTGTCCGCGTGGTGCACGGTCTTGTCGGCGCCGTTCCGGCGCGAGCGCTTGCCCGCCGCGCCCGAGTCGTCGAGCGCGAGCTGCTGGCGCTCGGTGTGCGTCGACAGCACGACCATCGTCTCGGTTTGCAGGACGCCGTCGATCGAGCGCACGCAGCGGATCAGCTCCTCGAGCGACGACGTGTTGTGCGTCTTCACCTTGAGGAGCAGCGTGTGCTCGCCCGTCACGTGGTGGCACTCGAGCACGCCGTCGAGCGCTTCGACGGCACGCTCGAAGTTGGCGATCGCTTTCGGGTGTCCGATCGCGACGCCGATGAACGCGGTGATGTCCATGCCGACGAGGCGCGCGTTCAAGACCGCGTGGTAGCCGGTGATCACGCCCGAGTCTTCGAGCTTCTTCACCCGCTCCGTCACCGCCGGCGCGGAGAGCCCGACGTGCTCGCCGATCTTCGCAAGCGGCAGTCGACAGTTCTCCTGCAGGAGGCTCAGGATGTGGCGGTCGATGGCGTCGAGATCGAGCTGGGCGTCGCCTGTTTTCATTCGGTGGAAACCCTCCAGAGCCGAATGGATTATTGGTCCGGCGACCATTTGTCAAGGTTTCGTTAGGCCAAACGGGCGTTCGACGAATTCCCGTCGTTCCGACGCCGGGCCTATCGCGGCACCCTGCCGTTCCATAGAATCCGCTTCTCGGCGGGTACCGAGTGGGGAGGGTAAATGGCTCAGCTGCGCGAGGTCGTGAGCGGGATTCTCACCTGGTCGTGGTTCTCCGAGCCCCACGGCTACGACTTCAACGGCTACCTCGTCCGCGATGGCGGCGGCAACGTGTGCATCGATCCCGTCCTGCCCGGCGACGACGGCCTCGAGACGTTGGCGCGCGAGGGCGTCGCAACGATCGCGCTCACGAACCGCAACCACCTGCGGGCGACGGGTGCGGTGCGGCAGCGAACAGGCGCCCGCGTCCTCATTCACCCCGCTGACGCGGAGTACGCGCGAGGGCAGGGCGCGGTGATCAACGGCGACCTCACGCCGGGAGCGCGCGTCGGCCCGCTCGTCGTCGTCGGCGTGCCCGGCAAGTCGCCGGGGGAGGTCGCGCTCCACTGGCTGGAGCGGCGCATCTTGATCGTGGGTGACGTGATCATCGGCAATCCTCCCGGCGCGTGCGGCTTCCTCCGTGAGAAAGTGATGGACGACCCGCCGCGTCTGCGCGCGAGCGTCCGCGACCTTCTCGTCCTCGACTTCGACGTGCTCCTGGTCGGCGACGGTACGTCCATTCTCGGCGGCGCCAAGGAGCGTGTCGCCGCCCTCTGCGCGAGCATGCCGTCGTGATCCTCACCCACGACGTCATCCTGCGCGAGATCGCCGCCGGCCGGATCGAAATCGATCCGTTCACCCCCGATCAGGTCGGCCCGGCGTCGATCGACCTCCACCTCGGCGACGAGATCCGCGTCATGGAAGGCGGCCCGCCCGTCATCGAGCTCGACGAGGACGCCGACTACCACACCGTCACCGAGGTCCGCCGTCTCGACGGCCGCTACGTCCTCGCCCCCGGCCAAACGATCCACGGCATCACTCGCGAGCGCATCAAGCTTCCCCCCGACGTCGGCGGTTGGCTCGAAGGCCGCAGCCGCTTCGCGCGCCTCGGCCTGATGGTCCACGTGACGGCGGGCTTCGTCGCCCCCGGCGTCGACAATCGGCAGGTGCTCGAGATGTCGAACGTCGCGGGGCGGCCGCTGGCGATTCACACCGGGATTCGGCTCTGCCAGATCGTGTTGCAGCGCGCCGAAGGGGAGGCGGTGTACCGCGGGCGGTTCGCGGACCAGATGAAGTTGTAGAGCAACCTGTATAGACGCTGCTCCACAATGGCGCGCTTCGCCGTAACGCATCGCTCCAGCACCGCAACGATTCGTCGGTCGCTCGCCCATCGCCGACGATTTTGATGGACGTTCCGCGCCGGGCTGTGCGAAGGCTACGGCGTCCACGTTCGACGCGAACAAGGAGGCGAGCAATGAGGTACCCCGCACGAATTCTCTCGGCGACCGTCCTGACGATCGGCATCGCATGGTGGAGCGGCCCGGCCGACGCGGCGTCGGTGGCGGCGCAGATCGAGGTCGTGAACGATGCGAGCGCGACTGCCGACCTGTCCGTCGTGCTCCGCGATTCGAACGGGAACCTGATCGCGCAGATCCCGGGAGTGCCGAACGCCGCGGGCCTCAATCAAGTACCGATCCGGAACGGATATGACGCGGAGTTCACGGCCGAGCTCATCAAGACGCGCCTCAACCTCGGGTTCAGGCTCGCCAAGAAGGGCTACTGCGCCAAGGTCGTCCAGACGCCGACATCCTACATCGTGGTGGTGACGAAGGACCCGAAGAAGTTTCCGAAGAGCGATCCCACGCCCGTCGACTTCGACATTCAGCTGAGCACGCAGAAGATCGGCAACCAGACGCTGACGCCTACCGCTCTCAACAAGGCGCCCAACATCGTCGTGAACGGAGGCGGCGCGCGCGACACCGCCATCGACGGCCGTCTCGTCTGCTCGTTCGACGCCAACGGCGACGACGTGCCGGACCTTGTCATCCGCGACGAAGACGGCGACGGCTTCTGCGACTTTCCGACGGCCAAGACGCACTTCCATGGACCGCTCGAGTGCACGTCGTGCAACCCGATCAAATTCACCGGCTCGACTGTCCTCGAGGCCGACACGATCGTTGTCGAAAGCGACGCGATGCAGGGGGACGCGACCGACTTACGCAAGCTCACGCTGGTTGCGTTGGACGGCGATTTCGAAAGCGCCGGCTCGTTCGATCTCGGCACGGCTGACGACCTGTCCATCACCTCGCGTACCGGGTCGATCGTCCTCGACGGTGACGTCCACCTCGTGGCGGCCGACCGGCTCGTGCTCGACGCACGCGGCGGCGACGTCGTCGTGACGGCGACGCCCCCGGTCTCGGCATCCGACCTCACGATCAGCAGCGGCAACCGCGTCGACATCCGCGCGAAGAACCCGCTCGGAAGCATCGACATCGAAGGCGCGCGCATCGGCTCGCGACGCATCACGATGGCGACGCGGGCGGGCTCGATCGTCGGGCCGAAAGTGCTGCGGCTCGGGAACGGCGCCGAGCTCACGACCGATCTCGCGGAGAACCCGACCGTCACGAACACGGCGAGCGACGTGACCCTCGACGCGACGGGAGCGATCATTCTCGACGGCGCTCAGCTCGATTCGGGGCACAACGTGAAGATCCAGACGGCGCGCGACGGCGACGCGCTCTGTCTGGCGAACGGCAGCGTCCTCGAGGCGCTCGGGCTCGGTGGCGTGCTGAACAACGTCGACGTCCGCGGCGTGCGCGGCGGCGCGTTCGACGACGGCTCGACGATCGTCGACGGGCAGCTGCGCGGTCTATTCCTTGCGGGACCCTGTCCCTGAGCTGTGCACGTTGTCGAGTGCCTGAGACGGTGTGCCTCGGACTGGCGACGGCCGATCGCGAGGAGGCCGCGCAGCAGCTCGCGCTTTTCTTCACGGCGTTCCCCGACTACGGCGTGACCCTCCACGGGATCGCGGCCGAGGGCGCGCACGTCGCGTGCTGGGGAGAGGCGCGAATGACGTTCGCGGGTCCGTTCCTCGGCCACGAGCCGACGGGAAAGACCGCTGTCTTGCCGTGCGTCGCCATCTTCACGTGTGCGGACGGGATGCTCGGCGGCGAGCGCTTCTTCTTCGATCTGGCGGCGCTGTGCACGCAGATCGACCTTCCGCTGCGCACGGTTGTGGATACGCTCGCGCCGCTCCGCAGTGGCAGCCGGACGGCGGACGATCTCGCGCTGGAGGAGAACAGCGCCGATGGTGTGATATCGGCCGAAGCGTAGACTCACCGTCACCA
>JBGPOW010000269.1:0-5735 GCA_041488235.1 Binatia bacterium
GCCGCCGTACCGCCGATGAACGCACCGACCACGGCGCCCGTCGCGCCACCGATCACCATCGCGTCCTCGATCTCCTGCTCGCCGCGTGCGTGCACACGACGACGCTGATACGTGATACGCGGTCGAAACTGCGCCGCGTAGTAGCCGGCGGTCGCCCCCGCGGCGCCCCCGAGCACGGCGCCGAGTGCGCTCCAAAATCCAGTGCGTGCGTTGCTCACCTTCCCGTACCTTTCCTGGTTCAGTTGGCCGCGGCGGCGACCGCCTCGTAGGGCGTAGTGAAGAGCACGCACATGATGGGCATCTCTTTCCCGCGGGTGATGATCAACCACATGGCGTCCGACTCGAACGGGAGCTGTGCGACCCCATGCGCCGACTTGTGCGCGATCCCGAGCGCCAGCATCGTCCGCGGCGCTTTCGCCCCCAAAACTTGTCGAAGGCGCTTGAGGTACTCGGTTCGCGGCTCGACGTTGAAGCCGGCCGGATCGGATTCGGAGCCGACCATCACGAGGTCGCCCGTCTTGAGAGAAGCGCGTGCGTACCGGTACGCGCCGAGGATCTCGCTTGGTTTGAAGAGCCGTGCAACCAGCTTCTTGCAATCGTCGGTCGTCCCGGGGGCGAACTCCAAGCCTGTGCCGAGCATGGGATCCATGGCTTACCACACAGGCGCCCGTGAGCGGTAGAGTCCCTGTCGTATCCCCTTGTTTTTCCTGGCCCAGCGCCCAGCCAGCTTGCCGGACACGAGACGGACGGGTACCCTCGGGGCTATGATCCCCTGGCTCACCACGATTCGGACGGCCCTCGACGCCCTGCAACCTGGCCTCTTCAACGCCTTGCTCGCGTTGCTCCTCTTCGGCGCGATGTACCTCGTGAAGCGGTTCAAGCCTGAGCTGTTCAACAAGCTTCCGACCGCACTTCAGGCTTGGCCCGCGATGGCGATCGGGGCGGTCATCGCCGCGCTCTCGGCGTCGACGAACGGGAATTTCCTCCAGGCGGTCGTGAACGCGGCGGGCATGTCGCTTTCTGGGTTGCTTTCCGGCGTCTTGGCGGTGGGCGCGCATCGAACTCTGAAGGAGTCGCCGTTGCCGTACGCCACGCCTCCGGCGAAGCATGACCTCGTGCAGCACATCACGATCCTGTTTCTCATGTTGGTGGTGCCGGTAGCTGCCTTGGTCGCTTGCACGAAACAGCAAGGGCGCGAGGCGGTCGCGGCAGCCGACGTGGCGTGCACACTGCTTCGCAGCACCGACCCAACCGTCGGCGAAGTGTGCGCGGTGGAGAGCGAGCTGTCGCCCCTGATCCGGCACCTGCTTGCCGCGCGTCGGATGGCGAAGGCGCGCAAGGCGATGGCGGGGGCGAGCGCGGTGCCGGTCGACCCGTGCTCGGTGCCGATCGACCCATTGGCAGCGAGGACGCCGTGAACGCCGGTGGCAGCAAGGACTGGCCGACGACCGGTGCCATCGCCACATTTCTCCCCATCAGCATCGCGGCCCCGTCAGCGAGCCTTCCGGTGGTCACTTTCACGAACACGGGCATGCTGTGCGTGCTCTGCGGGCAGCCGTGGCCACACATCGACCCGCGCGCCAGGACCGACTCGACGATCAACCCGTGCCTCGGGGCGCAGCACGTCACCGGATGCCAGATGACCCCATGAAAACGCTACTCATCCTCCTAGCCCTGACGCTCCTCGTCGGCGCCCGTTGCAACCCGGGGCCAGCCGACCCATGCGCGGGGACGTACCAGTGCTGCGCGACCGGAGGTCGCTGTCTCGCGACGGAGGTCTGCGGGGCGCCGGATACGAGTTGCCCTGATCAGCTTTGCTGCGCGGGACCGTACGTTCCGAACAACGACAACACATTCGGGGCGGAGCGGCGCCCTGAAGGATTGAGGAGACTCGCGCCATGAACAAGGGTTGGAAGAAGAGCGACCGCCCGGGACGTCGAGCATTCGGTGCCCATCCTGCAGCGGCGGCGACCGACACGCCGCCGATCGTCAACCTCGCGGCGGTGTGCCCGCTCGTGAAGGACCAGCGCGATACGAGCACGTGCACGGGGCACGCGACATGCGGCGCGGCCTGCCTCTCTCTGGCGGTCGCAAACGCTTCGCTCCCGTTCGACCCATCGGAGGTCGGCATCTACATCGTCGGCAAATGCATCGAGCGCGCACGCTCGGGCAGCTACGCGCCGCTCGTCGATGACGGCGCGATGCCGGCAGATATCATGCAGGGCGTCAGCGACTGGGGCGTCCATGCAAGGGGGCCCGAGAGCGCTCCCGGCAGCCGTTCGGACGCCACGCCCGCGACGGCTACGCACGAGCCCACATTGATGGATCTGGAGGCCGATGCGCGCGATCTGCTCGTCGGAGAGTACGAGATCACGTCCAGCGGAGCGAGGCGCGTCTTGGACGTACGCCGCGCTCTGGCGGCGGGGTGCGGGGTGACCGTCGGCTTCTTCGTCGATGGCAGCTTCGAGAATTGGGTTCCGGCGAAGGGGCCCATCAGGGCACCGCTCGACCCGAACGACCCGAACGGCGGCGGCCATTACGTCTACCTGTTCGGGTACGAGACGCAGACGGACGGCTCGACGGTGTTTCTCGGGCGCAACTCCTGGGGGACCTCGTGGGGGGTCGTCGGCGACTTTCGCGCGACGGAAGCCTGGCTCTGCGATTTCCAGGTGTCCGACATCTACGCGATGGCCGTCGTCGCCAAGGAGGCCCCATGATCCGCCCGCTCTACCTCGTCCCGCTCTCGCTGGCCCTCGTCGGCTGCTTCTACCTCATCCCGCTCGCGTTGACCTTCGTCGGCTGCTCGAGTTGCCAGCCTATCCCAGTCCCCACGCCCGAGCCGCCTCCCCGCCCGACGGCGGACGCGGCCCCGGCTCCGACACCCCCGCCGCCCGCTCCCGCGCCCTCTCCGGCGCCCCGGGACGCCTCCCGGCCCCCGCCCGTCCTGGACGCGTGCGAGCGCGCATGCAACGCGCTGGCTGCCATCCCATGCAAGGAGGGGCGGGACCCCCTTTGCGTCGGCCGATGCGAGAAGGTCGAAGCGGAGCACCTCACCGGCCTGCACCCCGAGTGCCTCGCGCTCGCCAAGACGGCGGCGGCGGCGCGACTGTGCTCCTCCTCGATCTCTTGTCGGTAGCTCTCCATGCGCCTCTTCTTCGCCCGGCTTCGTCTGATTGCGCTCAGCCTCTACGAGGACGTGCGGGCGGCGCGACGTGAGCTTCGAGACGACGTGCGGTCCGTAACCACAGGGGACGTGCGGTGAGTGAAGTCACCCGCAGGCTCCGTCTCCTCGCGTTGGGAATACGCGATGACACGAAGAGGCGAATCGCCGAAGCCGAGGCGCGTGCCGCAGATGGCCATGCGATACTTCGAGCGCTCGACGAGATCGACGAACTGATCGAGAAGCAGGCACAGGAAGAACCGACGAACCCGAGCCGCAAGAGCCAAGAGATGTTGGCGGCGGGGGGTGCGTTCCAGAAGGTCGGAGCAATTCTCGGAGAAGGGAAGCGAAAACCGTGACCGAGAAGCCGATCTGCCCAACGTGTCCCGGATCGCACGTGGTCAACGCTTCGCGCGGCGTGGAGCGAGTGTGGGTCTGCATCGTATGCGGCGCGAACCTCGGCAAGGCACCGCCCTACGAGCCCGAGTGGGAGCAGATGAAGATCGGACCAGAGAAGAGCGAGAGAATCCCATGATTGGCTATGGAATAGATTTGTCCCACCACCAAGCGCCCGACGCTCTTCCATGGGAGACGTACCGCGGGCGCGTGGACGCCGTAATCGTGCGCGCGACGAATGGCACGACGCTCGACAGGGAATCGACCCGGCACACCGCGAAAGCACGCGGGATCGGCGCGACATTCGGGCTCTACACTTTTTTTCGCCACGAGCAGGCGGTCGCTGATCAGTTCGCTGCCCTGCGTGTGATCGCCGATGCCTGTCGGCTCGGGCCTGGCGACATCGTGCCGGCGCTCGACATTGAGGACGATCCGCCGAACCACAGCCTCATCGATCCGTCGTGGGCCGCCAAAGCCGAAGAGCTCGCCGGCCACATCGTGGACGAATGGGGCGGGTGCATCGTGTACGTCACCCAACGGGATTGGGGGCGGCTCGGGAAGCCTGAGTGGGTCTTGCACTTGCCGCTGTGGGTGGCGCACTACACGGCCGCTGCGAAGCCAGCGAGTCCGGCGGGGATGGCGCCGGTACTCTGGCAGCATCGGGTCGGGCCGTTCAACCCACTCGGCCCTGGTGGCGTTTTCGCCGTACTGCCGGGCAACCCACAGGTCGACCAATCCCGCATCCTCGCGCCGCTGCCGCTCGTCGGCTCGCGCGTGACGGAAGAAGACAGAGTGAAAGTCGCGCAGCTCGTCGCCCTCTCGCTCGCCGACGAGGCTCGGAACATCGATCAAGAGGCCGAGACCGATCCAGCTCCGCCCCCCGACGAGGTCGCATGAGTAGCCGTAGCCGCCTCGCCGACGCCCTAGAGCGAATTGCTGACGGGCAAGAACGACTCGCCGATCGACTCGACGAAATAGTAAAACGTCTCGATGACCCGAATCACGGCCTAGCCGCGATGAAAACCAAACTTGGCATGGTAACCGATGACCACGACGCAGCGCTCGAGGATCATGGCCGACGCCTGCGCGTGCTAGAAAGCTCCTCCAATGGCTCGGGATGAGGCGCTACGAAAAGCAATCCAAGCCTACCGCGACGAGGACGAGGACTGGGAAGAGCTGACCCCGGTCGTCACGCAGGCCGTCCATGCAGCAATGGACAGCCGTCCGGACTCCGACGTACCCGTGTCCGGCTTCGCCGTGGCATGGGGAAGCGCCAAAGGCTCTGCCCACGGGCGTGTAGCGTGGCTCGTCGCGATCCTGCTCGCCGTCGTCGCACTCGCGTGGCTGACTACGAGGACGCGCTCACCGACTCCCGCTCCTGTCATTCCTTCGCCTGCCGCACGCGCTTCCTGAACTTCGCACATGGGCAGATCGGATGCCGCTGCAGGAACCCAGGATCTGTTGCTTCATGCGCACATTCGCCACCGTCATCGACGTGAAAATCGTGGGTGTGCCCGCACTGACAGATAGTCGAGCCCAAGACGGGCTCCGTGCGGATTGCCGGTACCTGTTGCTTCAGGGGTGCCATGTAAGCGCTCCACCCAGTCAAGCACTTCGAGAGAGGTTCAGTACGAGGTGTGTATCATCGAACCACGCCGACACCTGTTCGAGTAGCTCGAACACGTCGCGGGCGATCGAACCGTTCGCGAGATCGTCCACGCAGGTCGAGCCGAGGCAATCGCCCGGCGTGGTGCTTGCCGCGTCTCCCCAGTGGAAGGAAATGTAGCGCCACTTCCCGCGCGTGAACGGGTTTCGTTCGCACTGCGCGAAAAGTATGCCTGGCACTAGCTCTACGTGTACGATCAGGTAGCCCGCAGGCGCGTTGCCCCTGTCGTGGCTTGAACGGATCGAAATGCCCCAGGTACTCGGGTCGGTCGGACCCGGTTCGTTCTTCGTGTTCATGTTCATGTTCAGGTAGCTCCTTCCAAAAGATTCAGACGTTCACATATTCGACCGCTCGCGGACAGCGAGCACACGCTGCTTCACGGTTGCCTCTTGAGTTTTTCGCGCGCGCGGAGCTTCGCGTTCGCGGCGCGAGTGTCGAACAGTCCGTAGAGCCCGATGAGTAGAACCCCCGTCGGCTCCCACGAATGAGTGGCCCACACGGCGCCGAGACTTA